>CAZFTQ010000075.1:5402-11176 GCA_964522365.1 uncultured Desulfovibrio sp. | reverse complement strand
GGAACGCCCGGAGAGCCATGCCCTCCGGGCGTTCCCGGGAAAAAGCCTTCCGGGGCGGGACCGCGTTTTTCCCGGAGGGCCCGTAGCCCCCTCGTCCCGCCCTGAAAGCCGATGGAATCAGTTAGGCGTTTTTGCCCATCTCGTAGGCCTCTTTCGCAAAGTCGGTGCCGGCCACTTCGCCGGGGACATTGAAGCCGCCGGCGTGGATGCAGCCCGCTTCCGTGGATCCGGCGAGACAGGTGATGTAGCCTTTCATGGTGGCGTGAGCGGCCTCGGCCACGACCCCGGCGGGGCTGCCGCTGGTCATGAAGCAGTAGAAGGTCTTTTCCTTGATGGCGGTGTAGCGGGCGAAGGTGCGGTCGATCATGGCCTTGAGCTGGGCAGTGACCGAGAAGAAGTAGACCGGAGTGGCCAGGACGATGACGTCGGCCGCGGCGATGCTGTCCAGAACGGCGGCCATGTCGTCTTTCTGCACGCAGGTGCCGCCGTTTTTCTGACAGGCCATGCAGGCGAGACAGGGGGCGACCTTCTTTTCGCGCAGGGCGACGGTTTCCACGCTGTGGCCGGCTTCTTCGGCGCCGCGGGCGAATTCCTTGCAGAGGACCGCGCAGTTGCCGGTCTTCCGGGGGCTCGAGTTGATGATGAGAACTTTCTTGCCCATGATTTCCTCCATTGAAACTGGGATCTGTGCGGCCCCCTTCGGGAGAGGGCCGCGGGGAAAGCCGTAACCCCCCGCCCGGGGCCCGCCGCGCGGGGAAAGACCCGGACAGGGGGATCGCGCCTCTGTTTCTCTCCGGGGACCCCTGGCTGAGCCTGGGGGCTTCGGGAAGAAACGCCCAAAGGCGCGGAGAATTTCCGGGAAGCGCCGCGATTTCCGCGCTTCCCCCCGTGGGGATGCCTCTAGCGCGCACGGGGCCGCCTGTCCAGTCCGGATGCGGAAAAGTCTTTGATTTCAGGGGCTCTGTCTCTGTTCCGTGACAGAATGTGCCTCCCCTTGCCGCTCCTTTTCGCGAGGGGCCTGCTCCTTGCGCGGAACCATCCGGGCCTGAACGGAAAAAGCTCTCCGGCCTGGACGCGGAAAGCTCTTCCCGGAAAAGCTTTCTGGGAGAAGGAAAACGCCCGTCCGGGCAGGTGTCCGGGCGGGCGCAAGCTTCACATCCCGTTCTTCCGCTCAGGTCCGTCCGCCGTCAGGCATGGCGGCATGTCCGCACGGTCCGGAGAACGGAAAAAGGGACCGGTTTCAGCAGTTTCTGCCCATCTCGCGGGCTTCTTCCAGGACGGGCTTGCCGGCCACTTCGCCGGGGCCGCCGACGCCGATGGCGCCGAGAACGCCGGCTTCCTGGGCGTGGAGCAGCTCGGTGTAGCTGCGCAGAGCGAGCAGGGTTCTCTCATGGCGCGCCGGGTCGGGAGTGGCGCAGGCGACGACGAGGTAGACCTTCTTGCCTTGGATTTCCTTGACCTTGGGGAAGGTGCGGTCGATGTAGGTCTTCATTTCGCCGGTGAGGCAGTTGAAGTGCACCGGGGTCGCGAGGACGACCACGTCGGCGGCGACCAGGCTGTCCAGGATGCCGGCCATGTCGTCTTTGAGGATGCAGGTACCGCCGTTGCCCTGGCACTGGAAACAGCCGGTGCAGAAACCGATGTTCTTTTCATGCAGGAAAACGGTTTCCACGCTGTTGCCGGCTTCTTCGGCGCCTTTGGCGAATTCGGCGCAGATGGCGGAACAGTTGCCGTTTTTCCTGGGGCTCGCGTTGACGATGAGAACTTTCTTGCTCATGGGATTCTCCTGAAGAGTGCGGTGGAGGGGAAGGTCCGCCCGCAAGGGGCGCCTCCTCTCCGGTGCGCCGGCATGACGCCCGCCGCCTGCCCGGCCCCGCCGGGCAGCTGCCGCCATCCCACAAGGCAGTGGCCGGCTGCCATGCCGCGTCTGTCGTCTTGCTGTCTTCCTCCGTGCCTCCCGACTCGCGGAGGGAGTGGAAAAAGACAGGTCGCAAGGCTGTGTGAAAAAGGGGATTGCCCCTGTCAGCCGCTGATTTTTTCTAGCGCCGGAAAGAATGTCTGTCCAGCTTTCAAAGGCCCCGTCCGCGGCCCCTGACGGGCATTTCACGCCTACGCGGGCAGGGGAGGCGACAGGACTTCCGGCCTGTCTTTCCGGGGCGGGCTGCAGGACGAAGGCCCGACCCCGGAACCGGCCTTGCGGCCGGCTCCTCCCTCTGCCCGGTCTTCCCCTGAAGAAGAACGCGGGGGGCGTCTCCGGTCCGGGTCAGCTCAGGGTGACGAGCTCCCATCTCCGGGTGCCCAGGCCCAGTTTTTCCGCCGCTTCCAGGATATGGACGGCGTGCAGTTCCTCCATGCGCCTGATGAGAGAGGCCTTGCCCGGATCGGGGGACTGCAGGACAGCGTCGTGGCAGGCCTGATCCAGAGCCACGGGATCCAGGGATCCGAAGATGCCCAGGTCGGCCATCTCGGGCTCATGAGGATGGGAATCGCAGTCGCAGTCGATGGAGAGGCGGGCGGCCACATTGATGTAGACGAGGTTTTCCGGCCCCGTGAAGTCCGCCACGGCCCGGCAGGCGTCCGCCATGGACTCGAGGAAGTGATCCTGTTCGGGTCTGTGCTTCCGTCTCTCCTCCGTGTCGTCCGTGCAGCCCGCCGAGTGGATGCGCGCCTTGCCGCGGCTTGAGGCGAGACCGATGCTCATGTTTTTGAGCGCACCCCCGAAGCCGCCCATGGCGTGTCCCTTGAAGTGGGAGAGCATGAGGACGGAGCCGTAGTTTTGGAGACGGCTGCCCACGAGATCCGCTTTCAGATGGAAGCCGCCCCTGACCGGAAGGGACATCTCGCCGTCCTCGTCCAGGATGTCGCAGGGCGCGATGGCGGCGAAGCCGTGCCGTTTCATGACCTCCCGGTGATCCTTCGGGTACCTGCGGGGGCCTTTGTAGGCCGTGCAGCATTCCACGATGGTGCCGTCGAGCTTCTGGACCAGAGGGGCGATGAGGGCCGGCTGGAGAAAGTTGTGCCCGCCGGGCTCGCCGGAGGAGATCTTCACGGCCACCCGGGGTCTGAGGGGATGACTGAGCGCCTCGTAAATCCGGATGAGGCTTTCGGGCGTGACGCTTCTGGTGAAAAAGACCCTGGACTTTGTTTCCGCCAGGACATCTCCCGGCCTCAGGGCGAGGGCCCCCAGGGTCAGGGCGCCCGCCCTGAGGAAGGTCCTTCTGTCCGGATGAAGTGCGTCTGTCATGTCTTCCTTCCCTGCTGTCCCCGTTTCCAGGCGGCACCGCGAGGGGACAGCTGTCCGGAACTGTAGGACCGGCCGTGGCCCGCGGCAAGACACAATCCTTGCCCGGGATTGTCTTTTTCGCTCAGGGCCGGCCTCGCGTCGCGGCCCTGCGGGAGAGCTCTTCCGACACTTGAGAAATGAAGCGGGGCGGAAAAGACAGTGTCTTTTCCGCCCCGTGGGTCTGGTCCGGGTCAGTCAGGAGAAGGAAGGGCTAGAAGCCGGCCTTCTGGAGGTCGTCGTCCAGCTGCCTTCTCAGGTCCCGCTTCTGATTGCGCAGGTCAAGGACTTCCCTGGCCTTCTCGGTGACGCTGGTGACGTCGCCGTCGTTCCTGTTTTCAAGGGCCTTGAGCTCGGACTTGGCCACGAAGAGCCTGTCGCGGATGGCGGCGTCCTTCCGGTGGAAGTCTTCAATGATGGCGGTGTACTGAGCCGCCTGTTCGGGCGTCAGCTGCGGGGGAACATAGGGGCCTCTGGGACCCTTGGGTCCCCTGTGGCCACGGGGTCCGCCGGGCGGCGGAGGCGGAGGCGGAACGTCGCCGCGGACTTCGTCCAGCAGGCCGGCCTTGCGGAGGTCTTCGTCCAGCTGCCTTCTGAGGTCTCTCTTCCGGTTGTCCAGAGCGACGACTTCCTTTGCCTTTTCCGTGACGGCCGTGACATCGCCGTCGCTCCTGTTTTCAAGGGCCTTGAGTTCGGCCCTGGCCACAAAGAGCTTGTCGCGGATTTCAGACTCCTTCTGGAAGAAGGGTTCCATGATGGCGTTGCACTGGGCCGCCTGCTCGGGCGTCATGTCCGGGAGCAGGCGGGGGCCCTTGGGACCCTTGGGACCCCTGTGGCCACGGGGTCCGCCGGGAGGAGGCGGAGGCGGAGGCGGAACGTCGCCTCTGAGTTCGTCACGGTCGCCGTCCCAGCGATGGTGCGGAGGCGGGGGCGGGCCGTCCCAGCCGTGGTGGCGGGGACCCGGATGGTCGTACCAGCCGTCCTCGCAGTAGCCGGGGCCGCCGTGCCAGGCAAGCGCGGCGGTGGCGCCGAGCAGGAGGCAGGCGAAGAGGGCGGGAATAAGCAGAATCTTTCTGGTGGTCATTGATTCTCCTGAAAGAAGTCGGGTCCGAAGCTGAGGGGGACTTTCCGGACCCGGCGTGTCATGCGACCTGGGAAAAGAACGGCCGGCGGGACGGAGGTCGGAAGAATCCGGCGGCAGGGTCCATCGTCGGCCGTACGTCACAGGCGCGGGTCGGAAGGATTAAATGCCCAGTTCGGGCTTCCTGGGAGCGGGCGCAGGCGCCCCCTGGGGCCTGGGGGCTTTGGGCAGCCTGTGCACTTCTCTGGGGGCAGGCCTGGTGTGCTTCAGGTCCTTGGGACCGGGCTTGCCAGGGTGCTTGAGATCCCTGGGAACCGGATGGCGCATGTCCATGGTTCCGGGCTTGCCGGGATGCTTGATATCCCTGGGTCCGGGCTTGCCGGGGTGCTTCATGTCCCTGGGATCGGGTCTGCCGGGATGTCTGATATCCTTGGGGCCGGGCTTGCCGGGATGTTTGAAATCCTTCGGGCCGGGCCTGCCGGGGTGCTTGAGATCCCTGGGACCGGGTTTACCGGGGTGAGCGATGTCTTTGCGGAGAGGTTCCGCGGGCCGTTTCATGGCATTGGGCGGCATGGGAGGCTTGTGCATGTCTCTGGGGGCGGCCTGAGCGACGCCCTGGGGAGCGGCGGGCGCGGCCTGAGCCGGCGCGCTGCCGAAAAGCAGGGCTGAGCCGACGAGACCAGCAGCAAGCAGCATGACGGAATGTCTGAACAGCATGATTGTTCTCCTGGAGAGGCCGGACCGCAGCCCCCGGGAGGCCTGAACCGGCAGGCGCCGGGGGAGCGGACGCGTGTGAGTCTACCACCACCAGATCGAGCTCATCTCGTTCTCCTTGTGCTGAAGGCCCGGGCGGCGCGGCTGCGCCGTCCTTTGCCGTGGAAGAAGCACAAACCGTGCCAGAGATGAGTCCGGGAGCGGGGGAGCGGCAGCGCCCGCTGAGGAATCCGGGTAGAAGGGCGGGAAAAGGAAGAGAAGAGCCTGCAATGAGAGAGGAAAGTAGGCTCCCGGAAATCCCGGAGGAAGGAAGGCGTCCCGGCTGAGATCGCCGGGGAGGGAGAGCCTGCCGAAGGGCCTCCGGAGAAAAGGGCTGGTCCTTCAGTCCAGCGTGCAGTTTTTGTACACACTTTTCCAGAAAAAAAACAGTTTTTGAACAGGGCATTCCTCGCCGGCGGGGTCGTGAAGAGGTGCTTCTGCGGTGCTTAGCCCCCGACATCAAGGGACAAGCCGGTGGAAAACCGGGCAGGAAAAATTTTTCTCCGCAGAAAAATCTGAAATTTCGTGTCTCTGTGCGCCGGGTGGAAAGGGCCGGAGGGCGGGATGTTGAGACAGCGGAACGCCTCTGAGTTCAGGAGCCGGACTGATCCGAAGAAGGGGCTGGAAAGGGTTTCTTCCGGGAAGTCTCAGCGGGCAAAG
>CAZFTQ010000075.1:0-5392 GCA_964522365.1 uncultured Desulfovibrio sp. | reverse complement strand
GATACCGGCCTGATGCTTCCCAAGGCCAATCCCCTGCTTTCGGCCTGCCTCGGGAGACTGACGGAATTTCCCGGGACGGCAAAGGCAGAGACCCTTTTCTTATGACGGGAAGGGTCTCTTTGAACTCCTGACAGTCTCGTTGAAGCCACTGGACGGAAAGGAGCGGGGCGGGATGTGTCCTCCAAATCGACCGGACACCCTGACTCGGGGAGACAAGGCCAATGTCAGAGACTGATTCAACTGGATTCCAAGGCTGTTTTTTCCGGGTGACACAAGCCGGCTGAAATGAATTATTCTACGCCAAGTGCCTTGAAAATTGCGTCTTCAGGACTCTGATAAAAAATCAGGTTAAAACTCCCGACAAGTTCAGACGGAACGGTTCCAAGGTCAGCAGCTGAGGTAATGGGCAAAAGAACTTTTTTTGCCCCGCTGTCGAGGCACACCTGCAGTGTGTTTGCTAGCTCATCCACTTTCATGACAGTCCCGGCAATGCTGAAATCGCCCAGCACAGCCAGGCTGCTGACGGCTGGTTTGCCCATCGCGATGGAAGCCAGTGCAATCAGTGTGGGAAGGGCGAGTTTCCGTGTCAGGCCGAGGCCCTGCAAGTCCTGATAGTTTATGATATAGTCCTTTGCCGTGGTGCTGATTGTCCCGCTGACGCGCCTGGCATTGGCCTTCAGATAATTGAAAGCCGTATTTGTTGACTCTCTGCATTTTGCATCTGAACTGAGTCCCGTCCGTTCAAATTTTCCGCTGCCTGGCAGCATCTGAGATTCCAGGCGGAAAACCCCGATCATGCCTGACCTGCCCTGTGAGACAGTGTAGACCTGGCCGGGATTGCAGAGTCCCTCAGGTATCAGCTTGCCCCCGCCCTGTTCCGGGACGGAGACGTAACGCTCCTCCAAACTCTCCAGGTCGATGTAGGAAAAGTTTACATCGTAAAATTCCATTCCACCCAGCTTTTTGAGCTGTTCTTTTACCCTGCGCCGCATTTCCAGCGCAAAAACAAGTATCTCTTCAATCTCTTCCTTTGTGTACTCTCCGTCCGGGTAAAGCAGTTTGAGAAAACCGCCGACTATTTTTCTGACGGCAATCGTATCTCGCTGATTGAGATTCTTCCCCAGACGGAAAAATTTATCCAGGGCGTCTCCCTGCTGCTCCTTACGGAGCTCGCGGATAAATTCGGACAGATAATCCGTGATGAAGCCGAGATCGTCCGTAAAGTGTTCAGGCCTGAATTTCGGAATCTCCCAGCCGGGGATATAACAGTGCAGGCGATCGAGAAAAGCTGTGTCCGTGCCCATCTCTGGCGGAAAAGGATCAAAGAGACTTGAAGTTTTCAATAGAACGTCAACGCTTTGGTTGATGTTGCCAACAAAAACCATCGAGGCTGAGGCGGCTTTTTCTTCCTTTCCCCGGGTGAAGGAGCCTGACGCCATATAGTCCTTCATAATCTGGACGCCGTCTTTGTCTTTGAAGTTGATGCCGGCCACCTCATCGAAGGCTACGCAGTCCCACAGTCCGACAAGCCCGACAGTATTGCGTGCCATGTTGTAGAAAAGGTTGGCGACAGTCGTCTGACCGCCGGACACAAGAATGCTGTTCGGGGAAATCTCTTTGAAGATGTGGGACTTGCCCGTGCTTCGCGGCCCCAGCTCGCAGAGATTGAAGTTGTTTTCTATGAGCGGAAGCATACGGGCCAGCAGCAGCCAGCGCTCGCGGTTGTTCAGCCTGTCCGGATTCATGCCGATTGACCGCAGGAGAACGGTAATCCATTCCTCCTGCGTGAACTCTCTGCGGCCCTGTTTCAGCTCACCAATGTCAACATGAGGCATCTGAATCGGCGTCAGCTTGCGGATATGAATAGGGGAAGTTTTTTTGTCTTCCTCATCGTATTCGTAGTAGAGCTGAACAATGCACCAGATGCCGCCGCAGAGAAGACGGTCATATTTTGTGGGATATTCATCGGGAATCGGGACAGCATTGACGCCGAGATTGGAAAACTCGGCTTCGTAGACGTCTTTTCTGATGTTCAGGTTCACGGTGATCCTGTCGATAACCGTGTAGCTCCCGAGCTGGCGCAGCTTGGCGAGAGTCTTCTGTGCTTCGTCCGGGCGTACATAGTTTTCCGACAGGATGTGCTTGACCGCGTTTACTCCCGTCTCTATCACCGCCGGATCGTCCGAACTGCAGTACTGCCCCAGAAGAAATTCGAGAACGTAAACGGGAACATTCGCGCCTTCCTTTATCTTCTTTGTCAGGTCCTTGCGGACGATTTTCCCATCGAAGACCCGGCGCAGTTTCGCATTCAGGTCAGTCTGGGCTTCGGCTGTCATGCCGGTTTCTTCGCGGGCGGTCATTATTCGGTCTCCTTCACGCATTAAAACCCGTAGTCGCCGGCAAAAGCAATGTCAATCGTGAAATTGATTTCCTGCGGGATATCCGTGCTGTTCGCTATCACGAGCTTGTAGACGCTGTTTCTGTCGTAAGTTTGCGGGATCAGGTTGAACTGCACGCGGAAAGTGCGATCGGAAGGATCGCTGCCGGTGCGGTCAGCGATGACGGTTTTTCTGTCAGTGATGGCTTTACCCTTCTCATCCGTCATATAAAGGGAATACTCACAGGCCTGCACCTTCTCTCCGACAGGCCGGTCCTGGTAGAAATCAAGAAAGAACAGCAGATTGGAAATCTTTCTGCTTTCGTTCAGAAGTTTCAGACCAGCGTTTGAAATCTCAACGTAGTTTTTGCTGTCGGCCCTGAGATTCTTGTAGACGATGACGGGAACGACCAGTTCCTGCAGGCTGATGCCGCCGTGAACGTAATTTTCCCCGCCTCCAGCAACCTTGATGCGGGTGTCATCCCGCGGCGTAAAGCCCTTGACCGGCTTTCCGGCAATCACTTTGCTCATCTGAACAGGCAGAAGATCATCAGCTTCAGTCTCCGGCGAGGTGATGGCATACCTGCGTCCAGACTCAAAGAGTACGCCGGAAAAGACCGTTGTGCTCAGTCTGTCGCTTTCCGCAAGGGGGCTGTACGTGTAAAGAAAGCCGTGGTCGGCGGTGATGAACACATCCGTGCCCTGCATGTCATTGACAACTATTCCGAGAAGCGTTGACAGTTCCTGAATGGCTTCATGGCAGGCATCGAAGACCTTCTGCTCAGTGGCGGCTTTGTCTCCGACGGCATCGATTGCGTTGTGGTAGATGTAGACAACGTTCTTGCCGCTCACAAGACTGCGGCGCTCTTCACGTTTCATGGTCAGGACCGCTTTGTGCTGAACCGCGAGGCTGTCCTTGTCTGCTGCGCACAGAATCTTTTCTCTTTCTTCGGTACTGCGGGTAGGCATCCCGTCAACGAAGACTTCCATTCTGTCGTTTACAGACATCTCCCTGCCGGGGAGCAGAGCTGCCATGCCGAATCTGGTGACTGAGGGAAAGACGGCCTGCATAGCCTCCAGCTTTGCCGAGCCTCGGCGCGTTTTGTTGATTTCTTCGCACAGTTCCACGGCAACTTCATAGCGGAGAGCATCGGATATGATGACGAAAGCGCGGGTACGACCGGCATTTCTCTTTATGTAGCTCAGATAAAAGTCGCACTGCCTGGCAATCTTTGACACGCAGCCCTTCTGTGTCAGATCGTCAGATACGGCATTCGTCCAGCACTCTGTTAACTTATCTAGGAACCAGTTCCGATACAGACGCTCCACGTAGTCGGCTGCCTGCTTCAGGCTGTCCTCAAGCACAGGATTTCTTTTTTTGAGCGTGTTTCCAAAGGCAAAGTGGAAGTTCCGGTAAAAACTGTCCATCCTGCAGGCCTGTTCGGTATAGAACTTCCAGATCTCTTCCGGCTCCACGATATGGAAACCGCCGGCGTTTGCCTGATAAAATTTCTGCATCCCGGCGATCGAACAGAGACAGTTCCAGTACTCGGCGTAGCGTTTGCTCCACCCGGACGTGCGACGGTTTTCCACAATGCTCAGCAGGACTTCTGCCTTGTTGAGCTCTGGTGTGCGGTCCGCCAGCTCAGAGAATGTGCGGTTGAGGATGGTTTCATGAATCGCCGGAAAGATGTCGCTGTCAAGCAGAGTCTTGATATCCAGCTTTTCAAAGCGTTCGCGCAGTTTCAGTTTTGTCTCCACAAAACGACAGATCTCGAACAGCTTGGAATTGTCTTCCCGGCTTCTCCACTCAGCAACGAGGCTGTAGCAATATTCTTTGTGAGATGCAGAAATGAACCGCTCAAGGCCCTTCAGAGCATCCTGGTTCATCGTATGGGCAAGTGCCGACAAAAGGATGTGTTGGGCAAACTGGACAAGCTGGCCAAGCGGTTCTTCATCTCTTTGAACAAAGCCTGTGTATTGTTTAACAATTTCTCTGAAAACATTGATGTTTCCATACTGTTTGAAGGCTTTCAACGCCTTGTTGGCTTCCTCGTCCAGCCCGTCTGACAGCACGGCAATGATGACATCCCGCTCGGAACACTTTCCGGAAAGGCCCGAGAGGACAGCCATGACATCAATATGCAGCTGAGGGGGCAGTTTGTAGTCTCTCCCGATTTTTTTGAGCTTTTCCATGCGCTGTCTGCTTTTGAAAAAGCCGGTGTAAAGCCTGACGGTCTCCCGTAAAGCCGGTTCCGTGATTTTCAGTTCGCTCATCAGCAGGGAGCAGTAATCTGCGCGGAAATTCTCGCTGAAATGCTCGATGTCGCGCATCCAGTCGTCTTGAGGTCTGGCATAAGAAAAAGGATCGTAGACGAGATAGTTTCCGGTCGGATCATCGTGCAGAAGGAGTTTTTTCACGGCAAAGTTGTTCTTGCCGGTCAGGCTGATTTTCTTGACGCCCGGAATATCCAGCTCTTTCAGCATCTCCTCAAACTCACGGTCTTCATCGTGCCAGAAAATTATCCGGCGCCTGCAGAAGTCCCGGAGCGGGGCGGCAAACCGTGCTTTCAAATTCTGAGCAATTTTGTTGGCGTCCACGCTGACATCCTCCGCATCCTATTTTATCTTCGCCAGCACATCAGCGAATTTGGCGTAATTGACCTTTACCCCGTCGTCGAGGTCGATGTCGATCATCTGATCCGCCAGATGATGCACTTTTTCTTCGTACTTCTGCAGTTCGAGCGCCTGCTCCTGGAACTTTTTCTGCAGTTTTGCCAGCTTCACCAGATCTGATGAGGAAGCGGATCTCCTTGCGTCTTCAATGTGTTTGAGCTGCGTGCGGTAGCGCTCCTGCTGTTCGTGGATATAGCCCGTGCGGACTCTGGCGAGGAGGTCGCTCCGGTAGCGGTGCATGTAAATAAGCGCCTTGAACCCGTTTTTTCTGCCGCTGTCAAAGATGAAAAAAGTCAGACCATAAAGTCCCTTTTGCGTTTTTCTGCCCCTGATGGCATA
>CAZFTQ010000074.1:0-11228 GCA_964522365.1 uncultured Desulfovibrio sp. | reverse complement strand
GAGGACATTGTCATTGTCAGAAAGCAGGGGAGCAACTTCTTTTTCCCGGTACTCTTTGGGGAAAGCTGGCCCATGGGGGACTTCCCTGAAGAGCCCTACCGGCCTGTGGAGAAAGAAAAAACAAATAGATCTTTTCTCTACCGGGGCTGCGAAAAAGAGGTTGATCCTGAGGCCGCTGTCGCGGAGCTTCTCTCCATGGACCTGAACGCGGTGCCCGGACCTGCCGATCCCGTCGATGTCAGGCTTTCGCACTGGGGCGACAGTCCGAAACAGGTAATCCAGAAAGAGCTCTCTCTGGCGTCTTCTTTCCAGGGCTTCCAGTTCGAGAGGAACGTCATTGAAACCTTGGCGTTTTCCTTTTTTGACATTGACGCGGGCACCCAGGTTTCCATCCGCTACAGTTTCGAACACGGGGGACTGAGCGAAGCCACGGTTTACTATCCGGCCCTGGGTGTCGAGGAAAACAAGGCCGTTCAGCAGCGCATCCGGGCAAAACTGGAAAAGCTGGACTCAGGCGACAGCCGCGTGCGGGCTGTCCGGGAACGGCTGCAGAAAAAGGACCCGGCAGGGTCCGCCTACAGCGTCGGCGAAACAGGCATCAAAGCGGAATGGGGGGATGAAGTTTTCTCCCTCAGCTACAGTCCGCTGGAAAGGATGCTCAAGAACAACTAGGCCGGGCCTGCGCAGGTGAGCTTTGGCATACCTGCTTGTAATCAGGGAAACAGCCTGCAGAAGCTGCCTGTCGCCCAGCCTCCGCCTCTACCTTGGTGCATACGGCGGCTCAGTCAGACGCAGCCTGCCGCCAGCTGTCACTGTTTCCGGGCGCTGGGGATCTAGTTTTCAGCCTTGCGCGAGAGCTGTGTCAGAGACCTGTTCCAGACACGTTCAGTCGAAGCCGTTCCAGACAGGCAGGAAATGCGGCGGACCGGCGGAACCGCAAAAATGAAGCAGGGTCGAATCGTGCGCGTGACAGACAGTTTCATCTCTCAAACCGCCCGCCAGCAGGGCGGACAGCGGCAGCGCCGTGCAGCTGACAGGAATTATGCTGGGAGGAGGAAACACTTGATATCGTTCAAAAAAATGTCTGCCTTTCTTCTGTTCAGCTTTCTGATGCTCTTGGCAGGGACTGGTACTTCCTATGGCCTTGATATTGCGGCCATTGAGAGCGAAGCCCAGCAGGGGGACGTCATAGCCCAGACCAATCTGGGTGTCTTCTACATGAACGGCCAAGGCGTCATGCAGGACTACCAGAAGGCCAGAGAATGGTTTGAAAAAGCCGCGGCTCAGGGATTTGCCCTGGCGCAGAGCAATCTGGGTGTCCTCTATCTGGACGGCCGCGGAGTCAGACAGGATTTTCTTGAGGCCAGAAGATGGTTTGAAAAGGCCGCGGCCCAGGGATTATCCGTAGCGCAGTGCAACATGGGAGAGCTGTACGAGCACGGCCTGGGCGTCAGGCAGGACTACCGGGAGGCAAGAAAATGGTATGAACAGGCCGCGGCCCAGGGACTTGCCTCAGCCCAAAGCAAGTTGGGCGTCTTCTATATGGAAGGCATGGGCCTCGGCAAGGACTACCGGACAGCCCGAAAGTGGTTTGACAAGGCCGCCGCGCAGGGGGACGCCATGGCCCAGGGCAATCTGGGCTTCCTGTACGTGAACGGTCTGGGCGTCAGGAGGGACTTCCGGAAGGGCAGAGAATGGTTTGAAAAGGGCGCAGCGCAAGGACACGCTCCTTCTCAGGCCAACCTGGGAATGCTGTACGAAGAAGGGTACGGTGTACGGCAAAACCTTGCAATAGCGAAAGAATACTACGGAATGGCCTGTGACAACGGCCTCCAGGCCGCTTGTGACGCCTACCGCAGGCTGAACCGGTAAAAAGGGATCCGTCACGGAGTGTCCGGCTGGCAGACTCTTTCCCGGTCGGCGCAACGCTGATTTTTCCCTGCACACAACTGGAGGTCATGTCATGACAATCTTTCAAAAGCACAGGACTGTGAAGGACATGTTTCGCGGCGTCTTTGCTCTGTCTGTCTGCCTTGTCCTGGTCTGCCTTCTGGCCCCTCAATGTTACGCAGAGTCCTTTGAGGAAGTCAGAATCGAGGCGGAACGAGGGTCCGCGACCGCGCAGTTTGATCTGGCGGCCATGTACCTGGAGGGCCGCGTTGTCGCCAGGGATGCAGTCAAGGCAGTGAAGTGGCTCAGAAAATCGGCTGGACAGGGATATGCCCTCGCCCAGTGTGCCCTGGGTCTGGCGTACAATGATGGCGTCGGTGTTCCCGAAGACGGTGCCAAGGCTGCCAAGTGGTTGAGAAAAGCCGCTGAGCAAGGAGAACCCAAGGCTCAGAACACCCTGGGCGTGTTGTACACAATGGGGCGAGGGGTCACACAGAGTTACACCGCGGCGGTGAAGTGGTTCCGCAAAGCGGCTGATCAGGGAGATGCAAAGGGGCAATACAATCTGGGCCTGTCGTATGAAAAAGGACTGGGTGTCCCGCGGAATCTTGCCAAGGCTGTGGAATTGTACAGAAAAGCGGCCGAACAGGGGGATGAACAAGCCCTGATGAAAATCAAATCCCTGTAAAAACTGCATTCTGTCAGGCCGGAACGGGCAAAATCCTGCCTGCCGGCCGGCATGTCAGACGCTTGTGTCTGGCTGAAAAAGTTTCCAGAATCGAGTGAAGAAGGCGGGCATCTCCCCGCCCGCGGGCAGTGCCGGAGACCGGACTGTCAGAGTCCGGTCTCCGGCTTGACTGTTTCCGGGGCTGCTTCCCGTGCCTGAGCTTCTCCTGATCAGCCTTCAGGACGACAACGGCCGGTTCAGCGCCGGCAGACTTTCATGCCTGCTTCCTGAGCAAAGCAGTTCCGAATGCGGACGCCGCCTGAATTTTTCGGGCGGAGAGACAAAAAAGCCTGCCCTGGAGGATGCTCTTCCCCTTCAGGGCCGGCCCGGCGTGAGGGGAAACAACTCGGGGGACGGGGAAGGGGATCCGGATCCGTTTTCCGGTCGCCCCCTTGAGGACGCGTTCCCGCGGCCTCCCTCCCTGCGCTTTTCAGAGAAAGAGAAGGAATTTTCCGCTCCTGCCAGCGGGACTGCGGAAGAAGCCTCCCGTGCTTCTTCCCCGGAGGAGGAAGAACCTTTTTTCAGGGGGAGTCTTCGGCCGAGGCGGAGAAGTCTTTTCCTGCCTGATTCTCTCTTCCTCTACGCTCTGGATCCTCACCGGCAAAAAAGCTATCTTTTTTCGGAACTGAGACTGAAGTTCTGTTCTTGCTGCTGCGGAGGAAAGACCATGGCCGAGGAACTTCTCACCGAGGAAGCGCGGGCTCTGCTTGCCCGGCTGCGCGAACTTGTGGATCGGCGGGGCGACGCCGCGATCGGACCGTCTCCCACGCCGGTTCCCAGTCTCTTCACGGTCAGAAGAGACTGCGACGCGGGCTCCGAACACAAACTGCAGGGCCCGGTCATTTCCGTGATCCTCAAGGGCCGCAAGCACCTTACCGTGGGCACGCCGGGCTCCTGCCGCGACTTTGACATGACCGCGGGCGATCTGAGCCTCGTGGCCCTGGACATTCCCATCGCGAGCTGCTTCCCCCACGCCTCCGACAAGGAGCCCTTTCTGGGCATCTTCGCCTATCTGGACAGAGGCACCCTGCTGGAGCTGAGCCTGAAGATGCCCCAGCCCGAAGAGAGGGAGCCTCAGGGGCCGGTGGAAAGCGTGGTCGCAGGGCCCGCGGACGCCGATCTGCTGGGCTGTTTCGTGCGGCTCATGGAACTGCTGGACAAGCCGGAGCAGATTCCCGTCCGGGCGCCCATCATTCTCCAGGAACTGCACTATCTCGTGCTGGCGGGCCCCCACGGGCGCATTCTTCAGGATCTCTACCGCCTGAGTCTGCCCAGAAGTCCCGTGGTCCAGGCCATAAGCCTCCTCAAGCAGGACATCGCGAAACCCCTGAGTCTGGAAGATCTCGCCCGCCGGGTGCACATGTCGGTCTCCAGTCTGCACCGGCATTTCAAGCGCCAGACCGGCATGAGCCCCATCCAGTACCGCAAGCAGCTGCGCCTGCTGGAGGCCCGCCGCCGCATGCTCACCGAAAGCGAGCAGGCCGCCGTGGCGGCCATGGCCGTGGGCTACGAGAGCATCACCCAGTTCAACCGCGAGTACAAGCGCATGTTCGGCGAATCTCCCCTGCGGGACATCCGCCGCATCAAGTCGTCCTGAGAGGGCCCCGGAGCGGATCTACTTTCCGTTGAGCGCCCGGAGAAACTCCCGGCAGGCCGAAAAGCGGGCCTTCAGGCAGGAGGGAATGACGATGGTCTCTCCCGTGCCGGGATTGCGGCCCGGGCGCTCGCGGTGGGCGGAGAGCGTGAAACTCCCGAAGCCCCGCAGACGCACGGGCTTTCCCGCGGCGAGACTCTCGTGCAGGGTGACCAGCAGGGCTGCCAGCACCTTTTCCGCCATCACCTGTGAAACGCCCGCTTCCCGCGCGGCGCGTCTGACAACGTCTGCCTTGGTCACGGTTCATACCTCCCCGCGGTCGGAGCCCCCGGGAAAACCGGGGTCCGCCGCCTGATCGGTCCGGCCGGGCCGCGCCCGCCGGACGGCGTGGAAAAAATCCGCTGCCCGTGCTAGAAAGGGTCTGCGCGGGAGGGGAATCCCCTTTCCGCCTGTTCCCCTGAAGGAGAGAAGAGCATGAGCAGAACCCTGCGCGTCGCGGGCCTTGAAGAAGAAAGCATTGTGGACGGGCCCGGCCTCAGGTTCACGCTCTTCGTGCAGGGCTGCACCAGAAACTGTCCCGGCTGCCACAACCCCCAGACCCACGCTCTGGACGGCGGCGAGCTCATGGAGGCGGACGGGATTCTGGCGCTCTTCGAGAGCGATCCCCTCCTCTCGGGCATCAGCTTTTCGGGCGGCGAGCCCTTTCTCCAGCCCGGGCCCCTGGCCTGGATCGCCCGGCAGGTCCACGCCTCGGGAAGGGACGTGCTGGCCTTCTCGGGCTATACCTACGAGGAACTCCTGGAAAGGAGTCTGGAGGATCCCGACACGGCGGCTCTTCTGGAGGAGCTCGACTGGCTCGTCGACGGCCCCTACCTGGAGGCACAGCGGGATCTGGAACTCGAGTTCCGGGGCAGCCGGAACCAGCGCTTCCTGGACAGAAAGGCCATGGCCGGACTGAAGGAGGCCTGGCTCGCCCGGCGGGCGGGGGAAAAGGCCTGAGGAGGCCTTGAGTCCTTCTTCCTGAAAGCTTTTTCCGCGAAAAGGCCCCCCTGGTCCCGCCGCGCCCCGGAGGGGAGGCGGCGGGCAAGGGGGCTGGAGGGAGAGGAAGGAGAGGAGGAAAAGAATGTGAAAGTTCTTTTCAGTTACCGGGGTGAAAAAACTAGAGGGCCTTGACCACCTGGGCCGCGAACTCGGCTATCTCGGCGGGGGCGGCCGAGGCGTCGCCTTCCACCCGGAGACCGGAGGCGATGATTTCGGCGCCCGCGTCTCTGGCGGCCTCCTCGATGACGTCCACGGCCGCGCAGTAGTGCTGGTAGGAGGAGTCACCCGAGGCGAAGGCCGCCGCCTTTTTGCCCGAAAGACCCATGGCCGGGAACTGATCCATGAGCGGGGCGAAGTCGTCCTGCAGCTCGATGTCCTCGTCGCCCCAGCAGCTGCAGCCCATGAGGACGGCGTCAAAACCCGCCGCGAGACCGGAGGCGTCGCCGATGTCCGCGGCGTTGCGGACCTCGGCTTCGACGCCTTCCTCCTTGAGCAGGGCGGCGATTTTTTCGGCGATGCTTTCCGTGTTGCCGGTGGTGGAACCGTAGACCAGAAGAACTTTGCTCATGAGAGCCTCCGTGGGGCTGAAGGGAAGGAAAGGAAGGGGGGGGAAGGGGGAGGTCAGGCCGCCGTGCCGGCGCCGCCCGCGGGGATGTCCCCGCTCTCCCCGTGACGGCAGCCCGCGCAGCCCCCGCCGCAGCCGCGGCGGCAGCCGCAGGGACGCGCGGCGAAGCGGGCCCGGGCCTCGGGAGCGGCGCTCCCGCGGTCGGACTTTTTCTTCATGACGATGACCCGGTTGCCCGTGCCCGCCAGTCCGAAGCCCGGCTCGCCCTTGAAGTAGACGGACTTGGGCGGCACGGGGGAGGCCGAAAGAACCTCCCGGAGGGCACGCGCGCTTTCGGGGGGAACGCGGTCGAGAGCCCGGACATCCAGGAAGAGCCTGCCGCCCTGCCAGGAGCCGAGCAGGCCCGCCAGATCCTCAAGCACGGCCGCGTCGGGGGCCCTGCCCAGACAAACGTGCAGGTTGCCGCCGTTTCTGCGGCTGGAAAGAGCGGGGAGTATCTGTAATGGCTGCATGGCTCGTCTCCTTGGGGGCTTGAGGTTTTCAGGCTGTCGGGGCGTCTTTTCCCTTGTCCGAGAAAAAGATAATGAAATTGGATTTCAAAGTCAATATCCAGGAAGAGATTTTTTCAGGGCGTTTTCGGATCGCCCCATTTTCTGCCCCCGCAGGGGGGAGGGGAGCAAAGAGACCGGGCGCGGCGGTTTCAGGACCGTAGAAAAAGGCGGGCGGCCCCCGCCTTCTTTTCCCAAGGGCCTGCGCGCAGGTCCTTTCGGGTTCACCCGGGGGAGGGCAGCTCCCCTCTAGGCCATGGACTTCAGCCAGCGCGCCCAGACAACGCCCTTCGCGATGAGCTCGTCCCGGGAGAGTTTCCCGGCGTCGTAGAGAATGAGGGCCGATCCCGTCACGGTGTTCACCTCGACCCCGGTGATGCCCTCCTCCTTTTCCAGGCGGGCCCGGGCCTCGGCCGCGACGGCCGCCTTTCTGAGGGCCGGGTGCCGCACCCGGACGCGGCCCGGGAAAAAGCTCGTGACATGGCGGGCGAAGGCGATGAGTTCCAGTCTGCCAGGAGGGGTATCCACGAAAAAGCTCCGGTTCAGAAAAAAGCCGGCGAAAAAGGGATTCGCCGGCCTGCGGAAGAAGAAGGGCCCTAGACGGCGGGGCTTCGGCCGGCCCCGTCCGGCGGAAGCAGATCGCCCTCCCGGAGATTGGGGCGCATGGCCCGCATGGAGAGCAGGACCGTGGTCATGTTGTGCAGGAAGGCCGAGAGGCCGGGCGAGAGCAGCATCGTGACGCCGCCCAGCAGGAAGAGGGAATTGCAGACCATGGTCAGGACGAAGTTGCTCCGGATGCGCTCCATGGATCGCCTGCCCATGAGACGGGCCGTGATCAGGCCCTCCAGGGAAGACTGGGTGAGCAGGACATTGGCCACGCCCTGGGCGAGGTCGGTCCCGTCCGTCATGGCCACGCCCACGGTGGAGGCCGAGAGGGCGGGAGCGTCGTTGATGCCGTCGCCCACCATGAGCACATGGCGGCCTTCGGCCATGAGACCGGTGATGATGTCGGACTTGTCGGAGGGCAGCACCTCCGCGCGGTACTCGGTGATGCCCAGACGGCCGGCGATGGCCCTGGCCGTGCGCTCGTCGTCGCCCGTGATCATGAGAACGCGGTCGATGCCGGCGTCCCGCAGCGCCCCGATGACGCGGACGGCCTCCGGCCTCGGGGGATCCTCGATGGCCACGAGTCCGGCGATCCTGCCGCCTTCGCCCAGGAAGAGAAGCGATCGGCCGAGCGCCGTCTGCTCCTCGATGGCCTCCGCCAGGGGCGAGAGGTCGATGCCCTCGTCGTGCTCCACATAGTGGCGGCTGCCCACCACCACCTTGCGGTCGCGCAGCAGCGAACAGACGCCGTGGGCCACGATGTACTGGACCGTGTCGTGCTCTTCGGGATGCCCCAGACCGCGCTCCTCGGCGGCCCGGACCACGGCCCGCGCCACGGGATGGGGAAAGTGTTCTTCCAGACAGGCCATGTCGGCCAGAACCATCTCCTTCTGAAAGCCCGGCGCCGGAATGACGGCCGCCACGCGGGGAGTCGCGTTGGTGAGGGTGCCCGTCTTGTCGAAGACCACCGTGTCCGCGTCCCGGAGCGCTTCCAGGAAGCGTCCGCCCTTGATGACCACGCGGTTGAGGGCGGCCTCGCGCATGGCGGCGAGCACCGTGAGCGGGGTCGTGAGCTTGAGGGCGCAGGAATAGTCCACCAGAAGCACGGAAGAGGCCCGGATGGGATCCCGGGTGAGGAGCCAGACGAGGCCCGCCAGCCCGAAGGTGAAGGGCACGGCCATGTCGGCCATGCGCTCGAAGCGGCCCTGGATGCCGGCCTTGAGGGCCTCGGACTCTTCGATGAAGCTGACGATCTGGCGCAGGCGGGTTTCGTCGCCCACCTTGCTCACCCGCACATGGAGGGTTCCTTCCTCCATGACCGTGCCGGCGAAGACCGAGTGGCCGGGCTCCCGGACCACGCCGATGGGCTCGCCGGTCATGGCCGACTGATTCACCACGCCTTCGCCGTCCACCACGGTGCCGTCCACGGGGATGGCGCTGCCGGCGTTGATGATGACGATGTCGCCCGGTCTGATGTCCCGGAGAGTCACGAGGCGCTCCGTGCCGTCGGGATCCCTGACCCAGACCTGGTCCGTGGTGCAGTCCAGACTGTCGCTCAGGGAGGCCAGGGACTTCTGCCTCGTCCACTCTTCCAGGTCGTCGCCGACGCCCAGGAGCAGGGTGAGGGTGCGGGCCGTGCGGAAGTCGCGGCGCAGGAGACAGACCAGAATGGCCGCCGCGTCCAGCACGGAGACGTGCAGGCGCAGGCGCAGGAGATCCCTGAGTCCCCGCCAGAGATAGGGCACCGCGTGGAAGACGGCCATGGGGATGCTGTACCACCAGGGCAGGAAGGGCCGCAGGAGGTAGTGACAGGCGATGTCCCTGACAGCCGCCGTCAGTCCTTCCGCCCTGGGGGCGGGAGCGTATTCGCCATGAAATCCCGGCGCGGCTCTGGCCGCGTCAAAGGCATCGCCCGCCTCGGCGAGAACGCGCAGGGCGGCCAGGCGGTCGGAGTCGTCCCCGTAGAAGAGCAGGACGCTGCCGATGAAGGGATTGACGGAAACGCCCACCACGCCGTCCAGGGCGGCCAGCGCATCGGCGAGGCCGGTGGCTTCCTCCAGGGTGAGTCTGAGGCCGCAGCGGCAGCGCATGCGCCCGGCGCAGGTGACGTTTCCGTCAGAGAAGAGACCTCTCAGTTCATGGACGATACGGAAGCTCACGCTCTGGTCCTCTTATCCGGCGGCCTGTTCCTGATCTCTGCGCTCGGCCTGCCGGGCGCTCGCTTCGGCCACCACGTCCTGAGCGTCTTCCTTCAGTTTCGCCACGCCGGCGGCGATGGCGTCCTTCACATCCATGCCGCGGCTCACGATGCCCGCGGCCACGGGCTTGAGGTTGAGTGTCCCGCGGGACAGGGCCACGGCGCCGAGGGCGCCCAGAGCGACGCCCCCCGCGAAGAAAAGGGCGCATTTGAGACCGGTGTTCATGCTGAACCTCCTTTATGGGTGCTGTGAAGCCGGACGGGGAAAAAAGTCCGGGCCGGGACAGAAGGACTCCCGGGGAGGAAGAGGCCTCTGATCCCGGGAGCGATCTGCACTTGACCGAAAAGCTGACCCTAAGGTCTGCATTCAGCGGACTATGCTGATGTAGTCGGCTTCTTTGTTCCGCAGAGTAACAGTAACACCGGAAAGACGCAAGGCGACGGGATCGTGCAGGGGAGCACGCCCCACAACGGCCACGGTGGTGCCGGGAATGAGTCCCATATCCCTGATACGACGACCTAATTCGCCCGGCGCCTCCACGGCGGCGATGCGTCCGGACTCCCCGACTTTCATGGTGCGAAGGCTGACGGTGGAAGGCATGCGAGATCTCCTGAATCTTTGATTGTTTGCGGCCTTGCGGCCTTGTGTGGAAGAAAAATGAAAAATTTTTTGAAATCTGCTGTCCGTTCAGAAGAAAGAAGAATTGATTTTCAATTTATGGCAGTTCCCTGAGAAAAAATACGGACATTGAAATGCGGAAAGAATGATTTGTCTTTTGTTGCAGACTGTGCCAGAATGAAAAAGCATTGAAGAGGCGGCAGTTGCAGTCTCTTTGATGAAGAACTGCAATCGGCCGTGGGCGGGGTTTTTCGGGAAGACTGAAACCGGGTTTCAGGTCTTTCCGGCGCCGTCCGCGCCCCAGGCTCCGGCGAGCAGCCGGAGGAAGATGAGGATGACCTCCCATGACGACACTGACGCCCGCGTCCGCCGCCGGAACCGTGGAAAGAAAGCCCTTCGGCGTGAAGAAGGGCAACGCCCTGCTGCTCGGCCTTCTGGGCCTCACCGTCGCGAGCGGCTTCTGCGGCGTGAAAAGAGCTCACATGGCGGCGGGTCTGCTCCTGGCGGGTCTCATTGCCCGCCATGTCTGCCAGCGCCGCAGGGCGCTCTGAGCAGGCGCGGGTTCATGCCCTGACCGCGAAACCCCGGGGAGAGCCGGAAGGGGGCGCTGAAGCGCCTCTCTCCGGCTTTCCGTTCAGTTCTTCCGCTCGCCGCAGCCGCAGCGGCAGACCGCATCGCCCGTGGCGGGGCAGCAGGAGCAGGATTTGGACCGGAAACTGCGCCGGAAATGCCTGAACAGGAGGCCCGCGCAGAGAATGACAATGGCGATGACGATGATGTTCTGAACCATGGCCGTCTCCTTGCCGGTGCGGCGGATGGCGAAAGCGTGGCTGAAAGGCGCCGGGGGAAGACGCTGTCCGCGGCCTCGGCTCTGGCACGAATCAATATCAAAATTGGAATTCGTTGTCAAAAATCAGAAGAGCGGGCGGGGCTTCCCCGTCCGCGAAGTCGGGCCGTGGGCGGGAGGATCCGGCGGAAAAAAATTTTTTTTGTGCTCCGCTTCTCTTTTTTTCCGGGGGATGCGCGCGGGGGACAGGGACCCTGAGCAGGCCGCCCCGGACGGATCTGTCCGGGAAAGCGGGGAACCCGCAGCCTCAGGCTGCCCCTGAGCAGGCCCTGCAGGCCTCTCCGCGCGGCCCGGAGGGGAAAAAGCCCCGGGATCGCTTCCGGCGGCGCCTCCGGCATCTTCTCTCTTTCCGCCTCCGTCTCTCCTGCTTCTTCTTTCAGAGCGCAGGGGGATCTTCCGCGGATCTGCCTGTTTCCTGGTCAGCTTCGGCCGTGATTGCCAGTGCGGGAAAGAAAACCCCGCCCCGGTTATGCAGCGGATCGCGGAAGCCTGCGCCTCCGGGATCCTCGAGTGGGGGCTTCTTCGGAGCGCCACGCCTTTTCCCCGGTTCCCCCATCGGAAGGCGGTGCCTCCCCGCTTTCCCCCTCCCGGAAC
>CAZFTQ010000073.1:0-12156 GCA_964522365.1 uncultured Desulfovibrio sp. | reverse complement strand
TCTCGCGGAACCCGCAGGCTGCGGAAGAGCCCTGGACGCCTTCCTGAACGGAAAGACGGCCGAGCGGCAGGCCCCCTGCCTGGCCTCCCGCGTCTTGCCCGGGAGCATCCTCTCCGGGAAGACGTCCATGTCCTTCCCGGACATCCCCTTCTCCTCAACCCAGGCTTTGCCGGCGGCAGGGCAGATCCCGGGCCCCTTCCCCGGAACGGGCGTCCTGAAGAACCCGCCCGGATCCGGCTGCCGGAACCGCATGAAGGGCCGGGTCCGAGCCAGGGGGCTCACTCCCATCCCCTGTCTGCCCCGGGGCCGCACCCCGAACCGGCACCGCTTCCAAAGCCGGGGGCAGAGCCGCAGCCGGCTCCGCTTCCGCGCGGAAAGATCTGATTTTGCCTCGCCCCTGACCTGGACTCCCGCTCTTGGCCGGTTCAGAACGGCATTGCGGTCCCGCGCGGCAGGGCGCTCTTCAGAGACAGGATGAGAAGCGGGACGGAATTCCGCCCGCGGCCTGCGCCCGGCTCTCCGGACAGCGGGAAAACGCCGCCAGCTCAGCTCAAGGCGACGGCGCCCCGGAGGCCTTCGTTTTTCCCCGGCGGCGGGCCGGCGGGTCGGCTTTCCGGCAGGCTCCCGGAACAGAGGAGTCCACACAGTTGCGGACTTCACCGCAGAAAGGCAAGTGACAGCGGAAATCCGGGCCTTGCGCGCCTCCGGAGGCAATGCTAGACAGAACTCCTGAATTTTCCAGGCCAGCATACGCAAGGAGAAGACAGGATGGGTGAGCGCTTTGCCGTCAGCCGCAGAACCGAGATGCAGCCTCTGTACCATGAAGGCATAGGCGCCGCCTACTGCTACGCCCAGCTGCAGGCCTTTCTGGTCAGACACCAGAACGAACTGGCCGCCAGAGGGATGCCCGCCCCCGCGCAGTTCCTGGCGGAACCCCAGCACGAATCCAGCGGGCTCACCGACTGGTTCGCGCCGGGGGACGGGATCCCCGTCCCTCTGGCGCAGCTGAACCCCGCGGCGCAGATGAACGTCCTCCAGGAGCTGGCCGGGTGCGCGAACGCCCTGAAAGGCTTCCTGGCGGAAAAGGCCGGGGAGTTCCCAGGACCCCTGCCGGGTCTTCTCCGGCTCGCGGTGGAGCACCCCTCCCAGGCGGACATCTTTGTCCTCGGCGGGCATCCTCTGCTCATCAACTGGGGCTTTGCCAGGGGAGAAGGCCAGCCGGTCCCCTCGCCCCGCCTTCTGCACCAGCCTCCTCAGGCGGCCCCTGTCCGCCAGGCCGCGCCCTCTCCCGCCGGCGTCCCCGAATCCGCGGCGGTTCAGACCCCGCTGACTGCCCCCGCCGCGCCCGGGCCCGCGCCGCTTTCCCAGGGCCCCCGGCCCGAACCCGTTCAGACGGTTCCCCCGACAGTCCCGGAAGAGGCTCCGTCGGCTCTTCCGACGTCCGCCGGGCCCGCGGAACCCCTGACCAGGCTGGCCGCTCAGGTTACGCCCGGCGCGCCCGGCTCCCCGGCAGCCTCTCCGGCGCCCGGTCCTGAGTCTCCCGTTCAGGAGCTTCTCCCGCAGGCTCAGGATCTGCCGCCCGCCGCCGACCGGATGACGCAGGTTTCACCGGCCGCCGGAAAGCGCCGGATCCCCGGCGGACAGACTCTCCGGCGCTTCGCCCTGCCGGCCGCCATGGCGTTCGCCTTTTTCCTGGGCTTCGCCTCCTTTTTCGTGTTTCAGCAGGCCGGACAGAGCGGGCAGCAGACGTCCGGAAGCAGCGGGCAGGTTTCCGCTTCCGAACCCGCTCCCGGACCGGAGCCCCCGGCAAAGCCCGCCGTCGCCCCGGGCACGAAGTTCGCCATTCCGGAAAGCGCCGCGTCCGGCGGGGATCTCTCCTTCCTGGAAGGCTGCTGGCGCAACGCTCCCTCCGAGGACACGCCCTCCGTCGATCTGGAATTCTGCTTCCGGGCGGACGGCCAGGGCGAGCGGCACATCCGGACAGACACGGGCGGCAGCTGTCAGGGTCCGGTCCGGACGAGCTACGAAGGCGGCACTCTCCGCGTGGAAGCGGACCGGGCGGCCTGCACGGGAGGCCCGTACTGGCTGGAGTCCCTGGTGAGCTGCCAGGGCACGGGGGAAAACACGAGCTGCCAGGGCTGGGAAGCGGACGGATCTCCCTGGGAGGCCCGGCTGGTGCGCAGATAGCAGGCCCCGGACCGAGTTCTCCGTCAGGTTCTTCTCTCCCCGCGCCGCGTCCTGTCCGGGGGTATCAGACACAGATCCATGAGTCTTCACTTTGCCACCAGCCGGCGCTCCGACATGCAGCCCCTCACCTGCCAGGGCATCGAAGCGCCCTTCTGCTATGATCAGCTGCACTCCTTTCTGACCCAGCACGCGGACGAGCTGGCCGCCAGGGGCATGCCCGACGCGGGCTCCTTTCTGGCGGAGCCCGTCCATGATCCGGGCGGAATCACGGACTGGCACGCTCCGGGAGACACGAGGCCCGTCCCGCTGGCCGAACTCGCCCCGGAAGAGCAGGAAGCGCTTCTGGCGCGCTTCGACCGCTGCGCCGGGGCTCTGGAAAGCCTGCTGGCCCATGAGGGAAGCGCCCTCGCCTCCCCCCTGCCCGAACTCCTCCGCTTCGCCCTGCGGCATCCCTCCAGGGAGGACATCTACTCCCTGAACGGCCGGCCGCTGCTCATCAACTGGGGCTTCGCGGCGGGCATGACCCAGGCGGTCCCCGAAGACATTGTCCGCCGCCACGCCGTTCCCGAGCCGAAACCCGAGCCGGGACCCGAGCCCGTCCGTTCCGCCGTGCCGGCAGATCCCGCGCCCGCGCCTGATCCCGCCCCGGAGCCAGCCCCTGAGCCCGGGCTTCCGCCCGGGAGCGCGGCGCTTCCCGGGTCTGAGCTTCCGCCCCGCGCCGCCGCGCCCGTCCCCGGCCTCCCGGCTCCCGCTCCCCGCAGGGGCTGCCTCTCCTTTCTTCTGCCCCTCCTGGGCCTGCTGCTTCTCGCCGCTCTCGCGCTGGCTCTCCTGGGGCACCTGCCCGGCGGCTGTTCCCGTCCCCTCTTCACGCCCGGCACGCCGCCTTCGGGAGCCCACCTGGAGATCCCGGAAGACGCCGCGGCCCGCAACGACCTCTCCTTTCTGGAAGGCTGCTGGAGAAACGTCACGCCTCTTGCCACGACAAAAGGAGAACAGGTTGACGCCCTCTACTGCTTCAGAGCCGACGGCCGGGGAGAGCGCAGCCTGAGCCTCCCCAGCGGGCACTGTCAGGGATCTCTCAGCGCCTCCTTTGAAAACGGTGAGCTCCATCTGAGCGTCGACCGGGCCCAGTGCAGCCCGGGAAGCTCCTCCTCCTGGTTTGTCGGTGAAAATGTGATCTGCACCGGCTCGGGCAGACACACAAACTGCCGGGGCAGAGAGGAGACCGGCAAGGAGTGGGATGCCGGTTTCGTGCGCCAGTGATCCTTCCCCGGAGCGGCCCGCGCGGGAGGCCCGTACTGGCTGGAGTCCCTGGTGAGCTGCCAGGGCACGGGGGAAAACACGAGCTGCCAGGGCTGGGAAGCGGACGGATCTCCCTGGGAGGCCCGGCTGGTGCGCAGATAGCAGGCCCCGGACCGAGTTCTCCGTCAGGTTCTTCTCTCCCCGCGCCGCGTCCTGTCCGGGGGTATCAGACACAGATCCATGAGTCTTCACTTTGCCACCAGCCGGCGCTCCGACATGCAGCCCCTCACCTGCCAGGGCATCGAAGCGCCCTTCTGCTATGATCAGCTGCACTCCTTTCTGACCCAGCACGCGGACGAGCTGGCCGCCAGGGGCATGCCCGACGCGGGCTCCTTTCTGGCGGAGCCCGTCCATGATCCGGGCGGAATCACGGACTGGCACGCTCCGGGAGACACGAGGCCCGTCCCGCTGGCCGAACTCGCCCCGGAAGAGCAGGAAGCGCTTCTGGCGCGCTTCGACCGCTGCGCCGGGGCTCTGGAAAGCCTGCTGGCCCATGAGGGAAGCGCCCTCGCCTCCCCCCTGCCCGAACTCCTCCGCTTCGCCCTGCGGCATCCCTCCAGGGAGGACATCTACTCCCTGAACGGCCGGCCGCTGCTCATCAACTGGGGCTTCGCGGCGGGCATGACCCAGGCGGTCCCCGAAGACATTGTCCGCCGCCACGCCGTTCCCGAGCCGAAACCCGAGCCGGGACCCGAGCCCGTCCGTTCCGCCGTGCCGGCAGATCCCGCGCCCGCGCCTGATCCCGCCCCGGAGCCAGCCCCTGAGCCCGGGCTTCCGCCCGGGAGCGCGGCGCTTCCCGGGTCTGAGCTTCCGCCCCGCGCCGCCGCGCCCGTCCCCGGCCTCCCGGCTCCCGCTCCCCGCAGGGGCTGCCTCTCCTTTCTTCTGCCCCTCCTGGGCCTGCTGCTTCTCGCCGCTCTCGCGCTGGCTCTCCTGGGGCACCTGCCCGGCGGCTGTTCCCGTCCCCTCTTCACGCCCGGCACGCCGCCTTCGGGAGCCCACCTGGAGATCCCGGAAGGCGCCGCAGCCCGCAACGACCTCTCCTTTCTGGAAGGCTGCTGGCGAAACGTCACGCCTCTTGCCACGAAACAAGGAGAACCTCTTGACGCTCTCTACTGCTTCAGAGCCGATGGCCGGGGAGAACGCCGCATGACCACACCCAGCGACAACTGTCAGGGACCTCTCAGCGCCTCCTTTGAAAACGGTGAGCTCCACCTGAGCGTCGACTGGGCCCCGTGCAGCCCGGAAAGCGTCGCCTCCGGGTTTCTCGGAGAAAATCTGATCTGCACCGGCTCGGGCAGCAACACAAACTGCCGGGCCAGAGTGGAGAACGGCGAGGAGTGGAATGCCGGTTTCGTGCGCCAGTGATCCTTCTCCGGAGCGGGCCGGGCGGCCCGCGCCTGAAGCGGACTGAATCGCTCCCTCGAAAGGCCCCCCAGCGCTGAACGCGCCCGGGGGCCTTTTTTGCCGCTCCCGTCTCCGGCCGCGGAAAAAAGCCGTCTCCCCGCCGGTGAGGACCCCCTGCCCGCCTGAAGTCCCCTCAGCCCGCCGGTCCCTTCAGGAGCGCGGATGGAGGAGACGGGCCTTCCTCCCCGGATCAGCGGCCTTCTTGCGGGCGTCCGGGCGGCGGTGCTACAAAAACTGCCGGGAGAGTTCACGATTCTCTTCCGGGGGGAAGCGTCCGGCATGTGTCTTCGCTTCGCGACAGGTCAGCCTTCCCCCGGCGATACGCAAGGCCGCTCCGGCACGAAACCCCGCGGGGGATCACGGCCGTTCTCCTCTTCTCCGGGGGCGGGTCCGGGCTGCGGCTTTCCCGCTCCTGAAGGGGCCCTGCGCCAATCCCGCCCGCTTCAGGGCCGGATCCGGCCGTGCAGAGCTTCTCCCCCTTGCTCCGCCGCTCTCCCTTTTTTGTCCGCGTCCATCTCCCGACCCCTTTCTCCGCCATGAGTCTCCGCTTCGCCACCAGCCGCCGCCTGGACATGCGGCCGCTCACCTTCCAGGGCATCGGCGTCCCCTTTTCCTACGAACAGCTGCGCCTTTTTCTGCTGCAGAACGAAGAGAAACTCGCCGCCCGCGGCATGCCCGCGGCCTCCCGCCTGCTGGCCGAGCCGGTGCACGATCCTTCCGGCATCACGGACTGGCATGTCCAGGGCAGCGCGAGACCCGTCCCCCTGGCCGATCTTCCGCCGGAGACCCAGCGGGTTCTCCTCAGCCGTCTGGACGGATACCGCCTCGCCCTGGACTGCCTGCTGGCCGAACAGTCCCATGAGCCCGGAGACCCCCTGCCCGGCCTGCTCCGGCTGGCCCTGGAGCACCCCTCCCGGGCGGACATCTACGCCCTGGAAGGACGGCCCCTGCTCATCAACTGGGGTTTCGCGCCCGGAGAGGCTCTGCCCGAACCCGAAGACATCGCAAGGAGTTCCTTCAGACCCAGGGGCGTTGTCCCGGAAAAATCCTCTTCGCCCGGCAGCGCTCACCCTGAGCCTTCTCCCGGGGCGGAAGAGTTCCAGGCCCCCCGCACCTTCCCCGGCCCCGAGACCTTTTCTCCGCGGAAAGCGGGGAGAGGATCCCCTGCTGTCCCTCCCGCAGAGCCCTCGTCCCCTGCTCCGGCCGGGAAAACGGCCGTCACGGACGCCGGACCCGCCGGCGGACAGGTCCCCGGCGCGGGGAGTCCCCCGCGGCCACAGGCTACCGCCGGCTCCGGAAAGGAAGAAAAGGATCCCGCCCCGAAGCGGCTCTCCCGCCGGCGCACGGGCCTGGCCGTCCTCGCAGGCCTTCTCGCGCTCGCGCTCATCCTTGCGGCCGCGCGGCATTTTTCCGAAGCTCCGCCCGGAAGGCAGCCCGCGCCCCGGGCGCCGATCGCCGCCTCCCCGAAGGCCCCGGCCAAAGAAGAGGCCCGGCACTCCCTGGCGGACTTCGCCGGCTGCTGGCGCAACGAACCCGAACTCTCCTCCAGCGAGGGAGAAAAAGTGACGGTGCGCTTCTGCTTTGACGCCGGGGGCCGGGGCGAGCAGATCATCCGGGAAGAGTCGGGCAGGCTCTGCAAAGGCCCCGCCAGGGCCGCCCTGGAAAGGGAGATCCTCACGCTGCGCGGAGAAAAGGCCCCCTGCGCGGACGGGAGCGGCTACCGGGAGATGGCTCTGGCCTGTCAGGCCGTGGGAGAGGACATCTGGTGCACCTGGGACAACGGCCGGGACGTCTCCCGCGACCGTTTCTTCAGGGAGTAGCCCTTTTCCCGCGGCGGGAGATGCCCCCTCGCCCGCCGCGGACGAAAAAGCCTCTCTTTTCCGGCAGGAGAGTCTCCCCGCTCTTCCCCGAAAATCCCGGCGCCCGCCGGCAAGCCCCCCCGGGAAAGTCCGGACACAGAAAGCCCCCTGGAAGACGAGGGGCTTCAGGGACACAGCTGCAGGGCGGACAGGGACGGCTCTCTTCTCCCCCTGTGCCGGGACGGCCGGATCCTTTCGGGGAGAATCCGAAGGACCCTCCCCGGGGACAAAAAAGAGAAACAGGCAAGAAGATGCGAAGATCCGCGCTGGATTGAAGGGATCCGGCCGGCTATGCAGGAAGAATCCGGACGGACGGAAAATTTTCCCGGACCGGCCCGGAGGAGGAGTCAGACATGCCGGACGCAGAACTGCGGGGCGTGAGCGACATCCATGTCCACGCCGCGCCGGATGTGAAGCCCAGATCCATCGACGAGCTTTCCTTCGCCCGCGAGGCCCGCGAGGCGGGGTACCGCTCGGTCATGTACAAATCCAACGAGTGGAGCTGCCACGACAGGGTCTATCTCGTCCGGCAGGCGCTGCCTGATTTCGAATGCTTCGGCAGCCTCTGCATGAACGCCTGCGTCGGCGACAGGGTCAATGTGCACGCCGCGGAGATGGCCCTGAAAACCTCGGGCGGCTTCTGCAGGTGCATCTGGATGCCCACCATGGCGGCGCCCTACTACCTCGCCCGCGAAAAGCTCCCCGGGAAGGGCATCCCCGTGCTCAGCGGAACGGGCCGGGTCCTGCCGGAAGTGATCAGGGTCATGGAGCTCTGCGCCGAGGCGGACATCATTTTCGCCACGGGACACGCGTCTCCGGAAGAAAGCCTCGTTCTCGCCCGGCAGGCCAGAGAGGTGGGCGTGGGCAGGTTCGTGGTGACCCACGCCAATTCCCACATCTGGAAGATGACGCGGGCGCAGATTCTCCGGGCCGCGGAGCTCGGGGCCTACATTGAATACAGCTTCATCACCAACCTCTGGGGCCCTGGCACCGGCGTCCCCTCCGGCGAGCGCATGAGCGCCGCCGAATTCGCCGCCTTCGCGGCCATCGTCCCCGAGCGCAGCTTCATCACCACCGACCTCGGACAGGTCGGCATGCCCCATCCCCTGGAGGGCATGCGCCTGTGCATCAGGACCCTGCGCGAACAGGGACTTTCTCAGAAAGACATCGATCTCATGGTCCGCGCCAATCCCGCCATGCTGGTGGGACTGGATCCGCGTCCGGCGCGTGCCTGAGACAACAGGGAAGGACTGACATGACTGACGGCAAGAACAGAGATTCCATGGACACCGGGCGCCGCGGCCTTCTGAAGACGGCCGCCGCCCTCGCCTGCGCTCCCTTCCTGCTGGGGGCCTTTCCGGACGCGGCCGAGGCCGGAAAGGGCCGCTCCGGACGGAAGGATCGCCTCGATCTCCCCCTCCTGACGAAAAAACGCGTTCTCGGGAGCGGCAAATTCCGCATGGAGGTTTCCGCCCTGGGCTTCGGAGTCATGGGAGCCAACCACCACCGCGGGATACACCCTGACAGAAAGACCATGATCGCCCTCATCCGCCAGGCGGCGGAGCACGGCGTCACCCTCTTTGACACGGCCCAGATCTACGGCCCCATGACCAACGAGGATCTGGCCGGCGAGGCGCTCGCGCCCTACCGGAACAGGGTGCACATCACCACCAAGTTCGGCTTCCGCATGGTCAACGGGGCCTACCAGGCGGACAATCTGGACAGCCGTCCGCAATCCATCCGCCTGAGCGCCGAGGATTCCCTGAAGCGCCTGCGGGTCGAGGCCATCGATCTCTTCTACCAGCACCGCTTCGATCCCCAAGTGCCCATCGAGGACGTGGCGGGCACGGTCGGAGATCTCATCAGGGAAGGCAAGGTCAGACGCTTCGGCCTCTGCGAAGTGGGCCCGGAGACCATCCGCCGCGCCCACGCCGTGCAGCCCGTCACCGCCGTCCAGAGCGAGTACCACCTCATGTGGCGGGAGCCCGAAAGGAACATCTTCCCGGTGCTGGAGGAACTGGGCATCGGCTTCGTGCCCTACAGCCCCCTCAACCGCGGCTTCCTGGGCGGCGACATCACGGCCTACACCCGCTTTGACTCCGGCAACGACAACCGGAACACCCTCCCCAGATTTCTCCCCCCGGCTCTCGAAAAGAACCTGATGTTCGTGGAAGTCCTCAACCGCTTCGGCCGTCCCAGAGGCATCACGGGCGCCCAGGCGGCCCTGGCCTGGCTCCTGCGGAGGGACTGGATCGTCCCCATTCCGGGCACCACCAAGATGGCCCATCTGGAAGAGAACCTCCGGGCGGCCGGCCTGAACCTGGGGCCTTCGGACTGGAAGGAACTGGAGGAGGCCCTGGCCGGGGTGGAAATCACGGGCGATCGCTACCCCGCCGAACAGCAGAGACAGATTCAGCGCAGCTAGCCCGGGGGATCCGCTGAACTCATCCCGGACCCTGTCCGGCGCAAGGAGACGACATGACACGGGAAATGATGAAGGCCGGCGTTCTGGCCGGCCCCCGGAAGATTGAGATCAGGCAGGTGCCCGTTCCGGAAACGGCGCCCGGCCTTCTGAAAATCCGCGTTTCCGCCTGCGGCGTCTGCGGCAGCGACATCCATATGTGGAAGGCGGGCAAAGGCTGGAGTCCGGAACCCCTTGAAAACTTTCACATGGGCCACGAGTTCTGCGGCGTGGTGACGGATCCCGGAGAAAGCGGATTCCGCGAGGGCGACCGCGTGACCTTCTGGGCCAATCTCTACTGCGGCCGCTGCGACATGTGCCGGGCCGGCAGGGAGCATCTCTGCCGGGAAGTGCACGGCACGAACTACATCGGCTTCGTCTGCAACGGCGGCTACGCCGAGTACTTCGTCGGCAGGGCGGGCAACGCCTACCGGCTGCCGGACACGGTGTCCGACATCGCGGCGGGCCTCATCGATCCCCTCATGGTCGCCTACCACGCGGTCAGGCGCTCGAGTCTCAGGCTGCACGACAGGGTGCTCGTGGTGGGCAGCGGCATCATCGCCCAGCTCATCGGGGGTCTGGTGAAGAAAGCCGGCGCCTCCCTGCTCGCCATGTCCAGAATTGACGATCGCCAGACGGACAAGGCCAGGGAAATAGGCGATTTCGATGTCTACATCGACGGGAACGCCCCCGACCGCGCCGGGAGGATGCGGGAGCTTTCCCGAGGGGGCTTCGATGTGGTCTTCGAAGCCGTGGGCGCGGGCGATTCCCTCGCCGCCTGCCTGGACGGCGTGAAGCCCGGCGGGGAAATCGTGATCATCGGCAATTCCATCGAGCCGACGGTTCCCTTTGAAATGAACCGCGCCGTGCTGAACGAGGTGCGCCTGACCGGCAGCGTCTCCTGCACCCGGACGGAATTTGAGGAGACCATCGACCTCATCGCCGGGGGCTTCATCGATGTGGAAAAATACGTGACCGACATTCTCCCCCTGGACCAGCTCCAGCTGGCCTTTGAGAAGCAGATCTCTCCCGTGGAAAAGGTCCTGAAAACCGTCATCAGACCCTGACACCCCGGGGAGCCGCCTCTTTCTGAGGAGTTCCCCTGACGGAGGGGGGCCGGAGAGAAAGCCTTTCCTGAGCCCTTTTTTCGGAGGCGGCCCCCGGGCCGCCTCTTTTCCTCCCTTCAGCCGCGCCCCTCTTGAGAGAAAGCCAGGGACAGAGCGCCCGCGCCACGGAAATTTCTCCCCCGGCCCGGTCCCCGGGCCCCCTCCACGTCACGGCGGAAGCGCCGGGGTTTCTTTCCCGGGGCATGGGAGACTTTCAGGGGCTTTGCGGCCCTTTTCCTCGGGCGGAAGACTCCGGAAAGACGGACCTTCCTGCGCAGAGAAGAAAGGTTTTCGGAGACCTGCTTGACGGGGACTGTTTTTTCATGGAAAAGGGCCCGGTTGCAAAGGATCCGCCTGAGCGGAAAAACCCGCCGCGAGAGCCCCCGAAGAGGACTCCCGGCACTTCCCCGACGAGGAACACACATGCCCTATCTCATTGTTGGCGCCGGTTTCTGGGGCGCCGTCATGGCCGAACGCATTGCCACCGTCCTCAGGGAACCCGTGACGGTCATCGACAGACGAAGCCATATCGGCGGCAACTGCCATTCCTCGCTGGAGGGGGACACGGGCATCGAGTGCCACCGCTACGGCTCGCACATCTTCCACACCTCTCTGCCGCAGGTCTGGGAGTACCTCAACCGCTTCACGGCCTTCACGAGCTACCGCCACAAGGTGCTCATCCGCCACGGCGGCAGAGTCTACTCCATGCCCATCAATCTCTTCACCATCAACGCCTTCTACGGGAAGAGCATGGGCCCCATGGAGGCCGAGGCCTTTCTGGCGTCCGAGATTGCCCGGGATCACATTGAGAACCCCGCCAACCTGGAGGAAAAGGCCGTCTCTCTCATCGGCCGCCCCCTCTACGAGGCCTTCATCAGAAACTACACCCGCAAGCAGTGGGGCCGGGATCCCAGGGAACTGCCCGCCGAAATCATCACCCGTCTGCCCTTCCGCACCTGCTACAACATGGACTATTTCAACGACACCTGGCAGGGCGTTCCGAAAGACGGCTACTTCACCCTCTTCAGAAACCTTCTCGATCAGCCGGGCATCACCCTGCGCCTGGGCACGAGCTACGACGAGGTCCGGGGCGAACTTCCCGGCGACACCCGGGTCATCTACACGGGCATGCCGGACGAACTCTTCGGCTACCGCCACGGGGAACTCGAGTGGCGCTCCCTGCGCTTCGAGTGGGAAACCCTCCCCGTCCGCGACTACCAGGGCTGCTCCGTCATGAATTACGCGGACCTGGATCAGGCCTGGACCCGCGTCCACGAGTTCAAGCACTACCATCCCGAGCGCGCGGAGCCCTTCCGTCTGGGCAGAACCGTCATCTGCCGGGAGTACCCGGCCACCTGGCGGCACGGCGACGAGGCCTATTACCCCGTCAACGACGAGCGCAACAACACCCTCTACGCCCGCTACGCCGAAGAGGCCGCCAGGGTTCCCGGCCTCATTCTGGGCGGCAGACTGGGCGCCTACCGCTACTGGGACATGGACAAGGCCGTGGCAGACGCCCTCGAGACCTTTGAAAGAAAGGTCCGTCCGGCCAGCCTCACGGTCTGACCCCCTCTCTCCACCGATTCAGTCCTTCCGCCGGGCCGAAACCTCTTCGCCCGGCGGATTTTTTTGTCTTTTCGAAAGAGAAAAAGAGGACCCCGCGGCCCCCTCCCTCGCCCGGAAAAAGGCCTCGCCGCAGGTGCCGAACGCGGAAAAAAACCAAATATTTCAGTAATGCATGAAGAAAATGGAGGCCTGCCTCGGTCTTTCAGGAAAGGAAAATTCCTTTTGATCCAAAGCACATAAAAAATGATCTCCCGTCATTTTTCCTGTACTG
>CAZFTQ010000072.1:0-12349 GCA_964522365.1 uncultured Desulfovibrio sp. | reverse complement strand
GGAAACCGTGGCAGGACGGCGCGACCGCAGACTGCTTCGCGCAGCGCCGCGGGGACATGTCATCGCTGTTGCGACGCGGACGGACAGCGGCGATCTCAGGCGGTCCGGGACCGTTCCCCGGCGACGCGGCCGGCGCCGTCAAAACGAAACCTGCGGCCGCTGCAGGCAGGGAGACGTCCGGATCGTCATTCCCTCCAGCCGCACGGGGCAGGCATCCGGAAGGCCGAAGAGCCGCCGGGAAAGCCCTCCTTTGCGGACGCTTTTTTCTCCCGCAGACGCAGTTCTCCTTCTCCGCAAAAAGAATATTTCCCTCATCTTCCTGCAATCACAATGTTTTTCCTTCACGCATCCTGACCTGTTCAGAAAGAACCGGTCCTTTGTTTCCTGGATTTGTCAAAACTCTCCCCGCAGGGCATACTCCGCCCGCGGGACTTTTTTTCCCGCGCCGCATCTCCCTGACGGCGGGACCGCAGAACCTGCCCGCCCCAGTTCCCAGCCCTTTCAGACCGGAGGCATGCCGCCATGCCGCTTCCGCCGAAGCCCGGAAAATTCCTTCTCGCCGCCGCCCTTCTGCTGCTTGTCCTGGCCGCGGGCGTCTTTCGCTGGGGCGGCTTCGCCCCGGATCCGGACATTCTCTCCGGCAACGTGGAAATCCGCCAGGTCGAGCTCTCCTTCCGCGTGGGCGGCCGTCTCCAGGAACTCCTGGTGGACGAAGGCATGTCCGTCCGCAGAGGGCAGGTGCTCGCCCGGCTCGACAGCGATCTTCTGTCCGCCGCCCTCGCGCAGGCGGAGGCCGCGCTGCAGGCCCAGCGGGCCCAGCTGAACCGCCTTCTGGCGGGCTACCGGGAAGAAGAAGTCCTGCAGGCGCAGGAGCAGGTCAGGGCCGCCAGAGCCCTCGCCGACAACGCCGACCTCCAGCTCGCGCGCGTCGCGGGGCTGCGCCGGAACAACGCCACCTCCCAGCGGGAACTGGACAACGCCCTCTCCGCCGCCAGACAGCGCCATGCGGATCTCGCCGCCGCCGAACAGGTCTACGCTCTCCACGCCAGAGGCTACCGTCAGGAAGACATCGAGGCCCAGAAGGCCACGGTGGCCGCCGCCGAAGCCGAGGCCGCCCGGGCCCGCATCAGTCTGGAAGACGCCGTTCTCAAGGCCCCCTCCGACGGCACGGTGCTCACCCGGTCCCAGGAAGAAGGGGCCATCGTGGCCGCGGGCAGTCCCGTCCTCTGCCTGACCCTCACGGATCCCGTCTGGCTCAGGGTCTATGTGGACGAGCCCCGCCTGGGCCGCGTCAGACCCGGCATGGCGGTGGAGGTGTTCTCGGACGCGAGTCCGCAGCCCCTCGCGGGCACCGTGGGCTACATCTCCCCCAGCGCCGAGTTCACGCCCAGAAATGTGGAGACCCGGGAAGTGCGCAGTTCCCAGGTCTACCGCCTCCGGGTGCTCGTGAAAGACCCCGACCGCCTCCTGCGCCAGGGAAGTCCCGTGCGCGTGCGCCTGCCCTGAGGACACTGTCTCAGTTTCTCCTCCCGCAGGCCCCGGCAGCCCCTCTGAACCGCCATGTCCGAGCCCCTCTCCCATTCAGCCTCCGCCGCGGGGGGCTTTTCGGCCGCGTCCGGCGGCAGGCTCTTTTCCGTGGAGCTGCAGGGGGTTTCCCGCTCCTTCGGGAAGCAGAAGGCCCTCGACGGCCTCAGCTGCCGCTTCGCCCCCGGCCACATCACGGGCATCGTGGGGCCCGACGGCGCGGGCAAGACCACCCTCCTGCGCCTCATCGCCGGGCTTCTCTCCCCGGACGCGGGCACCCTCCGCGTCTTCGGACGCTCTCCTCAGGAAACGCTGGTCTCAGATCCCAACAGCATAGGCTACATGCCCCAGCGCTTCGGGCTCTATGAGGATCTCTCCGTTCAGGCCAACCTGCAGCTCCACGCGGATCTGCGGGGACTCGAAAGCGCCGCCAGAGACGATCTCTTCAGGCGGCTTCTGGATTTCACGGGCCTTGCTCCCTTCACCTCCCGTCTGGCGGGCCGCCTCTCCGGCGGCATGAAGCAGAAGCTCGGCATCGCCTGCGCCCTCCTGGGTTCCCCCAGACTTCTGGTGCTGGACGAGCCGGGAGTGGGCGTGGATCCCCTCTCCCGCCGGGAACTCTGGCGCATGGTGAACGAGCTCGCGGACGGAGGCATGACCGTGCTCTGGTCCACGGCCTACCTGGACGAGGCGGAGCGCTGTCCGGACATGCTCCTTCTGGACGGCGGCCGGGCCCTCTACGCGGGCCCGCCGGCCGACTTTCTCGGCAGGGTGGCGGGCCGGGTCTTTCTGCTCCCCCGGGAAAGCGGGGGGTCCCGAGGAAGCTTTCAGCGCTGGGCCGCCCGGGAGGGGGTGGAGGATGTTTCCGTCCAGGGCGCCCGCCTGCGCATTCTGGCGGGAAAGGACGCGCCCGGGGCCCTCACCGAGGAGCTTTCGGCACGGGGAGTCCCCGCCCGTCCCCGGCTGGAAGACGCCTACATGTCGGCGCTGGGCGGCCTCAACCGCGCCCCCTCCCCCTACGCCGCACGGGCCGCGCGGCCCGCGGCGGAAGGTCCGGCCATCGAGGCGGACGGGCTCACCAAGCGCTTCGGCCGCTTCACGGCCGTGGAGAACCTCTCCTTCAGGGTGGAGCACGGCCGGATCTTCGGCCTGCTCGGCCCCAACGGCGCGGGCAAGTCCACGGCCTTCCGGATGCTCTGCGGCCTCTCCCGGCCCAGCGCCGGCCGCTGCTTCGTGGCGGGGGTCGACCTGCTCCACGCGCCCGGCAAAGCCCGGGCCTCCCTGGGCTACATGGCCCAGAAATTCTCCCTCTATCCGGACATCCCGGTGCGGGAAAACATCCGGGTCTTCGCCGATCTCTACGGTCTGGACAAGGCGCTGCGTCTGGAGCGCTCCCGGGTCCTTGCCGAGGCCCTGGGCCTCGAGGACTTTCTGGGGCAGATCACCTCCACCCTTTCCCTGGGCCTCAAGCAGCGTCTGGCCCTGCTCTGCGCCACCCTCCACAATCCGGCCGTCCTCTTTCTGGACGAGCCCACCTCCGGGGTGGACGCCCGCACCCGCCGGGACTTCTGGAAACACATCCTGGCCATGACGGACAGGGGCGCGAGCGTCCTTGTCACCACGCACTGCATGGACGAGGCCGAGTACTGCGACCGCGTGGCCCTCATCTACCGGGGGACCATGATCCGCGAGGGCACCCCCGACGAGCTCAAGGCCCGGTGCCGGGAAGAGGACGGCGCGCAGGGGGATCCCACCCTGGAAGACGCCTTCACGGCGGCCATCGTCCGCTGGAACGAAGAACACGGAGAGGCCTGAGATGTCCCTGCTCCGGAACCGCCGTCTCTCCGCCCTCGTGCGCAAGGAATTCGCCCAGATAGTCCGGGATCCTTCCTCCTATCTGGTGGCGGGCGTCCTGCCGGCGCTCTTCCTGCTTCTCTTCGGCTTCGGCATCACCCTGGATCCCGGCACCCTGCGTCTGGGCATCCTGGACGAGAGCCGCTCCCGGGCCTCGCTGGCCCTCACGGCGGACTTCGAGGCCTCGTCCTCCTTCTCCGTCCTGCCCCTCGCGGACATCGGGGAGGCGGAGCGGGTCATGCGGGAGTCCGGGGTGCAGGGCTTTCTCCGCATCCGGGAAGACTTCGCCAGAAGCTCTCCCCTCGGCAGTCCCGCCTGTCTCCAGCTGATCGTGGACGGGACCGAGCCCAACTCGGCCCGCTTTCTCCAGGGCTACGGCCTCTCCGTTCTCCAGCGGCACTTCAGCGCGGGTCCGGACGGGGGCGCGCAGCCGCGGGCCATGAACCTGGAAACCCGCTTCTGGTACAATCCGGAGGCAAAGAGCGTCAATTTTCTCGTGCCCGGGGCCGTCACGGTCATCATGACCCTCATCGGCACCCTGCTCACATCCCTGGTCTTCGCGAGAGAATGGGAGCGGGGCACCATGGAGGCCATGCTGGCCACGCCCGTGACCCCCATGCAGCTTCTGCTGGGGAAGCTCATCCCCTATTTCTGCCTGGGCATGTTTTCCATGCTCCTCTGCACCCTGCTCGCCGTCTTCCTCTTCGACGTGCCCTTCAGGGGCTCCGTCGCCGCGCTTCTCCTGGTCTCTTCGGTCTTTCTCCTGAGCGCCCTGGGACAGGGCCTCTTCATTTCCGTGCATCTGCGCGCGCAGCTCGTGGCCGCCGAGGCGGGGCTGTTCACGGGCTTTCTCCCGGCGCTTCTGCTCTCGGGCTTCATCTTCGACATCGACTCCATGCCGCTGCCGCTGCGGATCCTTTCGCAGATCCTGCCGGCCACCCACTGCAACCACTGCCTGCGCTGCCTCTTTCTGGCGGGCACCGTCCCGGAGGTGCTCATCCCTCACCTTCTCGCTCTGGCGGGGCTGGCGGCGCTTCTGCTCACCGTCGTCTACCGCCGCATCCGCAAGAGCATCGACTGACGGATGGATCCCTCCATGACCGGTCTCTCCCTCCAGCGCATTCTGGCCATTGTCCGCAAGGAACTCCTGGTCCTCTTCTTCGACAGGGTCTCGAGGCTCATGCTCATCGTGCCCCCGCTCGCCCAGATCGTCATTTTCGGCTGGGCGGCCACCATGGAGGTGCGCAATGTGAGCTACGCCGTCCTGGACCGGGACAGGGGCGTCTGGAGCGAACGGGTCCGTCTGGCCGTGGCGGGATCCCCCACCTTCGTGCGCGCCCTGCCCGCCTCGGACGAACGGGAGCTGGCCCGGCTGCTGGACAGCGGCAGGGTTCTCTTCGCCCTGGTCTTTGACGAGCGCTTCTCCCGGGATGCCGAGGCGGGCCGGCAGGCCTCGCTGGAGATGCTCCTGGACGGCCGCAGATCCAACGCGGCCCAGCTCGCCGTCTACTATCTCTCCAGCATTCTGGACGAGGTCTCGAAGGAGACGCCTCTGGGAAGGCGGACGGCCGCCCCGGCCTTTTCCCTCCGCAGCTGGTTCAATCCCAATCTGGAATTTCAGTGGTTCTTCCTGCCCAACCTCATCGGCATGCTTTCCTACATACTGGGGCTGGTGGTGACGGGTCTCTCCGTGGCCAGGGAAAGGGAGACCGGCACCTTTGACCAGCTTCTCGTGACCCCGAGTCCGCCTGTGGAAATCGCCCTGGCCAAGCTCATCCCGGGCGTCGTCACGGCCCTGGCGCACGGGACCATCTTCGTGATCATCTCCGTCTTCGGCTTCGGGGTGCCCCTCACGGGCTCCCTGCTCCTCCTCTACCTGGCCCTCGTCGTCTTTTCCCTGGCCGCCGGCGGCATCGGTCTCATGATCTCGTCTCTCTGCTCCACCCAGCAGCAGGCCTTTCTGGGGGCCTTCACGGTGGGGGTGCCCTCCATCCTCATCTCAGGGGTGGTGACCCCCGTGCTCAACATGCCGCTCTTTCTGCAGGACCTGAGCCAGATCATTCCCCTGCGGCACTTCGCCGTCCTCTGCCAGGGGGTCTTTCTCAAGGACATCACGCCCCTGGCCGCGGCGGCCTGTCTGGCCAGAATTTCCGTCATCTGCGCGGTCAGCGTGAGCGTGGCCGTCTGGATGTTCCGCCGCCGCCTCTGACGCCCTCTCCTCCCCCGCTTTTCCCGGGTGACCTCAGGGCCTTGACCCGCACGGCCCGCCCGGCGTATCCAGCCCCCGCCCCCTTCTTCTTCCCTTCGGCGCGGCCCCAAGGACGACTCCCCATGCTTTCCCTCAAATCCTGTCTCCTCCTCTTTCTGGCCGGAGGCTTCGGCACCCTGAGCCGCTTTCTCGTCTCCTCCCTGGTGAACGGCCTCACGGGCCGATCCATGCCCTTCGGCACCATGGCCGTCAATGTCATCGGCTGCTTTCTCTTCGGCGTCTTCTGGGAACTCGCCGCGGAGCGCATGCTCATCAGCGATCAGGTCCGGGTGCTCGTCTGCACGGGCTTCATGGGAGGCTTCACGACCTTTTCCTCCCTCATCTTCGAAAGCCTCGCCCTGGGGCAGATCCGCCCCCTCTACCTGGCGGCCAACCTGAGCGTGCAGATAGCGGCGGGCTTCTGCGCGCTTTTCGCGGGCTTCCGGGCGGCGAAGTTCATCTGACGGACGACGACCCGAAAAAAAAAGCGTGAAAAAGCGGAGCTTCTCTCCCTGGAGAAGCTCCGCTTTTTCAGTTTTCCGTGACCGGCTAGCGGATGAAGTTGGTGCCGGTCCAGGGTTCGGGCTGCGGGAAGACGATGCCCTTTTCCCTGCCCGCCTCGATGCATCTGAGCAGCCAGGCCATGTTGGAGGCGAGGGTGCGCATGGTCTGCAGGCCTTCCAGGTCCTGACGCACTTCGTCGGGGGTGTTGCCGTGGACGGAGTTCCAGTACTGGGACGAGACCACCGGCATGTTGACGATGGTGAAGTACTTGTTCAGGCGGTCAAAGGAAGCGCTCGCGCCGCCGCGGCGACAGGAAACGACGGCCGCGGCCGGCTTGCCGGCGTAATGGGCGGCCTTGCAGAAGAAGACACGGTCCAGGAAGGCGCAGATGCGGGCGCTGGGGCCGGCGTAGTAGACCGGAGAGCCCACGATGATGCCGTCCGCTTCCCGGAAGAGCTGAATGGCCTCGTTGACGCAGTCGTCCGTGAACACGCACAGGCCCGTCTCCCGGCATTTGCCGCAGGCGATGCAGTCCTGGATGGGTCTGGTGCCGGTCTGGAAAATCCGGGATTCCACTCCCAGTTCAGACAGGCGGCCGGCTATCTCGCTGAGGGCGGTGTAGGTGCAGCCCTTCGGATGGGGGCTTCCGTTGACAAGCAGAACCTTCATGAGCGTACTCCTTGCTGAAGAAAGGCAGGGACGAAGGCGCGGTCCGCCTTTCGTCCGGCCGGAGAAAAAGAGGACTCAGGCCTCGGGGGACGCCTGGGGGGCCGGGGTTTCCCCGTCCGCGGCTCCGGCGGAAGCGTCCGCTTCCCCGGACCCGTCGGGACAGCGGCACCAGAGGAGGGGGTGCCTGGCGCCCGCCCTGGTGAAGGCCTCCCCGAAGGCGCTCAGAGCGTCGGAGACGCCTTCGGGATCGCCCGGCCTGAACATGTCGATGCACAGATCCGCCATCTTTATCCAGCTCTCCTGATCAACGCAGTGGAAGGAGAACTCGGGATGGGATTTCTGCCAGTCCTGAAGGCGCTGGGGCAGAGTCCGGCTGCGCAGCAGGACATGGAAGCTGCCGCCCGCGGGCAGGACGGCCAGAAGCTCGTCCAGAAAATTGTCAACGGTCTTTCTCGGGCCCTCGATCACGGGCTCCTTTCCGCCCTCCCTGAACCATTCCGCGGCCAGACGGCAGGCCTCCGCCGGAGAGGGCTGGCCGGCGTCTCTGAGCCGCTGCCCGAGATCGGGACAGGCGGTGCGGAGCTGAATCTTCCAGCCCGCGGAGTGTCTGGCGCCGGCCCGGCCCGCCGGGGTGGTGCGGAGCACCAGGGCCAGATCCGGGGGCGCCAGGTAGACGCCCGTCAGTTCGCAGGCTCTGGGACCCGTGGCCCGGGGCGGGATACTTGAGCTGTGGCGGCGCTCCAGACGGATGCCCTCGGCGCGCAGGAGGCGCCAGATCAGCTGCTTGGGGAAGCCCGTTTCCTGGGAGAGGTCCGTGCAGGTCCAGTGATCCTTCCCCTCCGGAGGGTCCGAGCGGTAGGCTTTCAGGAGCTTCTCGCGGGCGTCGCTGCCGCCGACGCTGGGCCGGCCCGCGCGGGGCAGATCCCTGAGGGCCGCCGCGCCGCCCTCGGCATAGCGGTTGCGCCAGCGCAGCACGGTGGGCAGGCTCACTCCGCATTCCTTGGAGATATCGGCGCTTTTTATGCCTTTGAGGCAGAGCAGGACAATCTTCAGCCGCAGGCGCAGGGCGCGCCGGATGCCGGTCTCCTGAAGCAGAGTCTCCAGTTCCCTGACGGCCTCGGGGCTGGACGTGAGTTGACGGGGGTGGCGGGCCATGTCTCACCTCGACTGCGGGGCGCCTGCCCCGGATTTTGACGCTTGCCGCTGCCCGGCGGGGCGCGGCTGGAGGGAAAGGCCGGGAGCCGGCCTGAGCACGGGGCGCCTGCTCCGCTCGATGGGGGTGCCCAGGCCCATGCGCTGGAGCACCTCGCGGACTTCGGCCGGACGCGAGAGGGAGCCCCGCGTCAGGAGCAGCACCACATGGAGCCGGCCGCTTTTTTCCAGGCGGGAGCGGTAACCCTCGGCTTCCACGCGCAGGCGCATGAGGTCTGCCTGGGACTGGGCGCGGAACGCCGCTATCTGGAAAACGAAGTCATAGAGTTCCGCCGCCTGCTGCGGGGGCTCCGGAGGCCCGGTGACCCGGGCCGGGCTCATGCCCGGCGCCATGGCGGGCTCGGGGGCCTGTCCCGCCTGAGGGGCCTCATCGCTCTGCGCGGTCTGGCCGTTCCGGGGCTGCGCCTGCCCGGCCTGCCCGTCCGCGGGCACGGCCGGCCGGAAGGGGTGCACCCCGCGCAGGCCGGTCTCGGGCTCCTTTTCGCCGGGGGCGGCCCGAAGGACGCGGGCGAAGGTCAGTTCCTGGGGCGGAATGATGGCCTGCGTGCCCGGCTGGGAGCCATCGGAGGGAGATTCGTCCGGACTGCCGGCGGAGTTCTTCTCCCCGCTCCGGGCCTCCGCGCCTGCCGCCTGCTGCTCCTGCTGCCAGGCGGGCATGTTTTCCCGCATGGCCACATGGCGGCCCGTCACCATGCCGCCCAGATAGGCCAGCGGCAGGGCGCAGGCGAGAAGCAGGACGGTGCAGAAGAGGCGCTGGCCCGTGAGCACTATCCCCCGGCCCCGCCGGGCGGGCGAGGTCCGCAGATCCGCGGGCGGGTCCGATCCGTCGGGCTGGACGGACGCCGTCCCGGCCTCTTCCCTGAGAGGCTGCGCATCGCTGGCGAAGGGGGTGGTCTTGCTCAAAAAATATCTCCGCAGGGAGGAAAACGCGCGGTCAGATCGGGGCCATGCCGGCAAATGTTCTGGCATTCTTTGTTTTCACGGCGGAAAAGTCAAGACTTGGCAGCCAGGCGGGGCTGGCGTATTTTGCCCTCTGAAGCCCCCGCCTCCAGAGGCTCAAGGCGGGCTCACGCGCCTGACTTTCCGGCCGAAAGCCGCGGCCCGGAGAGGCTTCCGGCGGGTTTTTCCGCGCGGCGCGGCGGGCCTGCGTTTTTCGTGTTCAGGACAAGCGAGGTATGCCATGCACAGCCTGATCGTCCCTCTTCTCTGGGCCTTTCTGCTGATTCTCCCCGGGACCGCCGTCCAGGCTCAGAAGGCTCCGGCGGCGCCCGAGGACCTGCCGGCCGCCCTGGACGAGCCCGAGAGCCAGGAAGTCCAGCGGCCCGTTTTCACGCTGAGCAACAAAAGCCGCCGGGAGATCGTGGCCGTGCTCCTCACGGGCGGCGCCGCGGCCGGCTTTGTCCGCATGGACCTGGGTCCGGGCAATGAAGACGAACTGGACAACCCCGGCGGCACGGCGGACATCCAGATGGATCTGGGGCTCTGGCTGGCAGACTGGGCGAAGGTGCCGCTGGACGGCGTGCAGAGCCTCACGCTCTGCGGCGAGCACGAGTGCTGTCTTGTCGTCCAGCCGGAAAAGGGCGAGGCGCGCCATCTCCAGGGCCAGGCCCGGAGCCTGCTTCCCCGGGAAGGCAGCGCTCCCGTCTGCTCCCTGGACGCCTTCAGGCCCGGCATGACCATGGCCGAGGCCTGCGGCCGCTTCCCGGACGCCGTGACCATGGAAGAGAGCGTCTACATCACCAGCCTGGGCTTCGGGAACATCGTCTGGAGCGCCAGGCTCAACGCCAACGCCGACAACGGCACGGGTCCGGACGCCCAGCTGGAGAATGTGGAGCTCTGGCAGAAGCTCTCGACCCAGCACCTGACGGCCGTGCTCCAGACCTTGGAACAGCAGGGCCAGGTGCCCTGGCAGGCGGCCTTTCCGGGCATGGAAGTGAATTTCCCGGACATGCTGAGCTATCCCCAGTCCGTGCGGGAAGAGCTCCTGCGCCTGGGCATCAACGCCTTCCTGCGGCACGGCCGGGGCGTCGCCTCCATCAGCTTCGCGCCGCAGAGCCTCGTGCAGGAACTCGCGGCCTCGGGCTTTCCCCAGAGCAACACCCAGATCTACACCCTCTCCCTGCACAGGGATTCCGAGACCCTCTGTCTGGACATGACCTCCTACAACGGCGAGGATCTCTCCCAGTAGGAAAACTCTTTCGCGGGGCAGCCCGGCGGCAAGGGGCCGCAGGGTGCCCTTTCGCAGGATCATTCGAAAGGCCCGGGCGGCAAAGCGCCCGGGCCTTTTCCTGCGCTCAGGACCTCTCCCCGGACAGGCAGGGCGCCGGACGCGAAACCGCAGAGGGGGCCTGCGCGGCGATCCTCTGAAGAGCAGAAGCGCGGGGAAAGATCCGCGCCTGAGGAAGGGCCCGGGGGACAGATCGGGAACCGGGCCCCGGAAGGGCGTTCCCCGAAGGCGTCCGGGCGCACTCTCAAGGATCGTTTCGAGAGTCCGCCGGGAGAAAAGGCGCGGGCATCCCCTTCCCTTCACGCCTCTGTCCGGGCGGGAGGGGGCACGGGGTCTTTTTTTGTCTGCGCGGAACCGGGAGGCGCTCTTCTCGCGCCCTTGCGTCCCGCGGGAAAACGGGGATCAGCGTTCCGGGCTGTCCTGAGCTTCGCTGGCCCGGGCTTCGCGGAAGCTCCCGTACGCCGCCATGAGGCTCGCCGCGTGGAGAGGAATCGCGGTCTCGGGACTGAAGGAGCGCAGGATTTCCTCCCTGGCCGCCCGGCGCAGGGACAGGAAATCCTCCTGACGGTCCAGGACCTGGACGACGGCCCGCAGCTGCCCGCGGAGATCCGCGGGGAACGCGAGCATGGTCTTTCCGGGAATCTGCGCCTCCTCCGCGCCGCCGGGGAGAGAGGCCATGAGAAGGGCCCCCGAGCTCATGGCCTCCAGGCGGGCCATGCGGGTCAGCGCGGGAGCGGCCGGGATGATGTGGAGGGAGGAGGCGCGCAGCAGATCCCGGCGCTGGCAGGGCGAAAGCCTGCCGCCCGCGTGGAGGCGGCTCCGGAAATCTTCCGGCAGGCGCGCCGCCCAGGCGGCCTTTTCCATGCCCGTCTCGCCGCAGTCCAGAAAGACATGAAGTTCCGCGCGCAGAGAAAGAAGCGCCAGGGCGAGACGGCGCGCGGCCCGCAGTTCCCGGACGTCCAGCTCCTGCAGGCGGAGGGAAATCCACCCGCCCGCGCAGTTTTCGGGCGCGAAGGGCCCGGCGGAAGCGGGATCCAGGAGGGCCGTGTCCACCCAGGGGCGGACGAGCTCCACGAGGGGCTGAAGGCGGGGCGCGAAGGCCTCCCGTTCACCCCCGCTGAAGGCGTAGGCCCTGTGGCTTCTGAGAACGCGCAGGCTCTGAACGGCGGCCAGGCTCTGGCGGACCTGGCTCTCGAGGCCGCCCGGGAAGAGAGCGTAGAAGGCGTGGAAGGCGTCGGGGAAGATCCGCCCGGCGAAAAAGGTCATGCCCTCCACCAGGGTGGAGAGCACCATGTCCGGCCTGAACTCCGCGTTCAGAAGGCGCAGGGGGGCCATGGCCGCCTCGGCCGAGGCCAGGGTCTGCCGCCAGAGCCGGACGCCGGGATCCTTTTCGGGCGAGGGCTTTTCCCGTCTGCCTCTCAGGATGACGCGCCGCACGCCGGGCAGGGAAAAGTCCTTGCGGCTGTGGCAGGACGCGAAAAGAAGATCATGCCCCTGCCCGGCCAGACAGCCCGCGAGAAGCCCCAGCCTCCCGGGATAATTGGCATCAATGCACAGAATACGCATGCGGACCAGCATTCTCCGAAAGAGGCAGGCCGCGGAAGAAGGAGATCTTCCGCAGTCTGCCTCGGTCTTGCTGAAAGGGTTTCAGGTCCCGGGCGGCCGCGGCCGCCCGGGACCTTTGTCTGTCAGAAAAGGGCATCAGCCCTGCTGGGAGAGCACGATCTGCTGGGCAGCCTGCTCCGCCGCATCGTCCACGGGCTGGGGCTGGAGGGTGGTTTCCAGGGTCAGGTCGCCGTTGGTGTAGACGCCTTCGCTGTCGCCGGGCTTCCAGTCTTCGCTCAGAGTGACGGTGCCGCTGTCGCCGTCCACCTTGATGCCGTGGGCCTCAAGGTCCTTCATGCTGGTCAGATCCTCCACGCCCTCGCCCTTGAGGAAGAGCTCCACGCTCTCCACATGGGGCTTGCCGCTGCCGGCCTGGGAGCCGAGAAGGTCGGACAGGGTGTCCTGACTGTCGTTGCTGAGCAGGACATCGATGCCGTCGCCGCCGAAGACCGCGTAGTCGCCGGAATCGTAGACGATGAGGTCGTTGCCCTCGCCGCCGTCAATGA
>CAZFTQ010000071.1:0-12416 GCA_964522365.1 uncultured Desulfovibrio sp. | reverse complement strand
CGGAGATTATAATGATACGGAGGAATCATTCCTCCGTACGATGTCTCCTCGCATCCACGGAGATTACAGAGAGAGGAAACGCTCCCGGCGGACGATGATGCCCTGAGACTCATGGACAGGGCAGGGCCGGAGAGTCCGGGACAGCGCTCCGGCCGGAAAGACTCCGCACCTGTCCGGGAGCGGGGGAACTTCTCTTTCGAGAGGAGAGAGGCCGGCTGCGCCATGCGGGCCCGGGGAGAGAAAACCCCGGCAAAGGGAAGGGGAAAACACAGCACGGCCGGTCTTCCGGACCGCAGGAGAGCCAGCCGGAAGGAAAGGAAAAAATTCCGACATGCCGGCAGGGCAGAGAAAAGCTCCGGAAACGCGGGGAAAGGACAGGGGCAGTCAGAAAAAAATGTTTTTTTGGGCGGCATGTTTTTTGAATGTTTCCGTGCCGTTCACGAATCCTGTGCCTTTTTCTTCCCTTCCGCCTCCCGAGAGCCGTTCATGCTTTCACCGGAAGATTTTCCGGGAAGGCTTGACAATGATTTTTGACATGTCTATAGTCTCAAAAAATTTCAGCAGGAGAATGCGGACGGAGGAAGGCCGGCGTTTCGTCAGAGCTCCCTTCCCGAGGGGCTTCAAAGCGCATCCTGAGCTGTTTCCCGGTTTCCTGCGCAGGCGTTGATCCTCCGGAGGTTTTCTCCGGACGCTCATCCCTTTTCTCCGCTGATCCAGGTCTTTCAGCCCGCGCCCTGAAGTCCGCGTGAACCCTTTTTTGCTGCCCATGGGCCACTTTTCGGCTCTTCTTTCCCCGTGTGCGAGGTGTATTGCATGTCCCTGTCCCCGTCAGACGAAGCCTGGCTTGAAGCGGTCAACTGCATCGACTTTTCCGAAGACAGCGCCATGGCTCTCAGGCTTCTGGAGGACTGTCCCCACAGGTTTCGCGGTTCCCCTGATTTCGGTTTTCTGTCAGGCTTCACCCTGGGCCGGCTTCTGGCCCTGGACAGACGCTGCTCCCGGCGGGACCCGCAGGCGGAAACGGATCTGTCCCCGGAAGAGTCCGAAGAGTGCGCCGGTATCGGCGTCCGGCTTGAGGCCCTCTACCGCCTGATCGAGGACTGGACCATCCTCGAGCCCGAGTCCCTGGGCTTCTTTCTGGCCATGGTGCCGGCGAGGCTCCTGTACAGTCTTGTCCTCTTCTGGCCCCAGCGCTGGTTCGAGGGCCGGATCTTTTTCATCGGCTGTCTCCTGGGCCTCCACGCCGGCCGGGCCGGAGACACCGGTTTTCTGGAAGAAGCCCCGGAGCGCCTCGAGGATCTCTTCGACATGCTCCGGGAGCACCGCCGGACCGAATCCGGCCCGGGCGTGCTGTGATCGCCCCGCGGCGCGGCCTCCCGCCGCGGGAGGAAAGCCCCCTGATCGGGCCCGAAGGCTTTCATCCTGGTCCTCCGGCGGAGCGGCTCTTCTCCCGCCGCCCGAATCCGGCCTCTCTCTTTCTCCGTCTTCTCCTCGCGGGCGTCTTCCTCTTTCCGCAGGATCTCCCCGCCGTGTCGCCCCCTGTCCCGCGGCAGGCCCCGGTCCTTCTGCCGGGTTCCGCCGGAGACGGAGAGAAGGAGGCGGGCGCCGTGAGCCTGCCTCCGCCCGACGCGCTTTCCGGAGAACCGGCGCTGAGGGAAGAGGGCGATCCAGCCGCTGCGCCCGGCGAAGAAGGGGACCCGGAGGCCGAGCACCGGCGGCTTTTCGAGGAGAGTCTGGACCGTCTTCTTCCCCTGGATCCCGGCGAGGTGCGGAGCTACCTGGAGCGCAGGGACCGCATGGACGAAGCGGCGAGTCCCCTGCCCGCCCGCATGCGCACGCGCCTGCGCAGCCTGCAGCCGGGCCTTGCCGGGACCCCGGCCGTCATCCGCCTCACCCAGGGCTACAGCTCCACGCTGCTCTTTCAGGATGCCACGGGCGCGCCCTGGCCGCTCCTTTCCGCCGTGCTGGGCGACGCGGGAGCCTTCGCGCTCTCCCAGCCCGGCGTCCCGCGCGAGGCGCGGACGGACGGGGAGGGCGCAGCCCGGTCCCCGCACCCGCATCTTCTGAGCGTCATCCCCCTGCGGGCCAGAGCCTCCTCGAGCCTCGTGCTGACCCTGGAGGGCGCGGAGTATCCCGTGGTGCTGCACCTGCGCGCGGACGCGCCCCACAGCCCGGACCGGGTGAGCGACGCCCTCACGGTCTTTCGGGTGGCGGGCCGCGGGCCCGCCGCCAGAGATCCCGTGACCGGTCCCCCGCCTCAGGCCCTGAGCGACGATCTTCTCGCCTTCGCGCACGGTCTGGCGCCCAGGGGGGCCCGGCTTCTGCGCTGCAGTCCGGATCTGCCCGGCGTGCAGGTCTGGGCCTGGAAGGGGAAGCACTATCTCCTGAGCCCCATGCAGGCCGTCTGGCCGGCCTGGACGGCCGTGGCCGCGAGCGACGGGCGCAGTCTCTACGAGCTGCCCGCGACGCCCAGTCTGGTGCTGAATCTGGACGGGAGCAACCGCTCGCTCGTCTGCCGCGGAAGCCGCGGCAGTCCGGAGAGAGACGGACAGGGAGGCCGGCATGGACCGTGAGGGAAGAGGGCGATCAGAAGAGGAGAAAAGCCGTTTCCCGCGCTGGCTCGCCTGGCTCGTTCTTCTGCTGCTCCTGCTCTTCTGCGTCGTGAGCCTCGCCCGCTGCACGGCGCCTGAGGAAGGCGGAATGCGCGTGCGGGAACTCCGGCCCCCGGAAGACCGCATCTCCCGGGTCTCCCCGGCCACGAGTCAGGCCTACGGCCGCAGCCTGCGCCTCTATTCCGAGAAAAAGGCCGCCGAGGCCCTGACGAGCGGGGACAGCTTTGTGGCGCCTGCCGCAGGCCTGCGGCAGGATCCGCCCCCGATGCCCCTGCCCGCGCCGAGGATCCGGGAAAAGCCTCCCCGGACCGAGGCCCCGGCACGTGAGCGGCAGGCCGTGCGCCCAGCCGGCCCCGCGGGGAAGAACCCCGCGGCGCGGCCGCGGATCGCCCCCGCGAGGAAAGGCGACGAGGTCATGCTCGCCTGGCTCTCGGACCTGAACCGGCGCCAGGAGCCCGGGCCCGGAAAGAGCCTCTCCTTAAGCGTCCCCGCGCCGCGCGGGCGGGATCGGAAAGTCCCCCGGACGGAGAGAAGGCCGGCTGCCGCTCTGCCGGGCCTCAGGGAGGGGGACATCCTCTACGCCGTGAACAGGGTGAGTCTGGACTCGGACGCGCCGGGACCTGCCATGGCGGAGATCTGCGCGGGCGCGTACGCGGGGTCCCGGGTGCTGGGGAGCTTTCAGCGTCTGGGCGAGCGTCTGGTGCTCCGCTTCACGGAGCTGGTGCTGCCTGACGGAGCCCGCTTCGCCTTTGAAGGCTGCGCCGTCGATCCGCGCACGGACCGCGCGGCCGTGCGCAGTCAGGTGGACAGACATCTTCTGGCCCGCTGGGGCGGGCTCGTGGCGGCCTCCTTTCTGCAGGGCTTCGGGGAGGCGGTGCGGCGCTCGGGCACCCGCTCCTACGCCACGGTCTACGGGTCGGGAGAGCAGTTTCCGGACTACAGCCTGCGGGACGAACTCTGGATCGCCGCCGGCAGGACGGGCGAGCGGGCGGCCGGCCTTTTTGAGAGAAACTTTTCCCAGCCGCCCACGGTGACGCTGCGGTCGGGCACGGAAATGGGCGTGCTTGTCCTGCGCCTGCCGGACGGAAGGGAGAGCCTGAACCTGCCGGCGGAAAGCCGGAGCGGTTCCCCGCTCCTGCCGGGGCCCGAAGAGCCCGGAAAGCCCGGGGGCGAAGCCGCGGGGCCGGGGACGATCATCCCCCGGGCCCGGACCTGGCCGAGGGACGGAAGGCCCCCCGCGTCCCTGCCGGGGAACCGCTGAAACAAAGCCTGCTGAGACGCGCGAACGAAAAAAGTCCGGGCCGCAGACGCCGGGACAAGGAGAAGGCATGAACGAGAGAAACCGGACCGTGACCGAGGCCGGCGGAGAAGGGCGGACGGAACAGGAAGCCCCCTGGGACTCCGAGGGCTTCCCCGAGCCCGAAGAGAGGGATTTTCCGGAGAGGCCGGGCGCTTCCCTGCTCGATCCCGAAGCTCCCGTGAATCTGACGGAGGAGCCCGTCCTGGAAGAGACGGCGGAGATTCCGGCGCCGGCTGAAGAGCCCGAGGCGAAAAAGAAAAAGCCCGCGCCGTCCGCCGGAAAGAGCGGCGGGTCCGCCGGGTCAGGCAGCCGGAAGAAGACGCCGGTTCCGCTTCCCCTGCCGGGAGCCGACGGGGCCGGAAAGACCGCCCGGAAGAAGCCCCGGGAGAAGACCCGGAGCGGAACCCGGGAGAAGGCGGGCGAAGCCTCCCCGAGCGCGTCCCGCGCCCGGGTCCGGGAGAAGACCGGCGGAGAAATCCCCCCGGACGAAAGCTCAGAGGCCGTGGATCCGGCCGGAACGGAGGCCCGCGGAGAAGCCCGGGAGCAGGCGCCCAGACAGGTGACGATCCTTCAGAACCGCCTCATGGGCTCCTACGCCCGGGCCGCGGGCCCGGCTCCGGGCGACGGCGACCCCCTCTTCAGTCTGGACCCCGTGGAGCGGGGTCTGGCCGCCCGGGCGGAGGCGGGAGAGTGTCTGGACAGGGCCCTGTCTGAAGAGGATTTTCCCGCGCCCGGCTCTCCCCCGGCCGCGTTCTTCCCGGAGCAGGAAGGCCCCCGCACGCCTCTTTCCTCCACCCTGGACGAAGGCTCCCTCTTTCAGGAAGAGCCGGTCCGGGAAGCGAAGGAGCAGGCAGGCAGTGCCGCCTGGCAGGGCACGGAAGCCGGACGGGCCGCCGCGGATCCTCCGTGGCGCTCCGGGGGAAAGACGGACCAGGCGCCGGGCGTCCCCCTGTCTCCTCGGGCGCCTGACGCGGCGGGCCCCGCGCCCGCGGAAGCCGCCCCGGGAGAAGAGTCCCGGAGTCCGGGCGGATCCGGCGTGTACCCGGAGGGCCGTTCAGCCCGGGAAGAGGAACTTTCGCGGGAGGCCGGCGGGAAGGCCTTCCCGACCGCCCGGGAGACGCGGCGCCGGCGTCCCGGGGGCAGGGTCAGAGCGGTTTTCGTTCCGGCGATCCTGCTTCTTGTTCTTGCTCTCGTCAGCCTCGTCCTTGTCCGGCAGTGGCTCGCGCCGCAGGCAAAGCCCTGGCCGGCCCTGCCGGCGGCAGGCGGGATCGCCGAAAGGGAGGAAGCTTCCTTCCGCCCGGCGGCGGAGCTCTCCCTGGAGACGCAGGACCCGCGGACCGAGACCTTGTCCCCGCAGGGCGATCCCGACGAAGAGGCGGAGGCGAAAGCCGCGGCCGACCTGCTGGGTCTCCCGGAACAGGCGGATTTCTCCGGAAGGCCTTCCGTCCGGGCCGGAGAGGAGAAGAAGGATTTCACCGATAGCGGGCTCCCCGCACGTCCGGGGGACGCCCATCCTGAAACGGTCGGGGAGCAGGCCTCAGGCGCGGCTGAGATCGCGGCGCGGGCCGGAGGGGATCCCGGCATGGCCCTTCTGTCCGGGCGCCTGGCGGCTCTGGAAGCCACGGGCGAGGCCCTGCGCGGGGAAATCTCGGAACTGAGGGAGGAGCTGCGGCGTGCGCGCAAGGATCTGAGCGGCCTGCTCGCCGCTCTGGCCGAAGGCCTGGCCTCGGCGAAGTCCGCCCCCCTGACCGGCGGGAAGGGAAGCGCCGCTTCCCGGAGCGGGCTGTCCGAGACCGCCGACGCCTCCGGACGGAAGGCTCCCGCGGCCCCGTCCGCGGCCTCCGATTCTTCCGCCCGCGGGCAGACCCCCGGAAAGACCGGGCGCCGGGAAAAGCCCGGCAGGCCGGAGAAGGGGGCCCGGACGGATCGCCCTTCCTTCCTTGAGGAGGCCGGCTGGCGCGTGCTGGGGCTTTCCGAGGGCCGCGCGGTGCTGGAGGATCCCCGTGGCCGCATCCGCAGTCTGGCGGTCGGGGAAAGCTCGGAGGGCTTCCGCGTGCTGTCCGTCGATCCGGAAGAAGGTCTGGTGCGCACGAGCAGGGGGAGCCTCGCGTTTTCGCGGGAGACCTCCTCCGGCCGCGGCTCCCGGAGGCAGCCCTGAACGCGGATTTTCTGGAGGCCTGCCGGCGTCTGGCGGAGGATCTGCAGCGCTTCTTTCCCCTTCTGCGCGCCGCGGCTCTCCTCCTGGGAATTGCCTTCACGGGAGCCGGCCTCCTGCTCCTCCGCCGCAGGGCCGAGGAGCGGCGCTCGCCCCTGCCTGCCCTGGGCGTCCTCGCGGCGGGCGTCACGCTGGTCTCCCTGCGGGCCGTGGTGGACGCCCTGAGCCGGACCCTCTTCGAGACGAGCGTCCCCGAGGGGCTCGCGAGTCTCCCGGCTCAGGGCGCAGGCGGCCTCGAGGCCATGGTGAGCCTGGCCGTCACCCTGATCATGCTGGTGGGCGCCTGGCAGGTGATCAAGGGCGGCATCCTGCTCAGGGAGGCCGCCGAAGGCGGCCGCAGCTTCTGGCGGGCCGTCACCCACATCACGGGCGGGGTCCTCTGCCTCAACATCCGCGCCTTTGTGCTGGCCCTGGGGAGCACCCTGGGCGGCAGCCTGGAGAGCACCGCCCGGACCCTTCTGGGCGGCTGAGAAGGCAGCGCTTTTTCCCGCCCCCTGTTTTCTCTCTTCCCCCCCCGCGACCGCGAGGGCCCCCGCACCGGGGCGCCTTTCGCCGGAGGTCATCATGTCCGCCTATCTCCTTTCTCTCTGCCGCGGTCTCTGCGAGACCGCCCTCCTTCTTCTTGCTCTCCCGGGAGCGGCCCGCGCCGCCTCCAGCCTGGGAGACATGGCCGACAGCGTCAGGAACGAAGTGGCCCGCTTCGGTCCCCTGCTGCAGGCCGGCTTCGCCCTGGGGGGCTTCTTCCTGGTGGGCACGGGTCTCTGGCAGCTCTGGTCCAGAAGCCAGCAGCCCGGCTCCCCCAGGGGAAGCGCCCTCATCGCCATCGCCGTGGGCTGCGGTCTGCTGGGGCTCGCCACCATCGCCCAGATGGGGGCCGGTTCTCTGGGCACCGGCAATGTGGAGCTGGGTGACATCGGCCTTTAGAGAGTGCGCGTGAAAGGCGTCCGGGCCGCCCCGTTCAGGGGCGGCCCGGACCCATGAGGGGGGAGACGGGATCCGTGCTGGACATTTCTTCGGTGATCTCTTCCGTGGTCTGGCGCCGCAGCGTCATGGAGGGCCTGCCGCCCGGCGGCGTGACCAGTCCGGCCTTCCGCGTCATGCAGAGGGACATGTGGACCTGCGCCGGCTGCGGCTGCCCCTCCTCTCCGGTGGGGGAGGATTTCTGGGGCGGTCTCCTGGTGCACCACAAGGACGACGATCCGGACAATTTCTCCCCGGGCAATCTCGTCACCGTCTGCCCCCTCTGCCACGGTCTGCTGCACCTGGACATCATGCTCGGGGAAGGACGGCTCAGGGGCCGCTTCCTCTGGGCGCCCGGAATTCCGCAGGCTGACCTCACCATGCTGACGCACCTGACGGCCGTGGCCGATCTCAGAAGCCGCGGCGCCCGGGACAGGGCGGCCTGCGAGCCGGAAAACCTGATCCAGGCCGAGAAGGAGGCCCTGTTCGTGCGCGGACAGGCGCTGCGTCTCTGGCAGGCCGCCTTCTCGGCGGGGCTGCCCTCAGGGCTCTTTGTCCTGCCGGACGGAAGAGACCTGGGCGAGGCCCTGCAGAACGACCCGGGCATGGCGGCCGGGGGCCTGGGCCGCGTCGTGCGCGAGGGCAGCCGCGCGGAGCGCGCACGGCTCGCCCGGGCCCTGCGCGGCCTGCGCTGGATCTGCGACTGGCGCTGCGATCACGCGGCCGCGGTCTACGCGGAATCCCCCTTCTGGAGCGCCGGCCCCGGGTGGGCGGAGGAGTGGCTCGCCTGGGCGGGGCTCCGGGGAATGCCGGGAACCCCCTGAAAAACGGCCGGAGAGGCCGCCCCAGGGGCGGCAAGGAGTGGATGATGGACATCGGAAAGCTTTTCCGGCGGGGAAAGCCCGCTCTTCCGGAGGCCCCTGGCGCGGCGGATGCTTCGCTTTCCGCCGCGGGGCCCTCCGGGAGGATCCCGCTCTGGGGCGCCGAAATCACGGCGGAGAGCCTGAGCTTCTGGCGGCAGTCCCTGCGCACGGCCCAGCAGGCCGTGCTCGTGCTCGCCTCTCTCACGGCCGTCTGTCTCACGGCGCTGCTGGTCTCGCTTCTCTGCAGACCCGACCCGGTCTATTTCGGCATGAGCCGGGACATGAAGCTTCTGCCCATGACCCCGCTCTCCGAGCCGGTGCTGAGCGAGGCCGCCCTGAAGAACTGGGCGGCCGAGGCCGTCACCACGGCCTTCAACCTGGATTTTCTGCGCTGGCGGAGTCAGCTTGCCGGAGCCAGAGTCTTTTTCACCCGCCGGGCCTTCGCCCGCTTCGCGCTCTCTCTGGACAGAGAAGGGCATCTGCCCCTTCTGCGCCAGCAGCGCGCCCTCATGCACGCGGTCATTCAGGGAACGCCCCTCATCACCCGCACGGGCGTGGTGCGGGGCACCCTGGTCTGGGAGGCCGAGATCCCGCTCCTCCTCTCCTGGGAAAATTCGGCGGGCCGTCTCGCCGCGAGCCCCCTCACGGTGGTCTGCCGGATCCAGCGGGTGCCGGCCGCGGAATACCCCCGGGGCGTGGCTCTGGCGAGCCTTGTGACCACGCGCCGCAGCCCCGGCCGCTAGGGAGAAGAGCCATGACCTGGGACGGTTTTTTTGCCTCGCTGGACCGCTTCGTGCGCGGGGTCCACGATTTTTTCGGCGTTTCGCCCGCGGCCCTCTGCCCGCTCCACACCGTGGACACGGACGGCATTCTGGTGGCGGAAAACGGCGCCCTGGTCTCCCTCATCCGGATTCACGGGGTCCTGCGGCTCACCGGCGAAGAGGAATTTGAGCGGACCTGCGCCGTGCTCGCGGACGCTCTCAGAACGCCCCTCTCACGGCAGGGCCACGCCCTCCAGGTGGTCTTCAGCTGCGATCCCGGGGAGGCTTCCCGGGAGATCAGGGGCCGCATGCGGCCCCTGCGCGGAAGCGCGGCCGCTCTCGGTCTCGACCTGGACGGCCTGCTGGAGGACTGGGCGCGGACGCTTTCCGGCTGCTGCGCTTCCGAGCGGATCTGGCTTGCCGTCTGGACAAAGCCGCGGATCCTGAGCCGGGCCGAGCGGGCGGAGGCGGCCCGCGAGGCCGCCTCCGGACCCAGACCCTGTGCCCGTCTGAGGGAGGCGCAGACCGGGATCGCCGTGGCGGGCCGCATGCGCGACACGCACAGGGCGGTGGCGCGGGAAGTTCTGGAGCGCCTGCGGGGGCTCTCCTTCCGGGCCGGGCTGCTGGACGCCCACGAGGCGGTGGCGGCCCTGCGCCGCGTGAACCTTCCGGAATGGACCTCCGAAACCTGGCGGCCCGTGCTTCCGGGAGATCCCCTGCCTCTGCGCGCTCCCTTGCCGGGCGCGGAAGCGGGCGAGGCGGGCACTTTTCTGCCGCCGACCCTTTCCAGCCAGATCTGGGCCGCTCCGGCCAGGGTGCTGGAGGGCCGCTTCGCCGCGGTGGGCGAGCGGATCTACGCGCCGTTCACCATGAGCCTGCCGCCTCAGACCCTGCTCCCCTTCGCCACGCTTTTCCGATCGCTTCTGGCCGAGGGCCTGCCCTGGCGGGCGGCCTTTCTTCTCACGGGCGACGGCATGCGCGGCCAGGGACTCAAGGCGGCGGCCGCCGCCGTGCTCTCCTTAGCCTCCTCGTCCAACCGTCAGCTGACGGCGAGCTGGCGCTGGCTGCAGGAAAAGGTCCTGGCCGGGGAAACGGCCGTGGGCTTTCAGGTCAGCTTCGTCACCTGGGCCCGGCTCTCCGAGGGCCGGGGAGAAGCGGAGACCCTGCGGATCCTGCGCGGACGCGCCGCCCGGCTCGCGGGCGCCGTCCAGTCCTGGGGCGCCTGCGACACGGCCATGCTGAGCGGCGATCCCCTCCTCGTCTACACGGCGACCCTGCCCGGCGCGACGCCCCTCTCGCCGGCGGCGCGGGCCATCGCGCCCCTCCCGGACGCCTTGCGTCTTCTGCCTCTCTTCAGGCCCTGCTCGCCCTGGACGACGACGGACGTGCCCCTTCGAAGTTCGGACGGCCGCTTCATGCCTCTGGCGCTCTTCCACTCCTCCCAGGCCTCCTGGAACGAGATCTGCTTCGCCGGCATGGGCAGCGGCAAGTCCTTCTTTCTGAACACCCTCAACTTCTTCTATATCCTGCGGGCCGGCCGGACCAGGCTCCCCTGGCTCACCGTCATTGACGCCGGCCGATCCTGCGCGGGCGTCATGGACCTCGTCCGGGCGGCCCTGCCGCCGGAAAGACGGCATCTGGTGCTCTTCGCGGCCCTGCGCAATGTGCGGGAAAGCGCCGTCAATGTCTTTGACACGCCCCTGGGCGCCCCCCGGCCTCTGCCCGGACACGCGGGCTTTCTGACCAATTTTCTCTCTCTGCTCTGCACACCCCTCAACGAGAGCGCCCCTTCGGACGGCGTGACGGATCTTCTCCGCGAGGCCGTGGACGCGGCCTACGCCCGGCTCGCGCCGGAAGGAGAGGCCCCCAGAGTCTTTGACCCCCACGCGGAGCCCGCGGTGACCCGCAGGCTGCGGGAAGAGGGCTTCCGCCCGGACGAGGACACCACCTGGTGGGAGACTGTGCGCTTCCTGTTTGACGCGGGCGAGATCCCCCTGGCCGTGCGGGCCCAGCGCCGCGCCGTGCCTCTGCTGGCCGATCTCATGCTGGCCATCGGCAGTCCCGTCATCCGCGGACGTTTTGAGGACGTGAGCGTGCCGGGATCCTCCGAGAGCCTGCCGGATGCCTGTCTGCGGCACCTCACCTCGGCCGTGCGGGAATACCCCATCCTCGCCGCGCCCACGAGTTTCGGGCTGGGCGAGGCCCGCGTCGTGGGGCTGGATCTCGGTGAGGTGACGCCCAGGGGCGGACCCGCGGCCGAGCGCCAGTCCGCCCTCATGTACATGCTGGCGAGGCACTGCGGGGCGGGGCACTTCTTTCAGAGTCCTGCGGATCTGGACCGCATTCCCGAGCCCTACCGCGCCTGGCACGCGCCGCGTTTCGCCGATCTGGCGGCATCACCCAAAAGGCTCTGCTACGACGAATTCCACAGGGCGAGCTGCGCGGACATGAGCAACCCCCTCTCCAGGCAGATCATCGCGGACCTGACCACGGCGAGCCGCGAGGCCCGCAAGCAGAACCTGAGCATCGGCCTCTATTCCCAGCGTCTGGACGACTTTCCGCCGGTGCTCGTGGAACTGGCCACCTCGGTCTATGTGCTGGGGGCGGGGAGCGCCGAGGAAACGGCCGGTGTGAGCCGGCGCTTCGGCTTCAACGCGGCGGCGCACGCCGCCCTGCGGCGTCTTGCGAAGCCGGCCCGGGAGGGCGCCGGGATCGTGGGGCTCTTCCGCACAGCCTCGGGCGAGGCCATCCAGCATCTCACCTGCACGGTGCCGCCGGCGGCAGCCTGGGCTTTTTCCAGCACGGCGGAGGACATGCGCCTGCGCGGCAGGCTCTATGAGCGCCTGGGCTGCGCCAGGGCTCTGGCCTGTCTGCGGCGAGCGTATCCGGAGGGCACGGTGAAGGAGGAGCTGGAGCGGCGCAGGCTCAGAGCGGAGACCGGGCCGGGCGGGCGGAGCGTTGATCTGGAGGAGGAAATCCTGGAGGAACTGACGGCCCTCGCTGAGCGTATGGCCGGGGAAGAAGAGAGGGAGCGCCGCCTGACAGAGTGAGGCCCGCGGGAGAAAAGGGACCCCCGGAGTTGCCGGAAATGAAAGGGAGTATACGGCATGTGAGGCAGGAGAAATTTTCTCCGAGCCGGCATGCCGTTTCCATTCAGCCGGTAAAAGAGGCTGTCAGGACAGCACAAAAAAGAGGATTGCTGCTCAGCCTGAAGGGGCTGGAGAAGATTCCTTTGCTGCAAGGGAAGATCTTCCGAAGCTGATCCTCCGTGAATCCGGAGAGCGGAAGAGTCTGTCAGCCGCAAAGCCGAGGGCTGCGTGGAGGGGAGAGGCCGGATCGGCCGATGGGGAAAGAACCGGGTCTCAATGAGAGAGGGGGTGGGTCTTGGAAGGCCAGAAAGAGAACTGCTGCAGAAAAAAGCCGTGCCGTCATTCGCATCACTTTCCTCATTGCTGAGGAAAGGCTAAGCGCAGCGCGGACTGTTGGGAGAAGTCTGAATCACAGCAGAGCGACCGTCAATTTGCCGGTTCCAATTTCAGGTGCAATGGGTTCTCAGTCACTCATGATGGAGGCGGTCGGCAGATCGTCCACAGGAACCGTCAATGGGAAAGCTGCCGGAAGAGGGCAAAAACATTTCTTTTTCATGAACCGAGACGCCTCAGAAGGTTGCGCGCGGCTGCGGCCAGCCTCGGCCGGAGGCATCCC
>CAZFTQ010000070.1:7859-12744 GCA_964522365.1 uncultured Desulfovibrio sp. | reverse complement strand
TCAATTTACGAGTTCCGCCGCACGCTGCGCCTCCCGCCGCGCGAAGGCAAGAGCCCCCCCTTGAGCTTTCCTCTTTTCGTCGCGAGACGCTATCTCTTCTCCAGGCGCAAGCAGGCCTTCATCTACGTCATCTCGCTCATGTCCATCCTGGGCGAGGCGCTGGCCGTGGCCGACCACGTGGGGGTGCTCGCGGTCTACAACGGCCTCACCACGGACATGCGGGAGAAGATCCTGGGCGCCAACGCCCACGGGGTGGTTCTGGCCTCCCTGCCCGACTCCTTTGCCCTTGAGCCGGACATCATGGAGAAAATCCTCCGCACCCCGGGGGTCACGGGGGCGACCCCCTTCATCTACAGCGAGGTGATGCTCTCCTCCGGCACCGGGGTGAAGGGCCTTGTCCTGCGCGGCATCGACCCCGAGGGCGCCCCGAAGGTGCTCTCCATGCTCCAGACCATCAAACGCGGGGGCGTGGACGGTCTCACGGGCACGCCCCCCGGCATCATCCTGGGCGAGGAGCTCGCCAGGCGTCTGGCCCTCTCCGTGGGATCCCGGGTCAATCTCCTCTCCCCCTCGGGCCAGCGATCCTCCACGGGCTTTCAGCCCCGCATCCGGCCCTTCGCCGTCTCGGGCATCTTCAAGACGGGCATGTACGAGTACGACTCGTCCATGGCCTTTCTCTCGTTGCAGGCCTGCCGGGACCTGCTGGGCACGGACGCCTCCTACCTGACGGGCATAGAAATCACGGTGGCCGACCTCTTCCGGGCGGACGAAGTGACCAAGGCCCTCAACTCCCGGCTCGGGCACCGCTTCTACGCCCGCAGCTGGATGGACATGAACGCCAATCTTTTCGCGGCCCTCAAGCTGGAAAAGATCGGCATGTTCATTCTCCTCGCCATGGTGGTGCTCATCGGATCCTTCTCCATCGTGGCCACCCTCGTCATGCTCGTCATGGAAAAGACAAAGGATATCGCCGTCATGATGAGCATGGGCGCCACCCGCGCCATGATCCGGCGCGTCTTCATGTACCAGGGTCTCATCATCGGCTTCACGGGCACCATGCTGGGCTACGCCCTGGGGCTCACCGTGGGCTTCCTGCTCAGGAAGTATCAGTTCATCAAGCTGCCTGAAAATGTCTACACCCTGGATCATCTGCCCATCATCATCACGGTGCCGGATGTCCTCATCATCGGCGGCGCGGCCATGCTTCTCTGCTTCCTCTCCACGCTCTATCCGGCCAGGCAGGCCTCCAGGCTCAAGCCGGCCGAGGCTCTGAGGTACGAATGAGCGAGCTCTACCGCTTCCGGGACGTGGTCAAGAACTACGACGAGGGCGCCCGGACCCTGGAAATCCTCCGGGGCATCAGCTTCAGCGTGGAGGCCGGGGAGCAGCTCGCCATCGTGGGCGCCTCGGGCTCCGGCAAGAGCACCCTCTTGCATCTGATGGGGGCTATTGATACTCCTAGCGGAGGGAGCGTCTGCTTTGAAGGCCGCGACATCGCCAGCCTGAGCCCCGACGAGCAGGCCGCCTTCCGGGGCGGCACCTGCGGCTATGTCTTCCAGTTTCATCATCTTCTGGCCGAATTCAGCGCCGAGGAAAACGTGGCCATGCCCGGCATCATCGCGGGACTTCCGCGCGGCCGGGTCATGACCGCCGCCCGGGAGCTCCTGGAGCGCGTGGGTCTCGGGGACAAGCGCGCGAGCCATGTGAGCCTTCTTTCCGGCGGCGAGCGGCAGCGCGTCGCCATCGCCCGGGCCCTCGTCATGCACCCGAGAGTGCTCCTGGCGGACGAACCCACCGGCAATCTTGACGAAAAGAACGGCGCCCAGGTGGCGGCCCTGCTCCGGGAGCTCAACCGGGAGCTGGGCATGACCATGGTCGTCGTCACGCACAACGCCGACCTGGCGGCGGGCCTGGACCGCTGCCTCGAACTGCGTTCAGGCCTCCTCTATCCCGCCTCTCGGCACACCCTCGGGGAGCGCGCGGCGTCCCCGTCCATCTAACCGACACACAGGGAGGGTCAGCGCCCTCCGGCCCCGGGCCGGCGTACCGCGCTGCGATTTTTGCCCATGACAAGACAACCGCACAGCAAAGCCTTCTCCCTCTGGCTCATCGTCCTCCTGCTGTCTCTTCTCCTCGCTCCGCAGGCCGCCCAGGCCGCCAGGAAGGTCCTGGTGCTCCCCTTTGCCGTGCAGGCCGGGCCCGAACTGCCGGACGCCGCCAGGGCCGTTCCGCAGATCATCGTGGAAAAGCTGGCGCAGCAGGGGCTGGAACCCGTGCCCATGGCCCGGTCCGCGAGCCTGTTCAAGGAGTCCGGCCGCAAGAGCCTGGATCTGGCCTCCGCCCAGGAACTGGGCTTCAAGGCCGGAGCGGACCTGGTCATCTACGGCGCCTTCACCCAGAAGGACCGGGGCTTCACCCTGCAGACGCGCCTCGTGCCCGTACGCGGCGGATCTCCCGTGCCCGCCTCCTTCCAGCGGCCGAGCATGTCCGACCTGGACGAGGCGACGGTCCAGCTGGCGAGCCGGGCCGCCGGGATCTTCGCGCCGGGGAAGACGCCCGCCGAGCAGCCCAAGGCCGCGCCCGCCGCGCCCGCCGAGCCGCAGCCTCAGCTCGTGCCCATGGTGCTCGGGGGCGGCAAGGGCGCCACGGTCACGGACGTGCAGGTGCGCGGTCTCAAGAACATGGACCCGGACGTGGTTCTCATGCGCCTGACCATCCGCCGCGGCGACGCGCCCGACACGGCGGCCATCAACGAGGAAGTGAAGCGGCTCTGGGAAATGGGCTATTTCACGGACGTGCAGGCCCATCTGGAGGGCAGCGTCCTCGTCTTTGACGTGCAGGAAAAGCCCCGCATCGACAACATCGTCGTGGAGGGCACGAGCGCCCTCGACAACGAGGACATCCTGGACGCCATGACCACCCGCAAGGGCACGGTGCTCAACGAAAAGACCCTCGCGGAGGACCTGCAGAAGATCACCGAACTCTACCGCAAGGACGGCTACTATCTGGCCAAGCCCACCTACCGGGTGGAATCCCATGACACCCGTCCCGGCGCCACCCTGGTCATCAGCATCGACGAGGGCAAGAAGCTCTACATCACCGAAGTGAAGGTGGACGGGCTCAAGGAACTCAACCAGAGCGACATGACCAAGTACATGGCTCTGCGCGAGCGCGGCCTCTTCTCCTGGCTCACCGGATCGGGCGTCCTCAAGGAAGAGTATCTGGAGCGCGACACCAACGCCATCGCCGCCTTCGGTCTCAACGAAGGCTATGTGGACATCCAGGTGGGCGCGCCGGACGTGCGCTACGAGGAAGACGGCATCCACATCATCTTCCCCGTGAGCGAAGGCAAGCGCTACAACATCAATGAAGTGGGCTTCGCGGGCGACGTTCTGGACAAGAAGGAAGTGATGGATTCCATCATCGAGATGGATGAATGGAAGGACGAGAAGCACTACTTCTCGCTCACCGTCATGCAGGACGACGCCAAGCGGCTGCAGGCCTATTACAACAACAACGGCTACGCCTACGCCGAAGTGGACACCCGTGTCGTCAAGCCCCAGGACAATCCCGACACGGTCAATGTGGTCTATGTCATAAACAAGAAGCAGAAGGTCTTCATCCGCCGCCTGGTGGTGGAAGGCAACCAGAAGACCAGAGACAACGTCATCCTGCGTGAAATGCGTCTGGGCGACGGCGACGCCTACGAAGGAGCCAAGCTCCAGCGCTCGGTGGAGCGTCTGACCCGTCTGCGCTACTTCACGGCGGTCGACACCGAGCTCGTGCCCACGGATTCCGAGGACACGGTGGACCTGAAGGTCAAGATCAAGGAAGACAACACGGGCGCGCTCATCGCCGGCGTGGGCTATTCCACCTACTTCGATGTGGGCGTCAGCGCCAGCATCATGGAGAGAAACCTCCTGGGCCGCGGCTACCAGCTGGCCCTGAGCGGCTTCTTCTCCTGGCGCCGCACCTCGGGCACGCTCACCTTCAGCAACCCCCGCGTCTACGACACGGACCTCTCCTTCGGCAACGACCTCTACTATCTCCTGGACTGGTGGGACTCCTTCACCCGTGAGACCATCGGCGACACCATCCGCTTCGCCTACCCCATCGGCGAGTACACCACGGTGGGCCTGAGCTACCGTCTGGAACGCTACGAACTCTACGATGTGGACGATGACGCCTCGCCCTACATCGCCGACTACAAAGGCATCAACTGGACAAGCGCCGTGGGCGCCCGCATCACCCGCGACACCACGGACAACCGCGACCGGCCCACCCGAGGCACCATCTCCCGGCTCTGGGGCGAATGGGGCGGCGGCGGCCTGGGCGGCACGGACAACTTCCTCAAGCTCATCGCCGAATGGCAGGGCTTCTACTCGATCAAGCCCGAGCACACCCTCCACGCCCGGGCCAGGGTGGGCGCCGTCCTGCAGAACACGGACTCCAGAATCCCGGTCTTCGAACGCTTCTACCTGGGCGGCATGGACACGGTCCGCGGCTATTCCTACACGGACGCCTCCCCCAGATCCCAGGACCCGCGCTATGACAACGACGTCATCGGCGGCGACCGCATGGGCGTGGCCAACCTGGAATATGTCTGGACCTTCCAGAAGGACATGGGCCTGGCCCTGGTGCCCTTCTTTGACATCGGCTTCAACTACAGTTCGGACGACGACCAGAAGCTCGAATTCGACTTCGACAAGAACTGGGTCTATTCCGCCGGTCTGGAACTGCGCTGGCGTTCGCCCATGGGCGATCTGCGCATAGCCTACGGCTTCCCGCTCAAGAAGGACTTTGACGGCGAGCGCGAGCCTGGCCGTCTGGAATTCAGCATGGGCGAGTTCTTCTAGAACCCGCCCGGCAGAGCCGGAAAACACAA
>CAZFTQ010000070.1:0-7759 GCA_964522365.1 uncultured Desulfovibrio sp. | reverse complement strand
GTCTGACGGACTCTTCCTCCGGACATTCCTCCCGGCGGGCCTTGGCCCGCTCCGCCCGAAACCGAGAATCTCAGGGAAAATCAGGCAGTTCCCTGAATCCGGACAGTTCCTCGAAATATTTCTCTTCCGGAAGCTCCCCGGCCCCCTCAGGATTTGTGAAGGCGGCCGATAAGAAGAACAGAGCCGGCTTCCCTCAGCCGTCCGTCCCCTCCGACAGACGCGCCGGCCTTTCTTCAGGAGTTTTCGTCATGTCCGACAGCAGCACCTTCACTTGTCCAGGCCGGAGTTTTCCCGTTTCCCCGTACTGTTCCGGCCGTTCGAAGGGTCAGGCTGCCGGCCTGCGCCTCCTTCCGGCAGTCTTTCTGATCCCCTTTCTCCTGCTTCTGGTCCTGCTCCTCTGCCGGACCACGGACGCGGACGCCGCGACCGGAAACACCCTGAGCGGCGCTGCGGCGCGGAATTTCTCCCTCTGCCTCGCCGGTATGGAGCAGTCCCGCTTCAGGAGCCTGAAGACCCTCCCGGCGGGAAGCCTCCGGGAAGAATACAGCGCCCGCAAGGAACAGATGGACCAGCTCAGGGCCCATCCCGTGCGGGCCCGCTGGCGCCAGCCCTGGGAACAGCTCCGGGACGGCTTCGTGAGCATCGCCATCTCGAGCTCCACGGCCAACCTGGCGGCCCAGGCCCTCTTCCGGGCCGGCCAGTGCCAGGAGGAACTCGCCCGCTGCTCCCACCTGGGGGAAGACTACCGCATGGCCCTGGGGCTCTATGAAGGCGTCGCCCGGACCTTTCCGGGAAGCGCCAGGGCCGACGACGCCCTGCTCGCCTGCGCCACCATCTCCGCCTCCAACCTCGGCGACGAGGGCTCGGCCAGAGATTATGTGCGCCAGATTCTCGACAGTCACCCCTCGGGGGACGCGGCTCCCAGGGCCAGGGAACTCGCCGCCGGCTTCAAGAGCCCGGCCGCTCCCCGCAAGGCCTGCCTGGACAACCTGACCTGGACCCGCGACAGCACGGACGCCGTGGACGTGGTGCTGGATTTCACGGCGCCCTGCCAGGTCCGCACCCAGCTTGAGCGGGACCGCAAGGCCGCGAGGCTCATTCTGGATCTGGGCGACACGGACGTGGTCAGCGAAATCCGCCGCGGCCTCGCCGTGCACAACAGCCTCCTGCGCAGCGTCCGCGTCCAGCAGACAAGCCGCCGCAGCACCCGCCTCGTGCTCTCCTTCGCCAAGGTGGCCTCCTTCTCGGTCCAGAAGGAAAACGGATCCCGCCGCGCCGTGGTGCGCGTGGCGGCCACCCGCACGGCCGCCACGGCCGCGAGGTCGCAGGAACCTCCCGCCTCTGCCCGCACGGCGGCCCTGACCCACAGGCATCATACCCTCTCCGTCATCACCATCGACGCCGGCCACGGCGGATCGGACCCGGGCACCCTCCACAATGACGTCATCGAGCGCCAGGTCACCCTGGACGTGGCCCTGCGCGTGGGCCGCCTGCTCACCGACAACGGCCTGCGCGTGGTCTACACCCGCAAGACCAACAGATATCTGCCCCTCGCCCGGCGCACGGCCATCGCCAACGAAAGCCGATCCGACCTCTTCCTCTCCATCCATGTGAACGCCCACGCCAACCCTGCCATCTCCGGTGTGGAAGTCTACTACCACGCCCCCGGCAGCGGCCATGCCCAGCTGGTGGCCGACCGCGAAAACGGATCCGTCAGGCGCACGAGCCCGGCCCTGCGGAAGGTGGCCCTCACCGACCGCGTGCTCCAGTCGAGGAGCCTCGCCTCCAGCGTGCACCGCGGCATGGTGTCGCGGGTGCGGCGCAGCGGCTACGGGGTCACGCCCAAGGGCGTCAAGACGGCTTCCTTCTATGTGCTCGCCACGGCGGCCATGCCCTCGGTCCTCGCCGAGATCGGCTACTGCTCCAACGCCGAAGAGGCGGCCCTCCTCCAGAACCCCGGCTACCGCCAGGCCATCGCCGAGGGCCTTGCCGAAGGCATCCTGGCCTACCGCGACAGCCGTCTGGAACGCATCACGGCCGAAGCGAAGCCCGCGGGAAACAGGAGGGCCCTGCGCTGAGCGCGCGGGGGTGAAAGACCTCCAGAGAAATCAGCCCTCATGAGGCGCGGCGCCACCCGGCGGCGCGCCTTTTTTCCGCGCTTTTCCAGGCGGGGGAAACCCCGCCGCAAGCCCCCGGCAAGGGTCTGAAAAGCAAAAAGAAATCTCTGAGGGAAAAGGGCCTTGCCCTTGACTTTTCCCGGAAGCTCTGTAAGAGAAGGGGAAGTTTTCAGCAGCGCACTCATTTTCTGCTTTTCATTCGGCTGCGGAGGGAGTACGCCTGCCCCAAAAACAAGGAAAGGAGACGGATTTCATGCGTAAGTTTTTGGTGCTGACTCTCGCGGCCCTGTTTGCCATGGCGGGCATGGCCTTCGCTGCGGACACGGCCGCTCTGAAGATTGGCGTGGTCGACATGCAGACCGTGGCCACCCAGAGCGAGCCGGCCAAGGCCGCCAGGGATCACATGGAGAAGAAGTACGGCAAGGAGCGGAAGAGTCTTGAGGAAGAGGGCGAGAAGCTCCGCAAGAGAGCCGAGAAGCTCAAGGACCCCAAGGCCTCCGAAGAGAGCAAGCTGGCCTTCCTGCGCGCCAAGCAGGAACTGGATCAGAAGACCCGTACCTTCATGCGCAAGGTTGAGCAGGACGAAGTCAAGCTGCGTCAGGACATGGTCACCATGGTCTTCAACGCGACCTACGGCGTCGCCCAGCGCAAGGGCTACAACTTCGTGGTGGACGTGACGGCCGGCGGCGTGCTCTACGCCGATCAGGACATGGATCTGACCCAGGAAGTTCTCGCCGAAGTGAACAAGATTTCCAAGGAACAGGGCGACAAGGCCAAGCAGCCCATCACTCCCGCCAAGAAGGCCGAAGAGAAGTAAGCGCCCCGTTTTTCCCAGTGCAGGGGCCCCGCCCGACCCGGACGGGGCCCTTTTTTCGCGTATCTCTCCCTCCCCGACGACAAGGAAGTTAGCCGCATGACTGAAAATGCCGCCCAGACCATGGACATCGCCAGAATCATGTCCCTGCTCCCCCACAGATATCCCTTCCTCCTGGTGGACAGGGTCGTGGAATGCGTGCCCGGCGACCACATCATCGCCTACAAGAACGTCAGCATCAACGAACCCTTCTTCCAGGGCCACTTCCCCGGCGCTCCGGTCATGCCGGGCGTTCTCATCCTGGAAGCCCTGGCCCAGGCGGGCGGCCTTCTGGCCCTCTCCGACGCCACGGAAAGTCTGGAGAACAAGCTCTTCCTCTTCACGGGCCTGGAAGGCGTGAAATTCCGCCGCCAGGTGGTGCCCGGCGACAGGCTCGAGCTCCACTGCTCCAACATCCGCCGCAAGCTCCAGCTCTGCCGCATGGACGCCAAGGCCCTGGTGGACGGCAAGGTGGCCGCCGTGGCCCAGATTTCCGCCGCCATCGCCGACAGAAACTGACCTTCCCAAGCCGCCGTCAGAAAGCCGGCGGCATTTTTTTCACAAAGTCCCTCTTTCCCGCCCGCTCCCCCGCGCGCGGGAAAGAGGTTTTTTCATGCCCCGAAAAAGGCACAGGGAAAAGGCACCTGCGGGGGGAAGAGGGGTATCTTTTTCCGCAGAAAGGCGTCCGTATACAGGCCTCACGGCTGTTCCTCTTGGAAATTCACTCTCTTGCGCACTGCTGGAACTTGGGCTAGTATACCCCTGTTCCCGATCCCCCCGCCCGCAACCATCCCACCCGGTTCTCCCGGAGGCTGTATGAAAAAACTTCTCGCCCTCACCCTCCTCTGTCTGCTGGCCCTTTCCGCCAGCGCCTTCGCGCAGAAAAGCTACATCAACGGCATCGATCCCAACTACCCGCCCTTCGCCTATCTGGACGAAAAGACCGGGCAGCCCGCCGGCTTTGACGTGGACGCCCTCAACTGGATCGCGAAGAAGATGGGCATCACCATCGAGCACAAGCCCATGGCCTGGGACGGCATCATTCCCTCCCTGCAGGCCCGCCAGATCGACATGATCGGATCCGGCATGAGCATCACCGAGAAGCGCCGCAAGCAGGTGGACTTCACCGAGCCCTACTGGCATGTCTCCCGCGTCTTCGTGACCATGAAGGACTCCACCCTGACTCCGGCCGACATCCTCTCCAAGCCCATCAAGCTGGGCGTCCAGCGCGGCACCTCCGAGGCTGAGGCCATCCGCAGCGAGCAGCGCGTCAAGAAGTATCCCTTTGAGCTGCGCTCCTACGACTCCTGCCCCCTGGCCATCACGGACCTCATCAACGGCCGCATCCAGGCCGCCCTCATGGACAGCCTGCCCGCCAACGACGCGCTCTCCAAGAACAGCAATCTCAAGATCGTGGGCACCCACGGCATCCCGGACGACTTCGGCGTGGCCGTGCGCAAGGGCGACACGGAACTGCTCAAGCTCCTCAACGAAGGCTACAAGCTGCTTCAGGCCGATCCCTACTGGAAGGAAATCCAGAACAAATATCTGACCAAGAAGTAAGCACAGCGTCTGGAAACGGGGTCGCAAGGCCCCGTCTCTTTTGACGGACCGCCACTGTCCGCCCATGAAGCGGACACAAACGCACCGGCGCTTTTGGCCAAGCCTCAGTCTCCCCCGCTGAAAAAGCGCAGGACCTGGACAGACAGGCCGCCGGAAGGAAGAAATCCTTCCCGCCTCTCTGTACGGGTCCGCGACGCCGGAAAAAAGACGGCAATCGCGCTGCACGGATGTGTACAGCATGGACTCATTAACCGTTGTCATGAACGCCCTCCCCTTCATCCTGGGGGGCTCCTTCGTCACCATGGGCGCCGTGGCCCTGGCCCTGTTCATGGGCCTCTGCCTGGGTCTGCCCGCCGCCGTGGGACAGGTCTACGGACCCGTCTGGCTGCGCAGGATCATCGGGCTCTACGTGTGGTTCTTCCGCGGCGTGCCCATCCTGGTCCTGCTCTTCCTCTTCTACGGCTTCTTCCTGAGCCTCGGCCTGCCCGTCAATCCCTTCATCATCTCCTGCGTGGCCATGGGCTGCACCAGCACGGCCTACCAGTCCCAGATCTTCCGGGGATCCATCCAGTCCCTGCCCGCCGGCCAGATGAAGGCCGGCAAGGCGCTGGGCATGCGGGACAGCCAGACCATCCTCAGCATCATTCTGCCGCAGGCCATGCGCCTCTCCATTCCCGGCTGGGCCAACGAATTTTCCATTCTTCTCAAGGACTCGGCCGTCTGCTACGTCCTCGGCACCCAGGAAATCATGTCCAGGACGGCCGCCATCGCCGCCCGCACCCATGAGCACCTGGCGCTCTACGCCGCGGCCGGCATCATCTACTTCGTCATGACGCTCGTCGTGCTCAAACTCCTGCGTCTCCTGGAAAACAAAGTGCAGATTCCGGGCTACGGAACTCAGGGCGCAGCTGCCGTCAAGGGGGCCTAATCATGCTGCACCAGGAAAAAGTTCTCGAAATCAACCACATCTCCAAGAAGCTCGGCGACAGGCAGATTCTCACGGACTGCACCTTCTCCCTGAGGCGCGGCGAGCTCAAGGTGCTCATCGGCCCCTCCGGCGCCGGCAAGAGCACGCTGCTCCAGTGCATAAACTGCCTCATCCATCCCGACGAGGGCGAAATCATTCTGGAAGGCAAGAAAGTCGACATCGACAACAAGCCCGAACTCTGCGCCTTCCGGGCCCGCGTGGGCATGATCTTCCAGGATTTCAATCTCTTTGAGCACCTGAACGCCGTGGACAATGTGGCCATCGCCCTGCGCAAGGTCAAGGGACAGACTCCCCAGGCCGCCCGCGAGCGCGCCATGAAGGAGCTCACCCGCGTGGGTCTCGCCAACCGGGCGAAGCTTTATCCGGCCCAGCTCTCCGGCGGCCAGAAGCAGCGCGTGGCCATCGCCCGCACCCTGGCCATGGATCCCACGGTCATTCTCCTGGACGAACCCACCTCGGCCCTCGACCCGGAACTGGTGGGCGAAGTGCTGGCCGTCATCCGCGATCTCGCCCAGAACGGCATGACCATGGTCATGGCCACCCACCAGATGGACTTCGCCAAGGCCCTGGCCTGCGAGTTTGTCTTCATGGAACGCGGCGTCATCATTGAACACGGCTCGCCTGAAGAACTTCTTGCCGAAGACGCGCACACCCGGACCAAGGACTTCTTCACCAGGCTGCAGGAAGAAATGGAGTAGAGGCCATGTTCGATTCCGCCTTTGTCTTCCAGGAACTTCTGCCCAGCCTGAACCGGGGGCTCGTGGTCTCCATCGCCCTCATCGTGCCGGCGGCCATTCTGGGCTTTGCCGGAGGTCTCGTGCTGGGCTGTCTGCGGGGCTTCGGGACGCCCTGGATGAAGCGTCTGGGCGACGGCTGGACGGCCATCATCCGCGGCGTGCCGCTGGCCGTGCAGCTCATGATGATTTATTTCGCCCTGCCCAAGCTGGGGATCTATTTCGACCCCTACGGCGCCTCGCTCCTGAGCTTCATCATCTGCTCCTCGGCCTATCATTCCGAATATGTCCGCGGATCCCTGCTCTCCATCAAGCAGGGCCAGATCAAGGCCGCCAAGTCCCTGGGCTTTTCCACCTTCCAGACCGTGCTCTGGATCGTCATCCCCCAGGCCGCCAGGCGCGCCCTCCCCGGCTGCGGCAACGAGATCATCTACCTCATCAAGTATTCCTCCCTGGCCTACCTGGTCACCTGCATGGAACTCATGTGCGAGGGCAAGGTGCTCGCCTCCGACACCTTCCGCTTCACGGAAGTCTTCATCGCGGTGGGTCTCTACTACCTGGCCATGGTGACCCTGGCCACCTGGTTCCTCAACTGGGTGGAGCGGCGCGTCAGCATCCCGGGCTTCGGACCGGCGGCCTAGGGTCGGGCATGCAGGAGCGCATCGACCTCCACACGCACTCCACGGCCTCGGACGGGACCGATTCCCCCGCCGAACTCGTGGCCAACGCCAGGGCGGCGGGCCTCTCGGCCCTGGCCCTCACGGACCACGACACGCTCTCCGGGCTCGACGAGGCCGAAGCCGCGGCGAAAGCCCTGGAGCTGGACTTTGTCCGGGGCGTGGAAATCTCCACCCGCACCGAGATGGGCAGCATGCACATTCTGGGGCTCTGGGTGCCCAGGGACGCGAGTCCTCTGGAAGAGACCCTTTCCCGTCTCCGGAACAAGCGATCCCAGCGCAATGTCCGCATGGTGGCGAAGCTCAACGAACTGGGCATCGGCATCACCATGGAGGATGTGCTCCGGGAGGCCGGCGGGGAGAGCGTGGGCAGGCCCCACATGGCCATGGCCATGCTGAAGGCGGGCTATATCGGGGATCTGCGGGAGGCCTTTGACAAATATCTGGGCTCCGGCGGCAAGGCCTATCTGCCCAAGGAGGTCATGCGGCCGGAAGAAGCCGTCTCGCTCATGGCCGGCCTCGGCTGCTGCGTCGTTCTGGCCCACCCCATGGCGGGCGGGCACTTTCCCGCCGGCTGGCTGGAGGCACTCATCAGGCGCCTCATCCCTCTGGGCCTCTGCGGTCTGGAGGCCTGGCACAGCGACCACTCGGCCGCGGACACGAGCTATCTCCTCGGTCTGGCCCGCCGTCTGAAGCTCTGCGTCAGCGGCGGTTCGGACTACCACGGCGCCAACAAACCCCGCATCTCTCTGGGCCGCGGCTACGGCGGGCTCTTCGTGCCGAGGTCCGTGCTGGAGGATCTCAGGCGCTGCCTCCCCCGGACACGC
>CAZFTQ010000069.1:0-12990 GCA_964522365.1 uncultured Desulfovibrio sp. | reverse complement strand
CTCAGCCCAGCATTTCCAGGAAGGCCTCGATGCGGACCTTGAGCTGTTCGCGGTCGGCCGGGGAGTAGTCGGTGAGGATCTGCAGGAAGGGGAGCCTGAGTTCGTCCCGGACATAGTTCTTGAGCATCCAGGATTCCACATCGTAGGTCTGGCAGCCCTGCCAGGTGAGGTCCACGATGGCGTCGGCACAGAAGTCGGAGGCCAGTTCCCTGAGGGTGCTGAAGCGCCGGGGATTGGGGGACATGACGGCGCAGGGGGTTTCCAGGTAGCGGTCCGCCAGAGCGCTTAAGGGCTCCGCGTCCTCGTCGGTGAGCAGGCGCACCTTCTTGTGACAGGTGCAGTTGTCGATGCAGACCACCCGGGCGCCGCATTCTTCCAGGAGCTCCACCACCTTGTGGGAGCCCATGCCCGTGGGGACGCCGGTGAGGATGACCCGGATCGCGTCCCGGGGACCGGGCTGCCAGCGGGCGTGCACCTCGGAGGCGATGTTTTCCAGCATGGTGATGGCCTCGTCGTAGTCCGGCATGAAGGAGGCCCGGTAGCAGATGCTGAGGATGTCCATGCCCGTGAGGGGGGAGGGGTTGAGTCTGGCCAGGTTCAGGACCTTTCCGAGGGCGCGGCGCTGGCGGTTGCAGAGATGGATGGCCGCCCGGAGTCTGTCCTCGCTGATGCTTACGTCAAATTCCCTTTCCAGGCGCTCCTTGAGCAGGGCGTACTGCCGCCGCCAGTAGGCCCGGGCGTCCTCGTCCTGGACCTGGGGAAGCTGGAGAAGGATCACGGGGCGGTAGTTCTGCAGAAGCTCGAACATTTTCTTCTTGCCGTCGCAGGTGGTGTCTCCCACGACAAGGTCGGAGGCGGCCAGGTAGGGACAGCTGTCCTGCATGGCGAAGCCGAAGCTGCTCTTGATGAGGGGGCAGAGGGAGCGGGGGAGGACGGTTTCCGCCGGCGGGATGGATTCGTTTTTCGTGCCGCAGAGGGAGACGGGAATGGCTCCCGCGGCCAGAGGCAGTTCCAGGGGCGAATAGATGCAGTACTGGCCCACCACCTTTTTGCCGGCGGCCTTGGCTTCCGTCAGCATGAGGACGTTCTTGTCCGTGACCTTGTAGAAACGTTCCAGGCTGGGGCAGTTCATCTTTTCTTCTCCTTGCGCTGTGGGTTGTTCAGCCAGTCCTCGGCCAGCAGGGCGGCGCCGAAGGCGCCGGTGTGCTGGGGGAGGTCGGGCACATTGACGGGCACGCCCAGCACTTCGGACAGGATCCTGCCGAAGGCGGGGCTGACGGCCAGGCCGCCGGTGAAGGTGCATTCCCCCCGCAGGGGAAGGCGGGCCGCGAGTCCGCCGACGCGGCGGGCGATGGAAAGCAGGACGCCGGCGGCGATGTCCTCCGGGGGAGTGCCGCGGGCCAGCAGGCCCACGATCTCCGTTTCCGCGAAGACGGCGCACATGCTCGTGATGGGCGCGGGTCTGCCCCGGGCGGCCAGGGCGCTCAGGCCGTCCATGTCCTGATCGAGAATGCCGGAGAGCATCTGCAGAAAGCGCCCGGTGCCGGCGGCGCATTTGTCGTTCATGACAAAGTCGAGCACCCGGCCGTCGGCGGAGGTGCTGATGACCTTGCTGTCCTGGCCGCCAATGTCCAGCACCATCCGCGTGCCCGGGAAAAGCCGCACGGCGCCCGCCGCGTGGCAGGTGATTTCCGTGGCTGCCCTGTCGGCGCAGGGCAGGGAAACGCGGCCGTAGCCCGTGGCGGCCACAAAGTCCGCCCGCTCGGCCCCGGCCTCCCGCAGGGCCTTCGCCAGCACCTCTTCTCCGGCCTGCCGGGGATTCCAGCCCGTGGGCTGGAGGGCCAGGCCCGCGACGCGGCCTTGCGCCGTGTCGTAGACGACGGCCTTGGCGGCCACCGAACCTATGTCTACGCCTGCCGTGAGCATGCCGGTCGTCCTCTTTTCTCCGTCCGCGGGATCACTGCGTCAGGCCCCCGGCCCGCGGGGTCTTTTTTCCGGACGCGCGGGGAGACGCCGTCAGGGGCGCGGAAGGCCGCGCCCTTTCCCGGGACAAAGCATTTTCCGGCCCCGCCTGTGTGGAATTTCCGCGCTGACATGCCCGCCGTCCGGTGTTCTCTTTTGCCGGCTGCGAAGAAAGACCCGAAAACACACTCCGTGTGTCTGCGGGCAGAGATGCGGGCTGTCCCTCCTGTTCAGCGCCGTGCGGCGAAGGCGAGCTCCCGACTCTGCCCTGGACCCGCCGTTCAGGTGGCGCCGGGGACGGCGGGCGAAACGCCCTGGAAAAGGCCGTCGCGTCGGATCTGAAGGCTGGGGGACTGTGTTCTCATGGGGTCGGGAGGGAGAGCCGGAGCAGAAGAGCGCAGTGAATGTCTCACTTTTCTGTAGGGTCTGCGGGCGCCGGCTGTCAAGCGGGCAGGGAGAGCATGCCCGCCGCCCGCGGGGGCGACGGCGGACGGACAGTGCGCCCCGGGGACCGGTTTCCCTTGTCCTTGCAGGCCGGGCTGTTCAGACGGATCGGCGCCGCCTCCGCGCGGGCGGCGGCGGAAAAACCGGCCGCGGCCGGACTCGTGCCGCAAAAGGAAAGGAAAACCTTCCGGCAGCGCCCGGCCCGGCCCGGAAAGAAGGGGTCTTCCGTCTGCGGCGGACTCCTGAAAAAAAGCCGGGCGGCGAAGGGACGGAAGCGGCCTTCCCAGGGGATCTTTCGCCACGGGGGCCCTGCGCCGAGGGCGGCGGGGCCGGTTTGCCCGGAAAGGACAGGCGCCGGGCCTGCAGAAGTCTTCCCTGCCGGGAAGAACGGAAGCGCTCTCCCCTTGCGCCGGGAAGACAGGGCGGAGCCTTTTTCCGTTCCGCTGATCCTTCGGTCAGAGACCCGGGGCTCTTTGGCGGCTCCTGTGTCTTCCGGGCGTCGCTTTCGGGGGGAACAGTTCTTCTGCCTCCCCGAAGAAGAAGAGAAGGCCTTTTCAGGAGAGGGAGAGGGGAAGACCCCTTGCGCGGAGCAGGGCGTTCACCACTTCCCGGAAGGCCCCGCGGCCGCCCGGAGCGGCGAGCACCCAGTCGGCCTTTTCCCGGACTTCCGGCACCGCGTCCGCCACGGCCGCGGCGAGACCGCAGCAGGCGAAGGCCTCGGCGTCGGTGATGTCGTCCCCCAGAAAGAGCGTGCGCTCCGGATCCGTCCCCGCCTCGGCCATGAGATCGCGGCAGACGCGCGCCTTGTCGAGATGCCCCAGCCGGAAATGCGTGACGCCCAGATCCCGGATCCGGGCCCGCAGGGCCGGAGAGTCCCTTCCCGAGAGCACGGCGCAGGCGATGCCCGCCTTTTTCAGCAGACGGCTTCCCAGCCCGTCCCGGGCGTTGAAATTCTTGCAGCATTCCCCGTCGGGGCCGTAGAAGAGCGTGCCGTCCGTGAGGACGCCGTCGATGTCCGTGATGACGAGCTCCACGCGGGCGAGTTTTGCCCGCAGCCCGTCCGGACGCCTCTCCGTCTCCGCGGACGCCGTCTCCGCCTCCTCTTCCGGGGCGAACAGGCGGAAGCCCGCTTCGAGAAAGCGCAGCAGGGGGAGGGAGGTTTCCCGTTCGAGGGCCGAGGGGGCTCTCTGCGCAGCCTGCTGAAGGGCTTCGCAGGCAAGGGCAACCGGGCCCGCCGCGACCCGCCAGCGGGTCCGCTCCGTCCCGGGGGCTCCTTGCGCGGGGATCAGGGGGCCCGGGAAGGGGTGGGGCGTCCGGGAAAGGCTCTCCACGGGACCGCCGTCCCGGCAGACGATCTTGACGAGGGCGGGATCCATGGCCAGGGAGGCGGGGACCGCGCGGCTTTCGAGGCAGAGGTCCCAGCCGTCGGCAAGCCCCGTCAGCAGCCTGCGCAGGCGGGAGGCCGCAGCGAGGCGGGGTTTGGGCGGCATGAGCAGAACGCTTTCGGCCCCGAAGCGGCGGCAGGCGAGGGCCAGGGCGTCGATTTCGTCCCGGGCCCGGGGCAGGACGAGTTTCCCGCCGGCCGGGCCGGGAGACGGGAGGTCGTGCGCCTGGCAGGCCAGGAGGACCCGGGCGAAGAGCCCGGTTTCCTGCAGGGCCGAGCAGGTCAGGGCCCAGTCTTCGTCCGGCAGAAGGCAGGCCTGGCAGAGGCCCAGAAAGCGGGCCCCGGGCGGAACTTGGGGAAAGCAGGGGAGCAGGGCAATGGCGGTCATGAAGCGTCTCGCGATCCGCAGGCATGAGCAGCCCTGACGGACCGGGGAAATTCCGGCCGTCAGGACTGCTCTCAGGACTTTGCCTGATTTTCCGGAAAACGCAAACGGCTTTCAGAGGCCCTGCCTAGAAGGCGCGGCTTTCAGGCGGGATCCTGCGCCGCCCCGAGGGCTTCGCGCCGTGGAGAAAGCCTCCCACCTCTTCGGCCGCGGCCCGCAGGGAGGTCTGACCCATGTGGGCGTAGCGCATGGTGGTCCGGGGATCGCTGTGGCCCAGGAGGCACTGGACCTCGTAGAGGGAGTGGCCGGCGTTCACGAGCAGGCTCGCGAAGGTGTGGCGCAGGTCGTGGATGCGCACGTCCCCGATGCTGAGATCCTTCCGCAGGCTGTCCCAGTACCGGTAGATGTCCGAGACGTGCTTTTCCGGATCCCGGCCCGGGAAGAGCCAGGGGGAGTCCGTGTTCCGGGGGATTTCCCGGATGACGGCCGCGGCCGCGCTGGAGAGGGAGATGTAGCGGGGCTTGCCGGACTTGGAGAGGGGCACCACGAGAATCTGCTGGTCCAGGTGGACGTTTTCCCAGCGGGCGTGGAGGATTTCGCTCTTGCGGGCGCCGGTGAGCAGGAGCAGGCGCAGGGCGCGGGCCTCCTGGCAGGTGGCCTTCTCAAGCTTTTCCATGAGTCTGCGCCCTTCCTCCCGGGTGAGGTAGCGCTCCCGTATCTGGAAGATCCTGGGCAGGCGCATGAGGGAGCAGGGGTTCGGTCCCTGGAAGAGGCCGCGTCTGAGGGCGAGGGTGCAGATGTGCTGCAGGACGGCGTAGATGCGGTGGCAGGTGGTCCTGGCGAGCTCCGTGCTCAGGAGGCTCTGAAACCAGCTTTCCACCTCCCGCACGCCGATGTCCTGGAAGCGCGCTTTCCCGAAGGCCGGGGCGAGGTAGCGGACGTAGATGCGCTCGTCCACCTGCCAGCTGCGCTTGTACTGCCGGACATGGGGGAGGTAGGTCTCGAGGACGAAGCCGTCAAAGCAGGACCTGGAGTAGGCGCTCTGCCGGGAGAGGTGCAGGCCGGCCCCGGAGGAGGCGTCCGCCGGACGGGAAATCTTCCCTTTTTTCTGCTCTCTGTCGGGAGAAAGATCCGTGATCCTGCGGAGGCCGGTCTCTGCGGGAGAGGCGGCGTGGTGAGTTGCTTTTTGCATGGAAATGCTCCAGAAAAATATTTTTTTTGTGCTTTTTGCCCCGAAAGTCATGCACAATGCGTGATTTCCGGCAAAAAACACTTTTTTTCTGTCGCATCTTCTTCAAAAAGCAACTGGCTGAAAAAGAAGAGGCGGGGCAATGCAGAGAAAAACAGAAAAGGCACCCGCAAGGTAGCAAGCGGGTGCCTTTCCACTGGAAAAAAGAAGAGTTCAGTCTTTAAACGGCGAAAGATCGCGTAGTTTCCGGATGACGGCGGGGATGTGTTCCACGGCGTAGTCCACTTCTTCCTGGGTATTGTAGCGGCAGAGGGAGAAGCGGGTGGAGCTGTGGGCGTAGCGGAAGGGCACGTTCATGGCGTGGAGCACATGGGAGGGTTCGAGAGATCCCGAGGTGCAGGCGGATCCGGAGCTCGCGCAGATGCCCAGGCGGTCGAGCATGAGCAGGACGGCCTCGCCTTCGATGTTGCGGAAGGCGATGTTGGTGGTGCCGGGCAGGCGGTTTTCGGGGTCGCCGTTGACGCGGGTGTCGGGCACGCGGGAGGTGATGCCCTCTTCCAGGCGGTCGCGCAGGGCGGCCACGCGGGTCTGCTCTTCCTGCAGGTGGGCGCGGGCGAGATCGCAGGCCACGCCCAGACCCACGATGTAGGGGATGTTCTCGGTGCCGGCGCGGCGTCCGCCTTCCTGGTGGCCGCCGCGGACGAAGGGCCGGAAGATCATGCCTCTGCGCAGGTAGAGGATGCCGATGCCCTTGGGGGCGTGCAGCTTGTGGCCGGAGATGGAGAGCATGTCGGCCGGGAGCTTTTCGAGATCGATCTCGATTTTGCCCGCGGCCTGCACGGCGTCCGTGTGGAAGAGGATGCCCTTTTCCTTGGCCATTTCCGCCATTTTTTGGACGGGGTAGATGTTGCCGGTCTCGTTGTTGGCGGTCATGACGGAAACGAGGGCCGTGTCGGGGGTGAGGGCCTCGGCGTACTCGTCCATGTCCAGGCGGCCTTTTTCGTCCACGCCCAGGCGGGTGACCCGGCAGCCGTTGCGCTCCCAGAAGGCCGCGGTCTGGATGATGGCCGGGTGCTCCACCACCGTGGTGACGAGGTGGCGTTTTTCGGGCTGGGTCTGGAGAGCGCTCCAGAAGGCCGCGTTGTCGCTTTCGGTGCCGCAGGAGGTGAAGAGGATTTCCGAGGGATGGGCGCCCAGGAGGGCGGCCACCTTTTCCCGGGCCTCTTCCATGTGCCTGGCCACCTGGCCGCCGAAGCTGTGCATGCTGGAGGGATTGCCCCACAGGTCCCGGAAGAAGGGCAGCATGGCCTCCGTCACTTCGGGAGCCACCTTTGTGGTGGCGTTGTTGTCAAAATAGATGGTTTTCATGAGCGGGACGCCTCCCGGACGATGATGTCGGGCTCCACCTGCATGCGCAGGATCTGCTCGATGACCTGATGGAGAGTGGCCTGGGAGGCCGGACAGCCCACGCAGTGTCCGGTGAGCTCCACGGTGACGACCTTGCCGCTGATGTCCTTCAGGGTCACGTCGCCGCCGTCGGCCTGCAGCTGGGGCCGGATGAGCTGAAGGGCCATGAGGACCTTCTGCATGCGCTCCAGATTGGTGAGCATGGAGGGCGTGTTGCCGTAGACGGGCCGTTCCCTGGGCCGGTCTTTGGGAGCCTGCTCCTCGCCGCGGCGCAGTCTGAGCTCGTTTTCGAGGATTTCGGCGATTTCGTCGCGGCACTGGCCGCAGCCGCCGCCGGCCTTGGTGAAGGCCGTCACATCGTCCACCGTGGAGAGATTGTTCTCCCGGATGGTGCGGATGATGGTCTGGTCCGTCACATTGAAGCATTTGCAGACCAGCCGGCCTTCTTCCTGGGTCCTGGGCATGGCGGGCTCGCCCTTCCACTGCCGGATGGCCGCTTCCAGGGCCTCCTGGCCCATGACGGAGCAGTGCATCTTTTCTCTGGGCAGGCCGTCCAGCGCCTTCGCGATGTCGGCGTTGGTTATTCTGAGAGCCTCGTCCACATGCATGCCCTTGACCATGTCCGTGAGCACGGAACTGGAGGCGATGGCGCTGGCACAGCCAAAGGTTTCAAAGGACGCCTTCTCGATGACGCCTTCGTCGCTGATTTTCAGATAGAGCTTCAGGGCGTCGCCGCAGGCGATGCTTCCCACCTCGCCGACGGCGTTGGCGTCCTCCATGGGGCCGGCGTTGTGGGGCTGCAGGAAGAAGTCCTGGACTTTCTGGGAATAATTCCACATGGGATCTGTCTCCTTGCGCCAAGGAAAGATCTTCTTTGGCTGGTGGTGTCGGTATGTCCGGGCCCGGGGGCCCTTTGTCCTGCCTCAGCTCTGCAGGGTGAAGGTGTAGGGCGTCTCCTGGTAGACGTAGTAATTGAGCCAGTTGCTGAAAAAGAGATGGGCGTGGGCCCGCCAGTTGACCACCGGGCAGGAGTCCGGGTCGTCGTTGGGGTAGTAGTGCCTGGGCAGATTGATGGGCAGGTTTCTGGCCACGTCCCTCTTGTATTCGAGATCCAGGGTCTCGCGGTCGTATTCCAGGTGGCCGGTCATGAAGACCTGGCTGTGGTCGTAGCGCTCGAGGCAGGCGAGTCCGGCTTCCCGGGAAACGGCCAGCACATTGAGCTCGGGCACCTTCAGCACGTCCTTGAGGAGGATCTCCGTGTGTCTCGAGTGCGGAGCGCAGAAGACATCGTCAAAGCCCCGGAAGAGGCTGCTGGTGGGCGAGAGGATGTCGTGCTCGAAGACGCCGAAGCGCTTGCTCGGCAGATCGTGCTTGGGAATGCCGTAGAAGTGGTAGAGAGCCGCCATGGCGGCCCAGCAGAGGTAGAGCGTGGAAAAGACATGCCCGTCCGCGCTGTAGTTCATGATGCCGAGCAGTTCGTCCCAGTAGTCCACCTCTTCGAAGTCGAGGTGCTCCACGGGCGCGCCCGTGACGATCATGCCGTCGAAATGCCGGTGCCGGATCTCGTCGAAGGTCCGGTAGAAGCGGTCCAGATGCTCGGTGGGGGTGTTCTTGGAGACATGCTCGCGGGTGCGCAGCAGGGTCACGTTGACCTGGATGGGCGTGTTGCTCAGCACGCGCAGAAGCTGGGTCTCCGTGGTGATCTTCGTGGGCATGAGGTTGACGATGACGATGTCCAGGGGACGGATGTCCTGGCTGGACGCGCGCTCCTCGCCCATGACGAAGATGTTTTCCCGCTCCAGTGCGGATTTGGCGGGCAGATCGGTCGGAATGTTGATGGGCATGCGGTGTTCCTGCTCGAAAACGGGGGGGGGAGGGCGGAGGTCGGATCCGCCCGGCAGGGGACGGGGATGCCTCGGGAGAAGGGATCCTCAGGCCGCAGGCGGAAGAGGGATCCGCAGGTCTCGTTCAGACAGAAAAAATAAGCAGAGACGGCCGTCTGTCAAGCGGTCCGGTGGAAAAACCGGGAGCGCCCCGAGGGCGGCTTCAGACGGGGATCCGGGGCCTTGCGGCCCTACGCCTGAAGGATCCGGGCTCAGGGGAGAGAGAGTCCCCGGACGAAGGGAACGAGATCTTCCGGGCGCTGGAAGATGTCCCTGACGCCGCAGGCCCTGAGTTCCGCTTCGCCCCGGAAGCCCCAGGCGGCCCCCAGGCAGCGGACGCCGGCCGCTTGGGCCGTGCGGGCGTCCACGTCGCTGTCGCCCGCGTAGAGGGTCCTCTCCGGGGCGGAGCCCAGTTCCTTCGCCATGGCCAGCAGGGGCTCGGGGCTGGGCTTGAGGGGCACGCCCTCTCTGCCGCCCGCCACGGCCTGGAAAAGGCCGGGAAAGAAGTGGCCGATGAGGGCCCGGGTCTGCTCGTGGGGCTTGTTGGAGAGCACCCCCAGACGGACGCCCGCCCGGGCCAGCCCGTCCAGAGCCTCGGGCATGCCGGGGTAGGGACGCGTGGCGTCCATGAGACCGGCTGCATACAGCACTTTGCCCTCCTGCACAAGCCGTGCCAGATCCTGTTCGCTCAGGGAGGCGAGGACCTTTTCTGGCAGGGCCCTGGCGACGAGCCGGAGAAAGCCGTTGCCCACGAAGCGGCGGTAGCTCGCCTCGGGGTGGACCGGCCAGCCGTGCCGGGCGAGGAGGGCGTTGCAGGCGGCGGCGAGATCGGCCAGGGTGTCGAGCAGGGTGCCGTCCAGGTCGAAGATGAGGGCGGGAAGGGGCATGGGGCGCTCCGGGGGCCGGGCGGCCTGTTGCCGCCCCGCGCAAACTGGCATAGAAGGTGGAAAGTCCTAGCACAGAAAAAACGTCTTTGCCAGAGCCGGACCTTCCGGGTCCGCCAGGCGGGGACGCCGGTTTTTTTTTCGGAGGGAATGTGCGGCTTCTGGCCTGTGATTTTGACGGCACGCTTTTCCGCGGAGGCCTGGTTTCGGACGAGGACGCGGAGGCCGTCGCCCGCTGGCGGGCGGCGGGCCACGTCTTCGGCATCGTCACGGGCCGCGGCGCCCTGACGCTCATGACGGAGCTCGAGCGTTTCCCCGGGCTTGTCTGCGACTTTCTCCTCTGCAACAACGGCGCCCTGCTCCTGGACGGCCGGGGCCGGGAGACGGCGAGACGTCCCCTCGAAAGGGACCTCTCCCGCCTGCTTCTCGGGCACGGGATCTGCGCCCGCTGCGCGAGCTGCGCCGTCTTCGACGGCGTCTCCATGTACATCCTGGAAGGCAAGAAGGGCTGGATAAACCCCGTCTACAGACCGGGCTTTCTGCCCCTGGAAAAGGCCCTCGAAGGCTCCTTTGTCCAGATAAGCTTCGCCTTTGCCAGGCGCTCCGAGGCCTTCGACTGGGGCGGCAGACTGGAGCGGGAGCTCGCGGGCAGAGCCGCCGTGCACTGCAGCATTTCCGTGGCCGACGTGACGGCCCCCGAGGCCGGCAAGGCGGCCGGGATCCCCTGGGCCTGCGCCGTGCGGGGCTGGAAGCCCGGGCGCGTGCTCACGGCCGGGGACGACGGAAACGACATCGAGATGCTCTCGGCCTTTGAAGGCTACGCCATGACGGGATCGCCCCCGGAGGTCCTTTCCGCCGCGGAAAATCGCACGATCTCCTCCGTGGCCCGGCTTGTCGAGCTGGGGCTCGGGGAGCCGGAAAAAGGCCCGGGGGAGGGGAGCTGAGAAAAAAAAGGGTGCCTGGGAATATTTTTCGGCGTCATGTCAACCGCTTTGCCGGAGAGCGGCTTGTCTTTTGCCTTTCGCTGTGCCAAAAGAGGGGGAGACAACCCGGTCCGGCGGGCGCCGGGGCAGGGGCCCCGCACGCGCCTTTGCCGGCCGCTCTGGAGAAGGAGCCGCTATGCCACGCTTCATCACGACCCTGCAGGCCCTCGGTCGGGACACGGCCTGGATGCTGCTGCAGCAGGCACGAGGGATTCCGGACGCCAAGTCCATCGACGATTTTCTGGAGGACCGCACCTTTCTGGTGCTCTTCGTCCAGGGAGACATCCCTGAGCGCCTGTGCATCACGGCGGCCATCCGCCAGATGAGCGGGCACACGGTCTACGCCGGGGCGGAGGAACGCTGGAAGGAAGCCGTCATGCAGTTCCCCGTCCAGCTGCTGGGCTCCATCAGTTACTATATGGACGGCGTCGTCATCCGGGGGCTGCCCACGCCCTGGAAGCCCGACGACACGAGCATCACCTTCCCCATTCTCAACTGCGGCAACGACGAGGCCCATCCCGCCCGCGCTCTGGCCGACGTGGCCTGCATGATGCGCTGCTGCGGCGAGGATCTCAGAAAGGTCCGCATGGCCTGGATAGGCGGCGTCTCGGGCGGCATGTACTCCCTCATGCAGGCCTCGCGCTACTTCCCCTTCTCCATGCGCATCGCCCTGCCGCCCAGCATGGACAGGGCGGGCGTGGAGGCCGCGGCAAAGGAATGCGGCACGGACATCAGCGTCTTCGAGCGGCCCGAGGAGGCCGTGCAGGGCTGCCAGTTCGTCTTCGCGGGCTGCCGCGAGCACATGGATCCCAATGAACTGCAGGGTCCCTGGCGCCTCACCAAGGACCTCCTCGCCAGGGCCGATTCCGGCGTGCGCGTGCTCGGCGGCACAAGCCCCATGCGCAGCATCTGGGTGGACGGCGAGGTCATGCAGGGCAAGACCTCCCTGCTCCTCCTGCAGGCCGAAAACCGCCTGCGCGTCTACAAGCGCATGCTCCACTGGCTCTGCGACGTGTAGACGGACCTCCCGGAAGCATCCGGCTGAACGCGAAAAAAAGGCCGGGCGCGCATCTTTCTGCGCGCCCGGCCTGTGCGTTTTTTTCCGGGGCTTCATTTCGCCTGGGGCCAGAAGTCCCGCGAGGCGGCCGGCGCGAAGCCGGCGGAAAAGGCGTCCAGCAGGGTGCCGAAATAGAGGCGCTGCCTGGGCTTGATCTGCTGGCCGCGCACATCGCTTCCGGAATAGAAAAGCCGGGTCTGGGTATTGCCTATCCAGGGCTGCCGGGCGGCCTCGAGACTCAGGATCCGTCCCCAGAAGCCCCGTCTGGCGCTCAGAGCCTCGGTCTGAAGCCTGAGCAGCGCGTCCACATAGGCCTGGGGGTAGTCCGGGTCCGACACCACATAGGCGAGGCCCTGGGCCACCATGGCGGCGGCGGGGGAGGTCCCGTCGGGCAGGACGGCGTCCGCCATGAGCCTTCCCTGGCGGTCCTTCTTGGCCACGGGGGAGCGCAGGGTCAGGGTCCTGCCCTGGCAGAGCCCGCGCAGGGCCCGCTGGGCCTCCCGGGCGAAGTACTGTTCCTCGGCGGCCTGGCGTCTGGGCTTTTCGCTTCCGGCGGCGTTGTCCAGGCGGAAGTTCTTCTTGCGGAGATCCTCCTCCGGGAAACGGGTGGGCTGGGAGACGGCCAGATCCGGCGCGTCGATGCAGGCGAGGCGCACGGTGCGGCGATCGGCCAGGCGGAGGGTGTCGCCGTCGGGCACAAGAACCACACGGCCGCCCGGAGCCGTCCGGAGAGGCGGCAGATCGGGCAGACGCAGACCGGATCCGCGGGCGGCCCGGCCGGCTTCCGGATTCGGGGAAGGCTCGGCGGATTTTTCCGCCGGGGCCGGGGTCTGCGGGGGCTGGTGGCCCGCCCGCCTGCCGGGCTGAGCCTCGGGGGCGGGCGTTCCGTCGGGCCCGGCCGGGCTCTGCGCGGGCGCGGGGAGCGTCCGGGTCACGGCGGTCCGGGACCCGCTTTCAACGGCCTGCGCCTCGTCGGGCAGGCAGGCCTCTCCCGCCAGGAGGCAGGCCGTCAGAGCCAGAAGCGCGGAAAGCCGCCCGTCCATGGATCAGTTCTCGTAGTAGGAGCGCAGGGGGTGGCTGCGGATCGGATGGCGCAGCTTGCGCAGGGCCTTGGCCTCGATCTGGCGGATGCGCTCGCGGGTCACATTGAAGAGCTTGCCCACCTCTTCCAGAGTGTGGTCGCTCTTTTCGGCGATGCCGAAGCGCTTGCGCAGAACCTGCTCCTCGCGGGGGGTGAGCTCGGCGAGGACCTGGGCCAGCTGCTCGGAGAGCTTGGTGTTTATCACCTCTTCCGCCGGCGCCACGGCCTTCTTGTCCTCGATGAAATCGCCCAGGCTGGAGTCTTCTTCGTCGCCGATGGGGGTTTCCAGGGAGATGGGCTCCTTGGCGATTTTCAGGACCTTCTTGACCTT
>CAZFTQ010000068.1:0-13092 GCA_964522365.1 uncultured Desulfovibrio sp. | reverse complement strand
TGTATCTGATCGATAATTACTGGACAGGTGACGGTGAATCATCTGATACAGCGTCGATTGAAGCCAATAATACGTCCGCATTCTGTTACCGGGCTGTGACCGGAGGAAGCAGCCTGTCCAATCATGCCTATGGCTGTGCGATTGATATTAATCCGCAGCAGAATCCGTATGTCTGGTATTCTGACGACGGCCAGCTGCAGTGGGAACACAGCAATGCATCGCCATACATTGACCGCACAGGGGGGCCCCCTCAGCCATTTTCCGCAGGAGTCCCTCGCCTATGGGCAGCCGCTATTCCGTCCCTCTTGGCCGTCTTCGTCTGGGCGGCGGCAGCCCCGTCCTCGTTCAGAGCATGACGAGCACCGACACCCGCGACCCCGAGGCCACCCTGGCTCAGATAGCCCGCCTGGCCGACCGGGGCTGCGAGGCCGTGCGCGTGGCCGTGCCGGACGACAGGGCGGCGCTGGTCCTCAGGCAGCTCCACGACCAAAGCCCTCTCCCCCTCATCGCGGACATCCATTTTGACTGGCGTCTGGCCCTGCGGGCCCTGGAGGCGGGTTTCGAGGGGGTCCGCATCAATCCCGGCAACATCGGCTCGGACGATCGCGTGGCCCGGGTGCTGGACGCGGCCCGCGCCGCGGGCGCGGCCGTGCGTATCGGCGTCAACTCCGGCTCCGTGGAAAAGGACCTCCTCGACCGCTTCGGCGGTCCCGTGCCCGAGGCCATGGTGGAAAGCGCCCTGCGCCATGTGCGCTTTGCCGAGTCCCGCGGCTTCGACCGCCTGGTGGTCTCCGTCAAGTCCTCCTCGGTGCTGGACACCGTCGCCTGCTGCAGAAGCCTGGCGGCCCGGACCCCCTGGCCCCTGCACCTGGGCATCACCGAGGCGGGCTCCCTGCTCCGGGGCACGGTCAAAAGCGCGGCGGGTCTCGCCATCCTGCTCAGCGAGGGCATCGGCGACACCATCCGCGTCTCCCTCACGGCCGACCCCTGCGAGGAAATGGACGTGGCCTGGGAGCTTCTCAGAGCCCTGGGTCTGCGCCGCCGGGGTCCTGAAATCATCTCCTGTCCCACCTGCGGCCGCACCGAAATCGATCTCATCGCCATGGAGCGCGCCGTCTCGGATCGCCTGCGGGGCTGCCTGGCCGACATCAGGGTGGCCGTCATGGGCTGCGTGGTGAACGGTCCCGGCGAGGCCCGCACGGCCGACATCGGCCTCGCCGGCGGAAGGGACAAGGGTCTCATCTTCCGGAAGGGCGAGGTCATCCGCTCCGTCCGGGGCCAGGAGGCGCTGCTCGCCGCCTTCATGGAAGAACTGCAAAAACTGCTCGACGAAAGAGGAACTCCGTGATGCGTTTCCGCTCCTGCTACATCCCCACCCTCAAGGAAGCCCCGGCCGACGCCGAAGTCATCAGCCACAAGCTCCTGGTCCGCGCCGGCATGGTCCGCCGCCTGACCTCGGGAATTTATGTCTACATGGCCACGGCCCTGCGCTCCCTGCGGAAGATCGAGGCCGTCATCCGGGAAGAAATGGCCGCCGCCGGCTTTGAGGAACTGCTGCTGCCCGCCGTGCAGCCGGGCGATCTCTGGAAGGAATCCGGCCGCTGGGATCATTACGGCAAGGAACTCCTCCGCTTCCGGGACAGGAACGAGCGCGACTACTGCCTGGGCCCCACCCATGAGGAAGTCATCACCGATCTCGTCCGCGGCGAGGTGCGCTCCTACCGCCAGCTCCCCGTGCGCCACTACCAGATCCAGACCAAGTTCCGGGACGAGATCCGCCCCCGCTTCGGCCTCATGCGCGGCCGCGAGTTCGTCATGAAGGACGGCTACTCCTTCGACGCGGACGACGCCGGCGCCGAACAGTCCTACGCCCTGAGCCGCCGGGCCTACGAGAACATCTTCGGCCGTCTGGGCCTGCGCTTCCGGGCCGTGGAGGCCGACTCAGGCTCCATCGGCGGGAATTTCTCCCACGAGTTCCATGTCCTCGCCGAGGCCGGCGAAGACCTTCTCGCCTGCTGCACCTCCTGCGGCTACGCGGCCAATGTGGAGCGCGCCGAAATCGCCGCTCCCGCCCCCGTCCCCTCCGCTCCCTGCCCGGCCGCCGAAGAGGTCGCCACCCCCGGCGCCCACAGCGTGGAGGAGGTGAGCGCCCTGCTCGGCACGGCGCCATCCCGCATCGTCAAGACCATGATCTTCGTGGCGGACGGCAGGCCCGTGGCCGTGCTCGTGCGCGGCGACCGCGAGGTCAACGAGGTCAAGGTCAAGAATGTGCTGGACGCCCAGGAGATCGAACTCGCCCCGCCCGCCGTGGTGGAGGCCGTCACCGGCGCCCCGGTGGGCTTCGCCGGCCCCGCGGGCCTGAACCTTCCCGTCTATGCCGACAGCGAGCTCAGCTGCGGCAATGACTGGGTCACCGGCGCCAACAGGGGCGACGCGCACCTGCTGCATGTGGATCTCGCGAGAGACTGCGCCGTGACGAAGTTCGCGGATCTGCGCCTCATCACCGCGGCTGACGTCTGCCCCCGCTGCGGCGCTCCCATCGAGCTCACCCGCGGCATCGAGGTGGGCCACATCTTCAAGCTGGGCTGCAAGTACTCCGCCCCCATGCACTGCGTCTACCTGGACGAATCCGGCCATGAAAAGCCCATGGTCATGGGCTGCTACGGCATCGGCGTCTCCCGCGTTCTCGCCGCCGCCATCGAGCAGAACCACGATGAGAACGGCATCGTCTTCCCGCCCGCCGTGGCCCCCTTCGAAGCCGAAGTCCTCAACCTGGATCCGGCCGATGAGACAGTCACTTCCTGGGCCCGCAAAGTCTGTGACCTGCTGGAGCCCCTCTGCGGCGAAGTCCTGTACGACGACCGTGAAGAGCGCCCGGGCGTCAAGTTCAAGGACGCCGACCTGGTGGGCTGCCCCATGCAGATCATTCTGGGCGGCAAGGGCGTGCGCCGCGGCGTGGCCGAAACCAAAAACCGCCTCACCGGCGAAAAGGGAAGCATCGCCCTGGAAAGTCTCGCCCAGGGCCTGGCCGGCTTTGCCGAGGCCGTGAACGCTTCCTGGCAGGCCCGCCGCCGCTAGCCTGTTCACAGGGAGAGATCGTATGCCCCAGGCCGTCTACAGCGTCACCGAGCTGAACAGAGCCGTGCAGGCCGCCATCCGCGCCCGCTTCGGCGCGGACGCCCTTGTCATGGTGCGCGGCGAGATCGCCGATTGCCGGATCTCCAGCACGTCCTGGGGAAGCATGGTCTTCTTCTCCCTGAGAGAGGGGGAGGAGTCCCTGAGCTGCGTCTCCTTCGGCAACAGCCTTCTGCGTCTGCTCTCCCGGGACACCCGGACCGGCGAGGTCTTCAGTCCGCCCCGCCGCATTGAGGAGGTGCTCTCGGACGGCCGCCGCGTCCTCTGCGAGGGGAAGCTTGACACCTACACCCGCCGCGGCCGCAGCCTGTATCAGCTCTCTGTCCACAGCGTCACGGACTGCGGCGCGGGCGACCGGCGGGCTGCCCTCGAGGCCCTCAGGAAAAAGCTCTCGGCCCTGGGCTACTTTGCCGAGGAGCGCAAAAGGCCTCTCCCCCCGAACCCCTCCCGCATCGCCCTGGTGACCGCTCCCACGGGCGCCGTCATCCACGACTTCCTCCGCACCGCCGAAGACCGCGGCCTGGGCGCCCGCATGCGCCTCTACCCCGTGCGGGTGCAGGGCGAGGGCGCGGGCCACGAGATTGCCGAGGCCGTGCGGGCCGCCGGCCGGGACGGGACAAGCCAGGTCATCGTGATCATCCGCGGCGGCGGCTCTGAGGACGATCTCTTCTGCTTCAACGACGAGGAACTCGCCCAGGCCATCTTCACAAGCCCGGTCCCGGTGGTGGCCGGCATCGGCCACGAGGTGGACTTCTGCGTGGCGGACATGACGGCGGATGTGCGGGCCTCCACACCCACCAGGGCGGCCCAGCTTCTCTGGAGCCCGCGCTCGGAGACAGCCGAGGGCCTCCTGGCCCTTGAGCAGCGGGCGGCGCTGGCCGTGCGTCAGCTCACGGCCGCCTGCGAAGAGCGGCTCGCCCAGGCGGAGCGGCTTCTGCGGGTTCTCGCCCCTGAGACCCGCTGGCGGCAGATGGCGGAGAGCGTGCGGGACCTGAACGCGCGCCTTGCCTCGTCGGCAGGCCGTCTGCTTGCGCGGCAGGAAGCGGAAATCGGGATGCTTGCCGACCGCAGCCGGACGGCCCTCTGGGCCCGTTCGGATCAGGCGGGCACCGTCCTGCGGCACACCGAGGAACTTCTTCAGGCCGCGGCTGCGCGCTGGGCCGCCTCGCAGACGCTTCAGACAGAGGCCTGCGGCCGGGCCCTCAGGCAGGCCTGCCGGACCCTGCTGGCGGAGAGCGGTCACGCCCTCGAAAACTGCGCTCTGCGGCTGGAGGCGGCAAGCCCCCTGGCGCCCCTCTCCCGCGGCTATGCCCTCATTCAGGACGGGACGGGCCATCTGCTGCGCTCGGTGCGTGAGGCCTCCCCCGGGCAGGCCCTCAGGCTGCAGGTGGCGGACGGCGCCATCGGGGCCAGAGTGACGGAGATCGAGCCCGGCCCGGCGGCGGGCCCGGAGATCTCCTGAACCGGCAGGCGAAGAAAACAGACGGGATCTTCCCGGCAGACCTGACGGCGGGATTCCTGCCGTCTGCAAAGAACAAGGAGGCCGTGCACGGGCACGGAAACGGAATGACAGACAGCACTGCAGCGGACACCGGCAAGGACAGCGCGGAACAGGAAGCCACATTTGCGGACAGGCTCGCCAGGGCGCGGGCCATTGTGCAGGCTCTGGAGCAGGGAACCACCGATCTGGAAGCAGGGGTCCGGCTCTACAAGGAAGCCTTCGAATGCCTGCGTTTCTGCCGCGAGCGCCTGGATGCCGTGCGCAACGAACTGGAACTCCTCAACGGCGAGATCATGCCTGCCGAGGATTTTCTGGACAGGACGGAACAGGAGTCCGGGAACTGAAGCCTCAGTCCGGGGAAGAGGGAGGCCCCTCCGGCGTTTCCTTCCCCTGCAGGGCCCGGACAAGCGGGACACAGCCCCCTTTCCCTGGCGCCGCCGGGACGGCATGTCCGGCAGGCGCCGGGAGAACCGCGTGCAGCGCCTCGTTCTTTTCCTGGCTGCTCATTCCGCCCTTTTTCCCTTTCGCCGGCTCAGGCGGAGGATGAGGAACCTGCGCCTGTCTGCAGAACGCGGGCGCACGGAGGAATCCGAAGGCCGGCATTCACCCGGCTGTCCCGGGTCGCCGTGGAGTTCCTGTCCCTGAGAACGGTGTCTGCCGTCTGTTCATGGAGAGCAATGTTTCTCCCTGATGAACTTTTCAGCGATCCTCATGAGGGAAACAGCGGTCTTTCCAAGGGACCTGGATCCCGGCGACGGGTCGGGTGCCGGCGATGAGCTGCAGGGCAGGAGTGTCCGTAGCGTCCCGAACGCCGTCAGGGCTGCGCCGCTTCTCTTCCGGTGAAAGGGTCGAGTGAGAGACATTACGGTGCCTGCAATTGCAGCACCGGAGAAGCCATTCTGAACCGGAGGCATCACAGCGACCCTTTTCTCCGGCGTGAAATGGTGATATGTCTTTTTCAGGCCCATGACGTTCTCCTGTGATTTTTGGTGGTTGATTAGGTAACACAGGAAGACGGCATGGGCTTTTTGTCTGCCGGCTGTCATCGGGCGAAGAACTTCCCGCGCCCTCAGGGGGGAGGTTCCGTCCGGACTCCCGGGCCATCTCTCCCCCCCCCCAGACAGCAAGATTGTCCCGGACGGGACAGAGAGACTCACCGGTCCTGCACCTGGAAAAGGAACCGGCAGATGAGCAGGAACAGGCAGCAGGGTCTGTGAGAAGAGAAGACAATGATGGAAGACGGTTTTATGACCACGAACTGACAAAAAAATCAGCCCCGATTCACTCATCCCGGTCGCTCCTTCATAATAGAAGGATCCGATTCCGGCCCCCGAGTGAATCGAGGCGATGTGATGAATGTACTCAGGGATTTGCCGGATGCCAGGCAAGGGGACAGCGAAAAGTCAGTTTCAGAAAGGAGCGGTCAATTCAACTCCCCGTGCCCGGGTCTCTTTCAGCGAAAAAGACACCTGTGCCCCGGTGGAATTTTTCAAATCTGCCGACCCGTCTTCGGCTTCTCGCGGGATGTATCACATCTTCCGGCGGAGCCTCTCCGAAATGTCCGGAAGTCCCGATGCCGGCGAGGCGTCAGGGGGAACGCTGCCGCAAAAGCCTGCGAAGTACGCAGGCGCGGAGCGCGGCAGGCCTCAAGGGGAAGCCGGATGAGCTGGACGCGAAGTCCCTGACACCCCGCGTGCCGGCGGGCCTGGCCACGCAGGACGGGTACGTCCAGGCGCGGTGGCAGGCTCACGGGAACGAGGCCGGGCCGCTCAGAGGCGAAGCTGGCCGATCTGACGGCCAAACAAGACGTCATCCCCCGCAGAGCCTTTCGCAGTTTCACGGGCGGGGAGGTGACAGCCGCGCTCTCCGTCCGTTACGACCTGAAGAAATTCGTGACGGAAGAACCTTTCTGTCAGAAATTGCGTGAGAAAAAGCAAAAAACAGGAAAACTGTTTTTCCATCAGTCTCAACAGGTTGAGAATCCAGTCCCTGCGGAAGGGAGGAAAGCCTCGCGGACGATTCCTGTCTGCCGGGCAGATGTCAGGGCGCTTTTTCCGCCATGCCCGCCGCCCCGCGCCCGCGGGTTTCCCGCGTCGCCCCTTGACAAAACACCCGGCCTCCTGCATGGCCTCTTCCCCGGGGAGCTGATCACAACCGCCGAAGACAAGACCTTCAAAGACAGACATCTCTTTTTTCCAGTTGTTTTTTGCCGGCAGCGGATGCCGGCGCAAGGAGAACCGCATGAAACGCTTTGTCCTTCTCATGACAGCTTTCTTTCTGATTGCTTCTCTCACCCCGGCTCAGGCCGAGGAAGAGGAGGAACTCGCCCCGGGCTACAACATGTGCATGGAGGCGGCCGGGGGTGCGACCGCTCCCATGAAGGACTGTCTCAACTACGCCTACGAGTACTGGGACGCCCGCCTCAACGCCAATTTCCGAAAAGCGCAGAACTTCTGCAAGGAAACGAGCAATCCCGAGAAGTGCGGCAAGGATCTTCTCTCCGCGCAGCGCCACTGGATCGCCTACAAGGAGACGACTTCGGATCTGGTTGCCCTGCCCAGCGAAGGAGGCTCGTGGGCCAGCATCCTGAGCATGGATTTTCTCATTCAGGAGACCAGAAAACAGGCGAAACTCCTGGGCGGTCTGACGCACTGATCCGGCTCCGGAACACCTTTTCTGAGCCTGCCCCTCCCGTCTCCGGGAAAGGGCAGGCTTTTTTGCGTTTTCCAGGCGGACGGGAAAAAAGGGGGGACCCGCCGCGCTCCTCCCCGCAGGGCCTGCGTCAGCCTGAGCCCGCTCCCCAGGCCCCCTGCCTGCATAAGGACTGATGTCCTGAAAAAGTCAGGGTGGCTGTTCCCGGCGCACGGGAACCTTTCAGCGGACGGCTCACGAGGGGTCTTTTTCTGCCGGCAGGGAAGAGCTTTTGCGTCAGCGGGTGCCGCTTTCTGAAGATTTCCTGGCGTCTGTCAGAGACAGAAAAATCACTCTGGTCAACGGTACGGCAATCCTTGCCGTCGTACGCACGGTGCAGCGCGGAAAGGTCCGTATCAGAACTGAGCGGGCCATCGTGGAAGTGAAAAAAGTCTATCCTCCGGACACGCAGCGGACGGAACTCTGACCCGTGAAAATGCTTTTTCCCTGAAGACGGGCAGGGAAAGAGGGGGACGCGCGTCCCGTCCGTTGTCAGCGAGGCGAGATTCGGCACGCCGACAGTCGTCCCTCCGCGGCCTCCCGGAAGACAAGGGAGAAATCTGTGAGAATTTGCCCGGAGTCCCGGAAGCTTTCGTGAGCGGCGCTGTCCCCTCCCGGGACAGACTGATGTCCGGGGCACGGAGAGATGTCCCCGGGTTCGGAAGGGACCGGCAGGGCAGGGCGGACCTGTCCGCTTTCCTTCGGGAGGGGAAAGGCGATTTTCTGCAGCGCCCCCCCCAGGCTCCGGACGCCTCTTTCCCGGGCTTCCCCGGTCCGGGGATCAGACTCTGCCGTTTCCCGCCTGTCCCTCTCCGGTCCTGCCCGGGAGCGGTCTGCCGGGGATCAAGACAGGAAAAGAAAAAGAGTGTACTCTGCCCCCCGTGCCCCTCCTCCGTCACGGGGGCGGGGCGCCCCGGACGGCTTGTCCGGCGGATCTGATCGCTTACGGGAGGCATGGGATGGACGCACAGGAAGTACGGGCACTGCTCAAGGCACGCGGCAGTCTGGTGGAGGAGCAGCTCGCCGGCTGCGGCGGCTTTCCCGAGGCGCCTGACCGGCTCAGGGAGGCCATGGCCTACAGTCTTCTGGCCGGCGGCAAGCGCCTGCGCCCCGTGCTCTGTCTCACGGCCGCCCATCTCTTCGGCACGCCGTTCGAAGCCGTTCTGCCGTTTGCCTGCGGCATCGAGATGATCCACACCTATTCCCTCATCCATGACGATCTCCCGGCCATGGATGACGATGATCTCCGCCGCGGCCGGCCCTCCAGCCACAAGGCCTTTGACGAGGCCACGGCCATTCTGGCCGGCGACGCCCTCCAGGCCGACGCCTTCTGCCGCATGACCTCCTGTCCCCTGCCCGCCGACCGTGTTCTCGCCGCCGTCCGCTGCTTTGCCCGGGCTTCCGGATCCGCCGGCATGTGCGGCGGCCAGGAACTGGACATGCAGTGGACCGGCCGGCGCCTGGATCTGCCGGGACTGCGCCATCTGCACGCCCTCAAGACCGGCGCCATCCTTCAGGCTTCCGTGCTCTGCGGCGGCCTTCTGGCCGGCGCGGACGAAGCTTCCCTGGCGGCCCTCGCAAGCTACGGCGCCGCCCTGGGCGTGGCCTTCCAGATAGCCGACGACATCCTGGATGTCGTTTCCGACACCGCCACCCTGGGCAAGCCCGCGGGCTCCGACGAGGCCATGCACAAGAATACCTACCCGTCTCTGGCCGGTCTGGACCGCAGCCGCGAGCTCGCCCGCGGGCATGCCGCCCAGGCCCGGGCGGCTCTAGCGGGCTTCAGCGGCCAGGACGCCGACTTCCTGGCCGGTCTTGCCGTCTACACCGTGGAAAGGGTCAGCTGAGATGGATACCCTGTCGGCCTTTCTGCAGACGCTGACCCTGCCCGGCGGCATCCGGGATCTGACAAACGCTGAACTGGAGCGTCTGGCCGCCGCGGTCCGGGCCCGCATTCTTTCCGTCTGCGCCACCAACGGCGGGCACCTGGCTCCCAGCCTGGGCACCGTCGAGCTCACCCTGGCCATTCTGGCCTGCCTGGATCTCGACAGAGACAAGCTGGTCTGGGACGTGGGCCACCAGTGCTATGCCTGGAAAATTCTGACGGGCCGCAACGACCGCATGGAGACCCTGCGCCGCAGGGACGGTCTGGCCGGTTTCCCGAGGCGCTCCGAGAGCCCCTACGACGTCTTCGGGGTGGGGCACGCCTCCACCTCCATCTCCGCGGCCCTGGGCCTCGCCAGCGCCAGGGATCTCAAGGGGCAGAACCACCATGTGGTGGCCGTCATCGGCGACGGCTCCCTGACCGGCGGCGAGGCCTTTGAAGGCCTCAATCTCGCGGGCCACCAGGGCGGGCGGCTCATCGTCATTCTCAATGACAACAACATGAGCATCGCCCCCAGCGTCGGCGCCCTCTCCCGGTTCCTCTCCCGGACCCTCACCCGCCGCTGGGTCCGGCAGACGCGCAAGGACGTTCTGGATTTTCTGCGCACCATTCCGCACATCGGCGGCAAGCTCGCCAAGTATGCCGAGCGCGGCGAGTGGAGCTTCAAATCCTTCTTCACCCCGGGCATGCTCTTCGAGGCCTTCCGCTTTGCCTACATCGGACCGGTGGACGGCCACGACATCCCGGCCCTGCGCCAGCATCTGGAGCGGGCCCTCGCCGTGGAAGACAGCCCGGTGCTTCTGCATGTGCGCACCCAGAAAGGCCACGGCTTCCGGGCAGCGGAACTTGATCCCACCCATTACCACGGCGTGGGGCATTTTGAGCCCGATACCGGCACGCTCATCCCTTCGAAGAGCGATCTTCCCTCCTTCACCAAGGTCTTCAGCCGCGCCCTGGTGGACCTGGGAGGCAAAGACCCGAGTGTGGTGGCCATCACCGCGGCCATGCCGGACGGCACGGGCACCACGGCCTTTCAGCAGGCCTTCCCCTCGCGCTTTTTCGATGTGGGCATCTGCGAGCAGCATGCCGTCACCTTTGCGGCGGGTCTGGCCTGCGAGGGCTGCAAGCCCTTTGTCTGCATCTATTCGACCTTTCTCCAGCGGGCCTACGATCAGATCGTCCACGATGTCTGCCTGCAGGATCTGCCGGTTACCTTCTGCATAGACAGAGGCGGACTTGTGGGCGAGGACGGCGGCACCCACCAGGGCGTCTTTGATCTGGCCTATCTTCGCCATATCCCCAACATGCACATTCTGGTTCCCAGGGACGATGCCATGCTGGCCCGCTGCGTGGTCACCGCGGCGGGTCTCGGCCGCCCCGTGGCCATGCGCTACCCCAGAGGCCCGGCCTTCGGAACTCCGGTGGATCCGGATCCCCGGCCCCTGCCCGTGGGGCAGGGGGAGATCCTGAAGCAAGGCAAGGAGATAGCCGTGCTCGCCTGCGGAGTCTGCGCGAAAGCGGCCCTTCTGGCGGCGGAAAGGGTTGAGGCCTCCCTGGGGCGCTCTGTCCTCGTCTTTGATCCTGTCTGGCTCAAACCCCTTCCCGAAGAGCAGATCTGTGAGATCCTCAGGACATTCAGCTGCGTCCTCAGCGTGGAGGAAGGGTGCCGGGCGGGCGGCTTCGGCTCCGCCGTGCTGGAACTCGCCGCGGACAGAGATCTGCTGGCCGGTCTGCGTTTCCGGCGCATAGGCGTCCCCGACCGCTTCATAGAGCACGCGAGGCAGGCTGAGCAGCGGGCGGAACTGCATCTGGACGCGGACGGCATAGCGCTGGAGCTCATGGAACTCGCCCGGCAGGCCGGTCTCGCGGCGGACTGAAGCGCTTCTCCGGGAAACGGTCTCAGGGATCCTGTTCCGGCGGGGTCCCTTTTTCCTGTCTGTCCGGTGCCTGGGATCCGTGCCGGGCCGCCAGGCGCTGCTGCATGAATGTGCCCGAAAGAATGACGGCGAGGCCCAGCAGCGTGGACCAGACGACGGGTTCATGGAGAACGAGACGTATCCAGAAAAGCGCCAGGACGGGCACCAGGAAGGGGAGGGTGGCAAGACGGGCCACCGATGTGCTGAGCCGGAGAGCCGCTCCCCAGGAGAGGAAGGGCAGGGCAAGCTCAAAAAGCCCCGTATAGACGCCGCCAAGCACAGGCAGGGGAGAGGCGGGAAAACTTTCGCCGCTCGCCAGCAGACAGAGAAGAGAAAGCCCGAAGGCCGTGCTGAAGGAGAGACAGAGACCGGGGACGGCGGCCACCCGGCTTCCGGCATGCACGGTCCAGTAGACGGCGTAGAGCAGCGTGCTCGAAAGAACGCAGATCATGCCGACGGGATCAGGTCTCCCCAGGGCGCTCATTCCGCCGCCCAGAGACAGGATGGCCACGCCGCTGTAGGCAAAGACCATCCAGGCCAGTTCGCCGAGCCTGAGCCGCTGTCTGAGGAGGCAGGCGGAAAGAACGGCAAGGACCAGGCTCCAGGTATAATTGACGGGCTGGGCTATCTGCGCGGGGAGGCGAGCATAGGCGGCAAAGAGAACGGCGTAGTAGGTAAAAAGCAGGCAGCCCTGGAGAAGACAGGTGCGCAGGTGCGCCGGGGCAAGCCGTCGAAGGGTCCGCAGTTCTCCCCGGACGGCCAGAAGCGTCAGAAGGGCGAGGGAGGCCGTGCCCATGCTCAGGCAGATGAGCTGCAGGGGGCTTGAGCCTGACAGAGCCAGTTTGAAGGCCGTGGACACCGTTGACCAGCAGAGGACGGTGAAACCCGCGCAGAAAAAAGCTTTTGCCTGTCGCGTCATGAGCTGTGAGATGAGGGGAGGGACAGAAAGGCTGAACCGTGTTCAGTCAGGCCTGAAAGAGGAGAGCCGGACGGGCAGAGAGGGGGCCTTTTCCGGGAGACGCGCAGGCGCCTCAGGGACCTGATCGGAGAATCCCGCCTGAACAAGGAAGAGAAACCTGCCCTGTCTGAGCGGTGACAGTTTCTCTTCAGAAACCCGGCAGGGAACTCCGGGCCCATGTCTGATGCCGATTTTCATGGCGGTGCCTCTCTTCCGGGTTGCCGGCGCTCTGCGGCGGATCTTCGGCTGTCAGTATCGCACGGCGGAGCCTTGAGAGCAACTCCGCTGCCGATGGGTCTCGTGGAAGGGCCCCGCCTGTCAGACTGTCCGCGCGGCGGGTTTTCCCCGCCCCGCAGGCCGGGGTGTCCATCGAACCGGGCGGCAGCACCTCTGTCCCTTGTCAGGCCGGTGCCTTGCCGCAAAGGGCGGGGAAGGAAGGGAAAATAAATTTGAAAATTTGTTTCAATTTTGTTGACTTTGAAATTCGATTTCTATACTCATTGACCAGGCACACTTCTTTCTCCCCTCTTACCGACTTCTGAGGCAGATATGAGCATAACTCTCATCGGCGGCATCGACCGCCTGAAGCAGGACTACATCCGCGCCGCCGAAAAGCATGGAGTGACGCTGAAGTGCATCCTCCACGACAGCCCGGACTTCAAGGCCCGCATCGGCAGTCCCGACGCCGTGGTCATCTTCACCCGTCAGATCTCTCACGAAGCCAGGCGCAAGGCTCTGGAGCATGCCAAGGCGCAGGGGCTCACCGTGCATCAGCTCCATTCCTGCAGCATCTCTTCTCTCTGGCGCTGCATCAGGAACAGCTGAGCAGACCTCCTTCGGCCGTTTTTCATCTGACAGGTCAGCCTTTTCTTCTTTCTGAAAGAAAAGGCTGATTTTTTTTGCTCTGAAATTCTTGTGCCTGCCCGAGGGAGAGTCCTCGCTGCGCGCAGAGCGCGTTTCCTTTCCAGCCGCAAAGCGTTCCGGCCACGGCATCAGGGCCTGCGCG
>CAZFTQ010000067.1:0-13207 GCA_964522365.1 uncultured Desulfovibrio sp. | reverse complement strand
TTTGGCAATTGACAAGCGGCGGAGGCGACCCTATTTTTCAGTAAGTCTCCTTCCGTCTCCTTCCCGCCGCCTCCCGCGGGGGCGGCCGCTCACTGGACTGAGACGGAGTTCCCGGCCGGCTGTGCCGGCTTTCCCTTCCTCGTGACCGTACAGGGAGCGGCCCGTCCAGGGCCGCCGCCCGACACAAGCCCCATGATTACACTGACTGAAAGCGCCAAAAAACAGCTGGACGAGTATTTTGCCGCCCTGCCCAGAAGTCCCATCCGCATCTACGCCATCCCCGGCGGCTGCCGGGGGCCCATGCTCATCATGTCCCTCGACGAGGCGCATGAAGAGTTTGACGAGATCGAGGAAACGGACGGCTTCCGCTTCTGCATGGCCAGGGAACTCCGGGCCATGGTGCAGCATGTCACCATTGACTGCGGCGTCACGGGCTTCAGCTGCACGCCTCTGGTGCCGCTCCCCGGAAGCGGCGGCTGTGCCTCCTGCGGCGGCGGCTGCGCCGGCTGTCAATAGGCCTTTTTCACTTTTTTCACGCCCTTCCGCCTCCAGGAGAGCCTCCATGCTTACCATCAGCGAAAACGCCCAGAAAGAACTGGACACCTTTTTCTCCGGCCGTCCCGATCTGAACAAGACCGTCCGCATCTACCTCACCGGCGGCTGCTGCAGCGGGCCCAGCCTCGCCATGGCTCTGGACGACCCGAAAGACAACGATGTGACGGAAACCGTCAGCGGCATTCTCTACTGCATTGAAAAGGATCTGGCCGAGCGCACCGGCAGCATCAGCCTGGACCTCGGTTACATGGGCTTTCTGCTCATGCCCGAGCATCCTCTGAGCGATCCCTCCCAGGCCGGCGGCTGCTGCTCCAGCTGCGGCGGCGGCTGCGGCACCGGTTCCGGCTGCTGCTGATCCCCGTTCCGTGCCGGGAGAACCCGCATGATCAGCGTCAGCGACATCGCCCAGAAAGAGCTGGACGCCTTCTTCTCGGGAAGCCCTGAGACGAACCGGTCCGTCCGCGTCTATCTCGCCTCCGGCGGCTGAAGCGGCCCCAGTCTGGCGATGGCTCTGGATGAGCCGGACGAAAATGATGTGACGGAAAGCGTCGGCGGCATCCTCTACTGCATGGAGAAGGATCTGGCCAGGATGACGGGCAGCGTCAGACTGGATCTCAGCTACATGGGATTCCAGCTCGTGCCCGAGCGTCCCCTGAACCGCTTCCTCCAGCCGGGCGCCTGCTGCAGCACGGGCTGCGGTTCCGGCGGCTGCGGCACGGGCGGTTGCGGCTCGTAACCTTCAGCATCCCCGGGAGAGGTCCATGATCACCTTGAGCGAATCCGCCAGGGAGGAGCTGTCGGCCCTTCTGGCCGCCGAGTCCGCGCCCGGGACCGCCCTGCGCGTGGTGCTCCTCCCCGGCGTCTGCGGCGGGCCCCGGCTCGGTCTCAGCCTGGATCAGGCGGACGAGGACGACGTCCTGGAAAGCGTCGGAGGCATTCCCTTCTGCCTCGCTCGGGGCCTGGCGCACAGGCTGTTCGGCCTGCGCGTGGAGAGCGGCTCCGGAGGTCTTGTTCTGATCCCGGAGCTGCCGGAGAGGATCTGAGCCTTGCCTCTGGACGCGGGAAAAATTTCGACCAGCGGAGATCAGGTTCCGTCCGCGGTTCCGAGGCGGACGGAGACCCATGGAAAAGCCGGATATCCGGCTTTTTTTCTTGGGATGAAGGAATGCGCGGCGTGAGCGGACAGGCAGAGAAGAGACAGAGCGGACAGAACATTTCCCTGCCGCGGCGGCCGGGGGAAGAGCTCCTCCTCAGCAGGGCCGGACCGGCCACGCTGGCCCGGCTCGCGGCCATGGCCGCGCAGGCAGGGCGCACGGCCGTACTGGTTTCCAGGGATCGCGCGGAGCACGCCGCCTTCTGCGCGCTCGCCGCGCTCTTTTCGCCTGACCTCTCGACGGCCGATCTTCCTCCCTCCCAGCCTGTCTGGCAGCAGGCCGTGGTGAGTCTGCCCCAGGGCCTGCTCGTGCGCGACGGCTTTCCGGACTGGTCCCAGCGCCTGGCAGCCCTCCATGCCCTGACCCTCAGGGGACCCAGGATCGTCGTGGCGAGCCCCGAGAGCCTGCTGCTCCGCTGGCCTTCCCCGGCCTTTCTTTCCACTGCATCCCTGGAGCTTTCCGCCGGCGCCCGGCTTTCTCAGGAAGCCCTGCTGGAGCAGATGACGGACTGGGGCTACTCCCGGGTGCCCATGGTGACCCGGGCGGGGGAACTTTCCCGCCGAGGCGACATCCTGGACATCTACGCGCCGGGCTGCCGCCATCCTCTGCGTCTCGAATTCTTTGACGACACGCTGGAAGAGATCCGGCTCTTTGACGCGGACACCCAGCACTCCCTCCTGAGCGTGCCGGAAGTCACCCTGCTGCCCGCGCGGCCCTATTTTCTGGACAGATTTTCCCGGGATCAGGCCGGCCTGCGGCTGGAGACCCTGCACCGCGAGGGGCGGCTGGACGACAACGCCCTCTACGACTGCCGGCAGGCCCTGGACGCCGGCGGGCGCACCCTCCTGCCGGGCACCCTGCTCCCGGAAACTTCTCTCCTGGAGGACTGGCTCCCCGGAGACAGTCTTTTCCTGAGCGGCGACGCCGAGGACATGCGCGACGCCCTGCGGGCCGCCAGAGCGGATCTGGCCGAGCGCCTTCAGGGAGAGAGAGCCCAGGTGCGCCAGCCGCTCTCCCTCTGCCTGCGTCAGAGCGAGGCGCTCCCCTGGGAAAAGACTCCGGAGCAGCGCGGCTTCCCCTCCGTCTGCGCCGAACCCCTGGTGGTGGGCGTGGCCGCCCGGGGGCTGGAGCTCCGGGAGCGGCCCGTCCGCACCTTCCAGGAGCTCTTTCCGGACCCGGGCGCCCAGGACCGTCCCTGGCAGCAGGTGAGCGGTCTCATCAGGCGCTGGATCGCCGATCGCCGCCAGGTGCTCCTCAGTTTTTCCTCCGGCCGCCGGCGGGACGGCTTTCTCAGGTTGGCGGCCCAGGACGGCCTCAAGGCCCATCTGCGCTACGCGCCCGGGCGGCCCGGGCTCTTCGCCCTGATTTCGCCCTTCAGGGAGGGCGCCGAGCTGGATCTGGACGCCGTCTGCATCCTCGGCGAGAAGGTCGTTCTGCCCAGACAGGAAAAGACCCAGCGCGTTTCCGCCAAGGTCTTTCAGGGGCTGGACGCCTTTGACGATCTCCGGGACGGGGAACTGCTCGTCCACAGAGACTACGGCATCGGCCGCTTCCGGGGCCTCAAAAGCCTGGAGACGGACGGGCTTGTCCACGATTTTCTTCTCCTGGAATACCAGGGCGCCGACAGGCTCTATGTGCCGGTGGACCGCATGGACAGCGTCCAGCGCTACCGCACGGCGGAAGGCGGCGAGCCCCCCGCGCTCGACCGTCTGGGCAGCGCCGCCTGGATGAGCGGCAGGGACCGCGCCCGCAAGGCCATTGAAAAGATCGCCGCGGATCTCATGGAGATGTACGCCTACCGCAAGGTGGCCAAGGGTTTCCGCTACGATCCGCCGGACGAACTCTACCGGGAATTCGAGGCCGCCTTCGGCTACGAAGCCACCCCGGACCAGGCCCGGGCCATCGAAGACGTGCTGGCCGACATGGACAAGCCCGAGCCCATGGACCGCCTGATCTGCGGCGATGTGGGCTTCGGGAAGACCGAAGTGGCCATGCGGGCCGCCTTCCGGGCGGCCGCCAACGGACGCCAGGTGGCGCTGCTCTGCCCCACCACCGTGCTCGCCGAGCAGCACTTTCAGACCTTCCGGGCTCGCATGAAGGGCTTTCCCGTGAACATCGGCCTGCTTTCCCGCTTTGTCTCCCCGGCGGGCCAGCGCCAGGCCGTGGCCGCCGCGGCCAGGGGCGAGACGGACATCCTCATCGGCACGCACCGCCTGCTTTCGGCGGACGTGCATCTGCCGAGGCTCGGTCTTCTCATTCTGGACGAGGAGCAGCGCTTCGGCGTCCGCCACAAGGAACTTCTCAAGGAAATGAAGAAGACCGTGGACGTGCTCACCCTCACGGCCACGCCCATTCCCCGCACCCTCCAGCTCTCCATGTCCGGCATCCGCGAGCTCTCCCTCATCGAGACCCCGCCCATGGAGCGCAAGCCCGTCATCACCGCGGTGCTGGACCGCAGCGACGAGGTTCTGCAGAGCGTGGTGCGCCGGGAGATGGCCCGGGAAGGGCAGGTCTTCTGGGTCCACAACCGCATCCAGGGCCTTGCCCGCACGGTGGACTATGTGAAGCGCCTGGTGCCCGAGGCCCGGGTGGCCATGGCGCACGGCCGCATGCCCGAAGAGGAAGTGGAGGCCAACATGCGCCGCTTCTGGCACGGGGAGCTGGACGTGCTCGTCTGCACGGCCATCATCGAGTCCGGCCTGGACTTTCCCGGCGCCAACACCCTCATCGTGGAGCAGACGCAGAATTTCGGTCTCGGCCAGCTCTACCAGCTGCGCGGCCGCGTGGGCCGCAGCGATCGCCAGGCCTACGCCTACTTCGTGGTGCCGGACGCCCGCCACATGCCCGAGCACGCCCAGGAGCGGCTCCGCATTCTCCAGGACATGGACTTCCTGGGGGCGGGCTTCCGGGTGGCCATGGAGGATCTGCGCCTGCGGGGCGCGGGGAACATCCTGGGCGAGGCCCAGACCGGCCAGATGACCCGGGTGGGGCTCGACCTCTATCTGGAGATGCTGGAGCAGGCCGTGGAGCGGCTTAAGGGCACGGTCTCGGACCGGGATCGCGCCTGCGAGCTCAACATCGGCGTGGCGGCCAGGATCCCCGAGACCTACATCCGGGACAGCGGCGAGCGCCTGCGCCAGTACCGGGCCCTCACGGGCGCGGTCACCGGTCAGGAGCGCGAGCGCATCGCCCTGGGGATCAGGGACCGCTTCGGCCCCTTCCCGGAAGACTTTCAGACCTTCCTGGCCGTGCTGGACTTCAAGCAGTTTCTGGGGACGATGCAGGTGGAGCGGGCCGATCTCGGTCTCTCCGGCATCAGACTCACCTGGTCTGAAGGCCAGACCGCCGCGGATCCCGTGCGCATTCTCCGATACATGCAGCAGAAACCCGGCGCCCGGTTTCTGCCGCCGGCCACTCTCACGCTGCCGGTGCCGGAGACTGTTTCCTTCATCCAGGCGCTCTCCCTCCTGCGCCAGGAGCTGGAAGATCTGCGGCTCAGGCCCGGCGAAGAGCCCGAAAAGGTGGTGCTTGTGTCGAAGGGATCCGGAGGGCCCGGAAGGACGCCCGCGCGGCCCGGCGAAACGGTCCCGGCGCGTCCCAGAAGACTCAGCGTGCGTGAACGGAGCGGACCTTCGGGAGGAAAGGGCACGGACGGCGGTCGGCGATCCTGAGCTTTCCGCCAAAGCCCGCTTTTTTTCTGGCAAATCCCGGGAACCGGGCTCCTGTTCGTTGCCTTTTCCCGGGCAAATGGATAAAAAACAGAGATCTTCTCCCGGGAAGCCTTTCCCCGGCCAGCGCCGGCCTCTGCGCCGGTCTTCCTTCCGCCTTTTTTTCCTGCTCCATGGGGGATCCGCGGTGAAAAAATGTTTCTGCCTCGCCTTCCTGCTCCTCGTCTTCGCCCTGGCCTCGCAGCCCTACGCCGCCCAGATCAACAGGATAGCCGCCGTCGTCAACGGCCAGATGATCACCATGTTCGATCTGCAGCGCACGGCCGGCGCGGAAATCGTCCGCGCCGGGCTCAATCCGTCCAAACCTTCGGACAAGGCGGCCATTGACGCCATCATGCGCAAGGCGCTGGACAGCATGATTCTGGACATCCTCATCCGCCAGGAAGCGAAGCGGCTGGAGATCTCCATCCCGGACAAGGACGTGGACAAGGAGATCACCCAGATGTACCAGTCCCGCGGCCTGACCAGGGAGCAGTTTGAAAAGGAACTGGTCAAGGGAAAGACCACCCTCAAGGACATGCGGGAAAATCTGCGCGCCAGCATGATCCGCCAGCGCGTCATGGGCAGGGAAGTGGGCCGCCGCGTCGTCGTGACGCAGCAGGAAATCAAGGACTACTACGAGAAGAACAAGGCCACCATGTACAACCGCAAGGGACTGCACATGGCCCTCATCGTGTACCATCCCAGGGCTCCCTACCAGAAGATCGCCCGTCAGGTGAAAAGCGGCGAGATTTCCTGGCTGGAGGCCTCCAGAAAGTATTCTGTGCTTCCCTCCCGGAACCAGGGCGGGGATTCGGGCGAGGTCCAGTGGGACCGTCTCAACGAGGAGTGGTCCCGCCGGCTGAACCAGATGCAGCCGGGCGATGTGACAAATCTCTTCAAGATCAACGATCAGCTCTGGGCCCAGGTGCGCCTCTACAGGCCGGGCGCCGAGCAGGAGCCTCTGCGCATCATGACCCTGGAAGAGGCGAGCCCCCAGATAGACGCCATCCTCCGCATGCCCAAGGCCCAGGAACGATTCCAGGACTACACCCGACAGCTCCGGGAAAAGGCCGTCATTGATATCCGCATGTAGCCAGGCAGGCACGCGTCATGTCCCAGCAGCATACTGACATTCCCCCTCGGAGCGATGAACTCCAGGTCAAAGAAGACCTCCCTCAGACGGATCAGCCCGCCCCCGGGCAGGCTCTCCCGACCGGTCCCTTCACGGATTTCGCCGCCCTCGGCGCGGCCCTGCGCCAGGCCCGCGAGGCGAAGGGCCTGAGCCAGGCCGACGCCGCCCGCAGCCTCAAGCTTTCCCAGGCCAACATCGCCTCTCTGGAAGCAGGCGACATGACGGCCTTTCCGGCACCCGCCTACGCCAGGGGCTTCCTGCGCTCCTATGTGAAGTTCCTCAGGATCCCGGCGGAGGACTGCGAGCCCGTCTTCCGGCTCTTCAGCCCCGCGCCCGCTCCGGACAGGCCGGTCTACGCCCCCGACCGCACGGCGAGACCCGCCCGCCGCACCCCCTGGGCCGGCATCGTGGTGAGTCTTCTCATCGCCTGCGCCGTGGGCTGGGCCGTCTGGCACTTCGGGCTCATCGATCTCATCGTCAGCGAGGGCGACAGCCAGCCGAAGACCACCGCCCCCATGCAGTCCCGGCAGACGGGCGACCGCTCCGAACAGGCGAAGTCCGCGGAGACGCCCGCGCAGCCGGTCGTTCCCGGACTGCCCTCCGGCATGCAGACGCCGGCCCAGACCACTCCCGGCATGCCCGCCGGCGCGGGCTCCGTCTCGTCCGTGGGCGCGCCCGGCCAGTCTCTGGCGGCCGACGATCCGGTGACGGACCGCGATCGTCTGCCCGCCGTGGTCATGCCGGACACCCCCTGGGCCACGCTCCAGGGCAACGCCACCCTGGCCGGTCAGGCGGGCCTGGCGGCGCCCGAGGCGCAGGTCAATCCCAATCTGCCGGCCACGCCGGACACCCTGCCGGGCGGCGGCAGCAATGTGGTGACCCTGGTGTCCGAAGGCACCTGCTGGACCCAGGTCACGGCGGACGCGGGCAGACCCGTGCAGCGCACGCTGCAGCCCGGAGAAACCTTTTCCGTCCGGTTTGAAGGCAGCCTGACCGTGCGTCTCGGCAACGCAGGCGCCGTGCGCATCTTCCAGAACGGCGTCGAAATGCAGGATCGCGGCCGGGTGGGGCAGGTGCGCACCATCACCTTCCCGCTCAGGGAAGGCCGCTGAGCCCCGGAAACGCCCCGGTGGAGTGGTGCGACACGGGCCTCGTGCTGGCCAGGGGCGTCTTTCGGGAAAACGATGTCTGGCTGCGCCTGCTCTGCCGGGATCACGGTCTGGAGACGGTCTTCGCCTTCGGGGGCCAGCGCAGCCGCAGGCGCTTCGCGGGCTGTCTGGATCTCCTCAATATTCTGGATGTGCGGGTGCGGACGGGCAGCCGCGGCTACGCGGATCTCTGCGAAGCCGCGCTGGTGAGGGGCCCGGGACCTCTGCGATCCTCCCCGGCCCTGCTCGGCACGGCCGCCAACTGCGTCCGCCTGGTGGAGATCGCGGCCGTCATGCCGGAGAACGCTCCGGCCTTTTTCCGTCTCCTGGAGGAGACCCTGAGCCTGCTGGGGGAGCAGGGCGACGGCGGCGGCCTGCTCATGCCCTTTTTCCGGCTCAGGGTCATGACCATCCTGGGCTGCGGCCCCGAATTTCGGCAGTGCACCCGGTGCCGGGCACCTGTGGACGCTGCCTTTTTCAGCGTGCGGGAGGGGGGCGTTCTCTGCTCCGCCTGCCGCGGACTTCTTCCGCCGGGCCCGGGCGCCCCGCTCTCCGCGGAGAGCCTGAGGGCGCTGGACCGTGCGGCCCGGCTCTGGCCTTCCGCCTGGCCGGAGCTTTCCCTGGCGCCGGCTGACCGGCGCGGCGCCGCCCGCTGTCTGGACGAGATGCTGGCCTTTCATGCCGGCATAACCTGGCGCAACGGGCGATTTCATCGAACATGACCGCCAGCTGGTGAGGATCTCATGTATTTTCAGGATGTCATCATGACGCTCCAGAATTACTGGGGCAAACGGGGCTGCGTCGTGGAGCAGCCTCTGGGCGTGGAGTGCGGCGCGGGCACCTTCAATCCGCACACCTTTCTGCGTGTGCTGGGCCCCGAGCCCTGGAGCGTCGCCTATGTGGAGCCCTGCCGCAGGCCCACGGACGGCCGCTACGGCGAAAACCCCAACCGCCTGCAGCGCTATTTCCAGTTCCAGGTCATCCTCAAGCCCAATCCGGAAAACTCTCAGGATCTCTACCTGGGAAGCCTGGCAGCTCTGGGCATCGACCCGGCGGAGCACGATATCCGCTTCGTGGAGGACGACTGGGAATCGCCCACCCTGGGAGCCTCGGGTCTGGGCTGGGAAGTCTGGCTCAACGGCATGGAAGTGAGCCAGTTCACCTATTTTCAGCAGGTGGGCGGCATTGACATGAAGCCCGTCAGCGTGGAGCTGACCTACGGGCTCGAGCGCCTGACCATGTATCTCCAGGGCGTGGACAGCGTCTACGACGTGCGCTGGAACAGCCATGTGACCTACGGGGACATCTACCACCAGAACGAGGTGGAGCAGTCCCGCTACAATTTTGACTCTTCCAACGCCCGGATGCTCCTGGCCCATTTTGACGACTATGAGACCGAGTGCCTGAGTCTCCTGGAGCAGAAGCTGGCCTGGCCGGCCTATGACTGCTGCATGAAGTGCTCGCACACCTTCAACCTGCTGGACGCCCGCGGCGCCATCTCCATCACCGAGCGCACGGCCTACATCGGCAGGGTCCGGGCCCTGGCCTCGGCCGTGGCCAGGCTCTATGTGGCGCAGCGTCAGGAAATGGGCCATCCGCTGCTCGGAAAATAAGGGAGGGAAAGCGCATGTCGACCTTTGTTCTGGAAATCGGCAGCGAAGAGCTGCCCTCCCGTTTTCTGCCGGGCGAGGAAGCCTTTCTGACCTCCGCCTTCACGGAGGCTCTGACCGCGCAGTCCCTGGGCTTTGACGGCGTGACCTGCCGCACCACCCCCCGCAGGGCCATTGTCCGCGTGGAGGGCGTCCAGCCCGTCCAGGCCGAAAAGGAAGAGATCGTCACCGGGCCGCCCGCCCGGGTCGCCTGGAAAGACGGTGTGCCCACCAGGGCTCTGGAGGGCTTCTGCCGGACCAACGGCGCGGAACTTTCCCAGGTCTTTTCCGTGACGACGGCGAAGGGCGAGTATGTGGCCGTGAAGAAGCGCACGGGCGGCCGGCCCGCGGCTGACATCCTTGCCGAAATCTGTCCCGCCGTCATCGCCCGCATTCCCTTTGCCAAGCGCATGCGCTGGGCGGACCACGATTTTGCCTACGCCCGGCCGCTGCAGTGGATTCTGGCCCTTCTGGACGGCGAAGTGGTCCCCTTCTCCGTAGGGCCCGTGACGAGCGGCCGCCTCACCCGGGGGCACCGCATCCACGGTCCCGGTCCCTTCGAAGTGCCGTCCGCCGACGATCTCCTGCCTCTGCTCAGAGAAAAGGGCGGCATCGAGCCTGAGGGCGCCGTGAGGCGGGAGATCCTCATCCGGGAAGCCGACGCCCAGGCCGCCGCCCTGGGCGGCAGGGTGCTCTGGAACGACGCCCTGCTGGAAGAAGTGACGGGCCTCGTGGAGCATCCCGTGGCTCTGCTGGCGGACTTTGACGAGGGCTATCTGGAAGTGCCCCGCGAGGTTCTCCTCACGAGCATGCAGAGCCACCAGAAGAGCTTCGGGGTGGAAGCGGCGGACGGCCGGCTTCTGCCGCACTTTGTGACGGTCCTCAACATCACTCCCAGGGACCTCCGGATCGTCAGGCACGGCTGGGAGCGGGTGCTCCGCGCCCGTCTGGAAGACGCCCGCTTCTTCTGGCGTGAGGATCTCAAGGCCTCCTTTGATATCTGGCTGGAGCGTCTGGAAAAGGTCATCTTCATCCGCGGTCTGGGCAGCATGGGCGACAGGAGCCGCAGGCTCGAAGCCCTCTGCGCCTGGATCGCCTCGGTCTGCGCCCCGAAGCTGGAAGCGCAGGCGGCGCGCGCGGGGCGTCTCGCCAAGGCCGATCTCGTCTCCGGCATGGTGGGCGAATTTGACACGCTCCAGGGCGTCATGGGCGGCATCTACGCCGGCCGCTTCGGCGAAGCCCCCGAGGTGGCGGCCGCTCTGGGCGAGCAGTACCTGCCCGCCGGTCCCGAGAGCGAAGTCCCGGCCAGCCTCTGCGGCGCGATTCTCTCCGTGGCTGACAAGGCCGACACCCTGGCGGGCTGCTTCGGCCTCAATCTCATTCCCACGGGCACGGCGGACCCCAACGGTCTCAGACGCTGCGCCCTGGGCATCATCCGCATCCTGCGTCACTGCGGTTTTGAGCTCGATGTGCGCGAGCTCTTTGCCCGGGCTCAGGCGGGCTACGGCGAGATCGACTGGAAGCTGCCGCCGAGCGAGAGTCTGGACCGGCTCATGGACTTCTTCCGGGGACGCGAGCGCGGCTATTATCAGGGTCTGGGCGTGGACACCCTGCTGGTGGACGCGGCCATCGGATCGGGCTGCCGCACGGTGCTGGGCCTGGACAGGCGCCTGGACGCCCTCGTGAGCTTCAGCAGAAGCGCGGACTATGTGCTCTCGGTGCAGACCTTCAAGCGCGTGGCCAACATCGTGGCCAGGCAGCGGGCGGCGGGCATCGTCATTCCGCCCGTCTGGAAACGGTCCCTGCTCCGGGAAGAGGCGGAAAAAGCCCTGGCGACCGTGCTGGAGAAGGCCCTGGAAGGTCTGGATCAGCTCTGGGCCGTCAGGGACTACGGGGGCATGCTGGCGGTGCTCCCCGTTCTGCGTCCCTCCGTGGACGCCTTCTTTGACGGCGTCATGGTGGCCTGCGAGGATCCCGATCTGCGGGCAAACCGTCTCGCCATGCTGAGCGCCCTTGCCGACCGCTTCTCCAGGCTGGCCGACTTCAGCGCTCTGCAGATCTAGTCCCCGGGCCGGCCCGCGGCGGACGGCTTCAGATTCTGCTTGACAGGGTTCCTCGAAACGTCTAGGTTCTCTCCCTTGCAAACAAGAGCGCAGCGCGTTTTGCCCGCTCAACTGGAGGATAATCGTGGCCAACCATAAATCCGCTCTCAAGCGCCATCGTCAGAGTCTTGTTCAGGCTGGCAAAAACCGCGCCGCCCGCACCCGCGCCCGCAACGCCGTGAAGGCCGTGCGCGCCGCCGTGGCCGGCAATGACAAGGAAGCCGCGGTGAAGGCTCTCAGCAGCGCCGCGTCCGTCCTGGCCAAGGCTGCCGGCAAGGGCGCCATCCACCGTCGTCAGGCCTCCCGCAAGATCGCCCGTCTTGCCCGTGCCGTGAACGCCGTGAGCGCCGGGTAGCGAAAACTTTCCTTTGACTTTTTCCCGAAAAGGAATAGCTTGTCCCCTTGTGTGGGCTCGTAGCTCAGCTGGATAGAGCAACAGGCTACGAACCTGTGTGCCGGGAGTTCGAATCTCTCCGGGCCCACCATCCCTTCCTTCCTTTTCCCCAAGCGGGCCCGTAGCTCAGCTGGATAGAGCGACAGGCTACGAACCTGTGTGCCGGGAGTTCGAATCTCTCCGGGCCCGCCAGAAAAAACCGCGTCAGGAAGCCCCTGAGCGTTCCCTGAAAGACAGCAATGACGGTCAGTCCTCTCCGGACTGGCCGTTTTTGTCTCCCTTTTCCGGAATGCCCGCGGGGGAGCGGAGAGGGCGCGGCCCCGGCTTCCCGCCGGGAAAAAGCAGTTGACAGCCGAGCCGTTCTGCCATAAAAACAAGAACTGCGCTGAGCAATGGGCTATCGTTCAATTGGCAGGACGTCGGATTCTGGCTCCGATAATCAAGGTTCGAGTCCTTGTAGCCCAGCCACCGTTCAGAGCATCGTGCGTCCCCATCGTCTAGTCGGCCCAGGACACCGGCCTTTCACGCCGTCAACGGCGGTTCGAATCCGCCTGGGGACGCCACCGGAATTTTTCAGCCGGGCAGACGGGTCTGCCGGCACAAGACTCGCAGATATGAGGCCCCGCGGTTTTCCACGGGGTCTTTTCTTTTCTTCCACTGTCTTTCCCCCGAAAGCGCGGAGCCGAGAGGCCAGATGGACATTCAGGGCAAACTTCTTATCCGGGATCTGCGCCGTTTGCTGCGTGTGCTGCCCGGACGATCCCGCCGAACCGTCGCGGGTCTTTTTGCCTGGATGCTCTGCCTCGCCCTGGTGGAAGTTCTGTCCGTCGGTTCCCTGTCCTTCCTGGCCATCAGCGTGGCGGCGCCTGAGAGGATTCTGGGACATCCTCTGGCCCGGAGGGTCTTTGCCGAACTGCCGGGTCTCGCGGCAATCTGCGCGGATCAGCGGATTTTTGTCCTGCTGTCCGCCTGCGGCGTTGTGGCGTTCATCGCCCTCAAGAATCTGGTGACGGCGCGCACGAACTGGAAAAGCGCCCTGCTCGCAAAGTCCGTCTCCTGTTATGCGGGAGAGCGGATACTGGAGCATTTTCTCCGCAGCGACTATGTGCAGCACATGGCTGAAGACAGCGGGGCCATGTTCCAGACGCTGACCTGGAAGGATCAGCTGGGCATTTTTGTCGTCAACCTTCTCAATGTCTATGCCTATGGCATCACGGCGCTGGCGCTTGTTGCCGTCACCGTCTGCTTTACACCACCCATCATTCTTCTCTGCCTTGTCCTGAAAGGAGTGGTCAATGTCGTGACCTACTGGAGTCTGCGCAGAGCCATCGACCGAAAAAGCAAGATCGTCAAGGATCTGGAG
>CAZFTQ010000066.1:0-13786 GCA_964522365.1 uncultured Desulfovibrio sp. | reverse complement strand
AGCAGAAATCAGAATCTCAAAGTTTCTGTTCTTCTCGCTATTCACTTGTCAATGAACAAGGTTTCGGAGTCTTTCGACCCCCCGCTCCTCAGCGGCGTCGAGCTTTATGCTCTTTTCCTTTGCGGCCGTCAAGCATTTTCTTCTTCCGGAATTCATTTTTTGAATGAAGGGCGGGAGGAGGAGGCCTGAACAACCGCGGGAGAGGCCTTTGTAGGCTTTTGGGGGCTCCCCGTCAAGAACTTTTTTCAAAAAAGCTGAAAAAACTTTGCCTGAGGCGGCCGTTCGGGCCGCCTCACTCCTTCATGATCCGTCCTTTCAGAGCCTTGCGCGGGCCAGGACAGCCCGGAAAATTTTTTGGTCTTGGGTCCCGGAAAGGGGCTTTCCGGGCCCCTCGCGGGCCTTTTTCGGCAGATCAGCCCGCTCTCCCTCCCTCCCGCGGACGCTTCATCCCCGCGGCGAAAGTCCCGGGAAATTTTCTTTCCCTTCTCTTCCCCGCCCGCCCCTTTCCCACCGTTTTCTCCGCCTCCCGGCCCGCTTTCAGGCTGCCCGGCTTGACAGACGGCCTTTCTGTGTTAAGCTCATTTGAGCAGAACCAGAGGTTCCGGCAGGAGGCCAGATCATGCCCCGTCCCAAGCAGTGCCGCTGCGTCGCAGCGCTTCCAGGCGTCACCTGTTTCCGGCCCGAGGGGATTTCCCCGGAGGAAACTGAGGAAGCCTGTCTTCAGCTGGACGAGATGGAGGCCCTGCGCCTGGCGGACATGGAGGGGCTTTCGGCCTCGGACGCGGCGCTTTTCATGGGCGTCTCGCGCCATACCTTCGGCCGCATTCTGGCCCGTGCCCGGCGCATCGCGGCCACGGTTCTCTGCCGGGGACAGGCGCTGCGCATCGAGGGCGGCCCCTGCACCCTCAGCCGGCCCGCTCCGCTCAGAGACCCGGGAGAGCCCGGGCTTCTGGCCGTTTCCTCCCGGGGCCCCTCGCCGGACGACGCCGTCGAGCCCGCCTTCGGCAGAGCCCGGGCCTTTGTCCTTCTTCAGCTGCCGTCCCGGACTTTTTCCAGTCTTGAGATGCCGGAGGAGGAGGCGCCCTGCGCGGGTCTCCGGGCGGCCGAGCTGCTCGCCGCCGCCGGCGTCAGCCTGGTGCTCACGGAAACCCTGGGCCCGAAGGCTCTCACGGCGCTCCGCGCCGCGGGCATTGCCGTCCGCCGCGCGGGCTCAGCCACCGCCCGGGAAGCCCTGGAAGCGCAGATCCTACCCCGCTGATCCGCCCCCTTTTCTCTCACCCTCTCACGCTTTTTTTCGGAGTCCCCATGAACGCCCTTCTTGCCGTTCCGTCCAGTCTTCCCGGCGGTCTCGACGCCGCCATGAGCATGCACTTCGGCCACTGTGAAATCTACACCCTGGTGGAAGTGGAGAACAGCGCCGTCAAGGCCGTCTCCACCCTGCCCGGCATCCCCCACCAGCAGGGCGGCTGCATGGCTTCCGTCCAGCATCTGGCCGACCACGGCGTCACGGTCCTGCTGGCCGGCGGCATGGGCCGCCGTCCGCTCACGGGCTGCGGGCAGCTGGGCATCAGGGTGTTCCTGGCCTCCTCCGCCGCCACGGTGCGCGACGCCGTTCAGGCCTGGCTGGAGAACAGACTCCCGGACTTCACCATGGAAAACACCTGCGCGGGCGGTCACGGCCACGTCCATCCGGCCTGATCCCTGCGGGCACGCTCATTCTCACCCGGAAAGCCGGCCTTCCGGCGGAACGAAAGCCGCCCCCTGTCCGGCCTGAAGGCTCCCTTGCGGCCGGTCCCGCGGCCATTCTGCGCGGAGGGGCCTTCTTCGCGCGGCGGCCGGCCCGGACAGGCCCCCCGAGGCCTTGCACGAGGCCGTGAAAGGTCCGGCCATGCCGCCTCCCCTGCCGCCGGAACCGGGGTCCCGGGAACCTGCCGGAGATGTGAGAGAGGCCGGACCTGTCATCGTTGCAGGCCCGCCTCCCTCCGGTTTTCTCTCCCCGCGCCCGACCGGAAAAGAAGAGGACGGCCGTTCGGCCGCCCTCCTCTTTTTTTCGCTTTTTCCGGGCCTGACTACTTGGCGCAGCCCACGCAGCGCCGCTCGCGGATGACCGTCACGCGGATCTGGCCGGGATAGGTGAGTTCCTTCTCGATTTTTTCCGCGATCTGCTTGCAGAGCACAAAGGTCATGTCATCGTCCACGGTGTCCACATTGACCATGACCCGCACCTCGCGGCCGGCCTGGATGGCGTAGGCCTTGGCGACCCCTTCAAAGCCGGTGGCGATGGCTTCCAGGGTTTCCAGGCGCTTGACGTAGTTTTCCAGCAGTTCCTTGCGGGCGCCGGGCCGGGCGCCCGAGATGGAGTCCGCCGCCTGGACGAGCACGGCCAGGGCCGTGGCCGGCCGCACGTCCTCGTGGTGGGCCGCGATGGCGTGCACGATGTCCTTGCTCTCGTTGTATTTCTTGGCGATGTCGGCGCCGATGAGGGCGTGGGGACCTTCGATCTCGTGATCCAGAGCCTTGCCGATGTCGTGGAGCAGACCGGCCCGGCGGGCCTTCTTTTCGTCCAGTCCCAGCTCGGCGGCCATGAGGCCGCAGAGAGCGGAGACCTCCAGGGAGTGCTGGAGCACATTCTGGGTAAAGCTCGTGCGGTAGCGCAGCTGGCCCAGGTAGTGGACGATCTCGGGATGGATGCCGTGCACTCCGGCGTCAAAGGTGGCCTGCTCGCCGATCTCGCGGACGTGCACGTCCATTTCCTGGGTGCACTTCTGGACCACGTCCTCGATGCGGGCGGGATGGATGCGGCCGTCCTGGATGAGGCGTTCCAGGGCCATCTTGGCGATTTCACGGCGCAGGGGACTGTAGGCGGAGAGGATGACGGTCTCGGGCGTGTCGTCGATGATGAGATCCACGCCGGTGGCCGCCTCCAGAGAGCGGATATTGCGGCCTTCCCGGCCGATGATCCGGCCCTTGATGTCTTCCGAGGGCAGGCTCACGGCCGTGACGGTCTGCTCGCCCACATAGTCGCCGGCATAGCGCTGGATGGCGCTGCAGATGATTTCCCGGGCCTTGCGGTCGGCCTGGTCCTTGGCGTCGCTTTCGATCTGGCGGGCCATGCGGGCCGCCTCGTGCAGACTCTTGGCCCGCACTTCCTCCATGAGACGGTTGCGGGCCTCCTCCTGGGTCAGCCCGGCAATCTCCACCAGCTTGCGTTCCTGCTCCTCGATGCGGTTCTGAACGTAGTTTTCGTTCTCTTCCAGCTGGCGCTCGCGTCTGGCCAGATCCTTTTCCTGAGTGAGCAGTTCCTGTTCCCTGGCCGTGGCCTTTTCCGCCTTTTCCTCCAGCCGGGTGCTGATGTCCTCCAGCTTGCGCTCGCGGGCCTTTATTTCCCGCTCCCTGTCCCTGAACTCGTTTTCCTGCTCCCGTTTCTGGTTGAAGAGGTCGTCCTTGCCCTGAAGAATGAGTTCCTTCTTCTGGGCCTGCGCCTCCTTGCGGGCCTCCAGGACTATGCGGCGGGCCAGCGTGTCGGCATCGGAGAGACGCTTGGTCGTGATGAATTTATGTACAAACCACCCGGCCCCGAAACCCGCGGCCAGGGAGAGTGAAACATACAGAAGAGCCATCGGAAATCCCTTTCAGTATATTGAACGGGAACAGCCTTCCCGGCAGGTCCGCCGCGGTCTTCTCCGTCCGCCCCGGGGGAGAGGACGGAAAAAAAAGGCCACGTCGGAGGGATTTCCTTCATGGTGAAGCCTGGGACGGCCGCGCGGCCGGGCGCGGCGCTGATGGCATGCCGGAGAGAAAGAAGACAGATCCCCCGGCAGGGCCGTTTTCCTTGCCAATGTAGAACCCGGTTTCCCAGGGTGGGCTCCAGTGTGCATCCGTTAGGGATCCCGATCAGCGTCGGGCTTGCACAGGGGAAGCAGCAACCGGCTCCCTTTCAGTAAGCTTGTTCGGTCAGCACTGGGCCAGGAATCTCGTACCCTCCAGGGGATCTGTTGCGTCCTTTATTGCGTTTCGTCCATATATGACAGCAGCCCGGTCAGACGGGATTCCGTCTCGTCCAGCTGTTTTCGGAGTTGAAGCAGCTCATCAGCCAGTCCCAGAGCCATGAAGGTCAGCAGAACATTTTTGCTCTGCCCGCCCCCGGATCTGCGAACCTGGGTTTCATACCGCTCTTCCACCAGAGCCGCCGACTCCCGGATGCGCTCCGTGTCGGCGCCCGCCTTCAGGGCAAGGGGAAGACCCAGTATGGTCAGACTGTTGTTCCCGGTTGTCACAAAACCTTCTCCGCGCCGATCTGAGCCTCGACCTTCCGCAGTGCCGCGTCGATTCTGGCCAGAGCCTCCTCTCTGACAGCCTCGCGGGAATCAAGGGCCTGACGCATGGTCCGGTTTTCCTCCAGTAACACCGAACATTTCTCCTCGGCTTCTGCGAGCCTGCCCTGGAGATCCCGGCGCTCCGACACGAGCCGGCGCACCTGGTCCTCAAGGCGCTGAAGAATGTCCATGACTGAGTTATATCCCATGCCCTTTTCCTTGGCAAGACGAAGCGCCTTTTGTTTGTGGGGGCCGTCCGGGCCTCTCCCCGTCATGTCGGAGCCTTGCGGCATGGACGCCGCGCCCGGGCGCCGGAGAATCGCTCCGGCGCGAACTGATCCGCTCCGGATTCCGTTCCGCCCGCCTTCAGTCTCCGCGCCGGAGAAGGCGCAGACCGAGGTTCTTCTGGCGCGTGCGGGCGATGGCGAGTTCTCCGTCGGGCACGTCCTTCGTGATGGTGGACCCCGCCCCGATGAGGGTGTTGCTGCCCACCTGCACGGGGGCCACGATGGCCGTGTTGGATCCGATGAAGGCGTTTTCGCCGATGACGGTCCGGTGCTTGTTCCTGCCGTCGTAGTTGCAGGTTATGGTGCCCGCGCCGATGTTCGTGCCGCTGCCGATGGTGGAGTCGCCCAGATAGCTCAGGTGGTTGGCCTTGGCCCCTTCCCCGAGATAGGTCTTCTTCAGCTCCACGAAGTTGCCCACATGGGAGTTGCGGCCGAGTTCCGCTCCCGGCCTGAGCCGGGCGTAGGGACCCACCAGGGCGCCCTCGTGGACCAGGGCCTGCTCCAGGTGGGAGAAGGGCCGGATTTCCGCCCCGCCTTCCACTTCGCTGTCCCTGAGCACGCAGCAGGTCATGATGCGGGCGTCGGCGTGGATGCGGCAGCGCCCCGTGATCTCGCAGGGCCCGGTGATCTCCGCGCCGGGCTCCACCTCGGCGAAGGGACTGATGCGCACCCCCGCCTCCCCGTGCAGAATGACGCCCGAGGCGAGCAGCTCTGTGTTGCGGCGCCGCCGCAGCAGTTCCTCGGACTCCGCCAGCTCCAGAGGGGAATTGACGCCCAGAAGTTCCGGCGCCTCGCCGCACTCCACCCCTTCCACGCGGCGGCCGGCCTCCAGGGCCAGGCCCACCAGGTCCGTGATGTAGTACTCGCCGCCGGCGTTGGCGTTGGAGAGCCTGGGAAGGAGCTCTTCGGCCAGCTCCAGAGAGAGGAAGTAGAGGCCGGCGTTCACTTCGCCCGTGGGCTCGCCGAGCCCGGCCTCGTCGTAATCCTTGGCCTCCACGATGCCCGTCACGGCGCCGTCCTTTCTGACCACCCGGCCGTAGGCGCCGGGCGAGGGAAGCGTGATGGTGGCAAAGGCCAGATCGGCGTCCCCGGCCCGGGCAAGGAAAGCGCCCAGGGCCTCGGCCGTCACCAGAGGGATGTCGCCGTTGATGACGAGGAGGCGCTCCACTCCGGCGGCCCTGAGGCTGTCCACGGCGCAGGCCAGAGCGTGGCCCGTGCCCAGCTGCTCCTGCTGCAGGACAAAACGGCCGTCCGGCACGGCTTTCCGGAGGAGATCCGCGCCGTGTCCGGCCACAAGCCAGACATTTCCGCCGAAGTGCGGGCTCAGGGCGGCCAGCACATAGCTGATCATGGGCTCGCCCAGCAGGGTCTGCAGGACCTTGGGTCTGGACGAATGCATGCGGGTTCCCTTGCCGGCGGCAAGCACGAGTGCGGCCTGAATGCCCATGGAGCTCTCCTTTTTTCCGCCGGCGGCCGCCGGCGGTGTCTTTGGATGTACGGGAAGATGCGGCGCTTCCGGATCCGTCCGGGCGGATCCGCGGCTCCCTCCAGCATAGCCCATGCCTCCCCGCAACGGCAAGCGTCGGCCGTGCCGGAGCCCGAAACGGAAAGTGCCCGCCGCAGAAGCCTGCGGCGGGCACATAAAAAGCGTCAGGTCAGAGGGTTCGCGGGACTAGAGGGTCTCGGCGTAGATTTCCACGGGGTGCTTCACGGTGACGGGGTCGCCGTTGTGGGAAAGCACGTCCTCCAGCTGCATCATGCAGGCGGGGCAGGCCGCGGAGACGACGCGGGCGCCGCTGGCGACCACGTTGTCACGCTTGCGCTGGCCGATCTGACGGGAGAGGTCGTAGTGGTAGAGGGTGAAGGAACCGCCGCAGCCGCAGCAGCGTTCGGCTTCCTTCATCTCCACGAAGCGGTAGGCCGGGTTGGCCTGCACCAGCTGACGGGGCTGGCTGACAACGCCCAGGCCTTTGCGCAGGTGACAGGAGTCGTGGTAGGTCACGGACACCGCGTTGGCGTTGGGGGTCACGGCCTTGACGCCGAGCACATCGACCAGGAACTGGGTGATGTCCATGGTCTTGGCGGCGATGGCCTTGGCCAGGCCGGCGGCGGCGTCGTCGATGCGGGCGGCGTACTTGGGCCAGTATTCCTTGATGGTGGCCGTGCAGGAGCCGCAGGGGGTCACCAGGTAGTCAAAGGTGGCCGTTTCGAGGATGGCAAGGTTCTTGCGGAGTTCGTCCACCATGCCCTGTCCGTCGCCGCTGGAGACCGCGGGGATGCCGCAGCAGGCGAAGTTGGAGGACAGGAAGATGGCCACATCGTGGTGGTGGAGGACCTTGACGCAGGCCTCGGCCATGTCGACGTAGTATTTGTCACCCATGCAGCCGGGGAAGAAGGCCACTTTGAGGCCGCCGGCCTTGCGGGGCTCGTTGAGCGCGCCCACGCGGGCATGGAGAGGACGCACGGGCAGGGAGCGGATGTGCCGGTCCTCGATGAGGGGACGCAGCAGAGGCGAGGTGACCGTGCCCTGTGGGGTCTGGGTTTTGCGGAAGAGCAGCCGGGAAGCCGGGCTGCCGATGCGCATGGAGATGTTGAAGAGCCAGGGTTTGGCGAGCATGACGCGGAAGATGGCCTTCTTGATCACGCTCAGGCCGAGGTAGTTGTAGACGATTTCACGGGCTTCCATGAAAACGTCCATGATGTGCACGCCGGAGGGGCAGTTGGCCTGGCAGGAACCGCAGAGCAGGCAGCGGCCCAGCTTGTCGGCGACGGCCTCGGGGTCACGGAACATTTCATGGGCAAGGTCGTCCACCAGGGCCAGCTTGCCTCTGGCCACATCGCCTTCTTTGTGGGTGGCCCCGAACATGGGACAGACAGCCTGGCAGTTGCCGCAGCGCATGCAGGCGATCAGCCTGTCCTCAAGGGTCATGAGGCGGCGGACAAGGGATTTCACATCGGCCATTATTTGCCTCCAAGAATCCCGACGAGCTTGGTGGGATTGAGCAGGCCCTTGGGATCCAGCGCCTTGCGCAGGCGGCGGGAGAAGAGAATGGTGCCGCGGGAGGTTTCCTTCTCCATCCACTTGGCCTTGGCAGTGCCGATGCCGTGTTCGCCGGACAGGGTGCCATGCAGTTTGATGGCGGTGTCAAACATCTCGTCGATGGCTTCTTCCACGCGGGCAAATTCTTCCTTGTCGCGCTTGTCGCAGAGGAAGGTGGGATGCAGGTTGCCGTCGCCGGCGTGGCCGAAGGTGCCCACGTCCAGGCGGTACTTCTTGGCGATGTTGGTGATGGCCTGCATCATGGCGGGGATCTGAGAGCGCGGCACCGTGGCGTCCTCGAGGACGGTGGTGGGTTTCACGCGGGCGAGCACGGGCAGGGCCTGACGGCGGGCTTCCCAGAGCTGGGTCTTTTCGGCGGCGTCCTTGGCCACATGCACATTGGTGGCGCCGCAGGCCTTGAGCACGCGCTCCACGGCCTCGGCGTCGTCCGCCACCTGAGCCGGATGGCCGTCCACTTCGATGAGCAGGATGGCCGCGGCCTTTCTGGGCAGACCGATCTTCGTGAAGTCGTCAACCTTCACGATGGTGTTGTTGTCCAGGAATTCCAGGGTGCAGGGCAGAATGTGCTCGGCGATGATGCCGGCGACGGCTTCGGCGGCTTTCTGCATGTCGTCGAATTCAGCCAGGCAGGCCTTGGAGGCTCTCGGCGGAGGCACGAGTTTCATGATGGCCTGGGAGAGAATGCCCAGGGTGCCTTCGGACTGGACCATCATGCCGGCCAGGTTGTAGCCGGTCACGCATTTCACGGTGCGGGAGCCGCTCTTGACCAGAGCGCCGGTGGCGTCGAAGAATTCCACGCCCATGACGTAGTCTTTCGTGACGCCGTATTTCAGGCCGCGCAGGCCGCCGGCGTTCTCGGCGATGTTGCCGCCGATGGAGGAGACGGCCATGGAGCCCGGATCCGGGGGATAGAAGAGGCCTTTGGCGGCGACGGCATTGGCGAGGTCGGCGGTGACCACGCCGGGCTCGACCACGGCGTAGAGGTCGTTGGTGTTGATCTCAAGGATGCGGTTGAGGGCGCAGGTCAGAATGACGACGGTGTCGCTGGCGTCCGGAATGGTGCCGCCGGAGAGGTTGGTGCCGGCGCCGCGGACGGTCATGGGGATGCCTTCATTGTACAGTTTCACCACGCACTGGCCGAGCTGCTCGGTGGTCGTGGGACGCAGCACGAACGCGGGCACAACGGGGTTGAGAACTGCGGCGTCGTAGGCATAGGTGCGACGGTCGGCTTCGCTGGAAAAGACGTTTTCCTTGCCGATCATCTGTTCAAAATCTTTTATCAGAGCGCTGTTGGCCATGATTCCTCCAGAATGAAAGGTACAGGGGGGCCCTTGCGGAACGGCGGGGACAAAAGGAGACGTCCGCTCAGTCAAATTCGCCGAAAACTATATTAAAAGACGGCAAAAGGTCAACTGCCTCCGAAGAGTTCCTCCGACTCGCGCAAGGGGCCTCGAAGGCCCCTTTCCGCCCCTGCAGGAGATTTTTCCGGAGAGCTTTTTTCACGGCGGAAAAAAGACGGCTCCGGACGGAGGATCACGGACGCTTCGGCCGGGAGCCTCCGACCGCCTGAAAAGCGGCCGTTCCTCCCGGCGCCTCCGGGAAAAATTTTTCCCCGGGAAATCCGCGGGCAGCGGAGCGAAGAAAAAATTGTCTCTTGAGAAGCGACAAATCAGGTCCGCCTTCCGGGTAAGAATGAAACCGAAGCTGCACAGGGAGGTTTTTCCATGAAACAAGGTTCTGCCGGATCGTCTTCATCCTCGATCGCACAGGCCCCGCGTCGGGCCCCGCAACCGGAACCTCCCCTGACGCCTCCGGAAAAAGGCCCGGCACGGGAAAGGGAGGGAAAAGGGTCGGGCCGAAGGCGCGCGGCGCCCGAAGGAAAGAGGGCTCAGGCCGGGAAAGTCCGGCGCTCAGCCAGGCACAGAGAGGGAAGACATATGTCAGAGAGCGAAGAAAAAGACACGACGCCGGAGCGGATGCGGGAAGCGCTGATCCGCATGGCCGTCGAATCCTGGCGTTTCGGAAAGGTTTTCGAGCGCCTGCTTCAGAGGCTGGACGCGGGCGAAAAGAGCCGCTTCGCAAGCCGGCTCCGCTGGTTCCTGAAACAGACGGCGGAAGGGCTGGAAAGCGCCGGCCTGAAAACGGTTGATGTGGAGGGACAGCCCTACGATCCGGGCCTCGCGGCGACTCCCCTGAATCTTGATGAATTCGATTCAGGGGACAGTCTGATCGTCGATCAGATGCTGGATCCCGTCATCATGGGCAGGGAAGGCATCGTCAGGACCGGAACCGTCATTCTCAGGAAGGTGGAATCATGAAAAATTTCGTTGGCATAGACCTCGGCACGACCAACAGCGCCATCTGCTCGTACAACGGCGAAGACACCCGCATCTGGAAAAGTCCGGAGCAGAACGACGTCACGCCTTCGGCCATCTACATCGACAGGCGCGGCAACAAATACATCGGGAAAAGAGCCTACGACTCCGCCCCCTACAGCCCCGGCAACTCCGCCATGCTTTTCAAGCGGCTCATGGGAACAAGCACCCCCGTCAGGTTCACCGCCCTCAACCTCACGAAAACGCCGGAGGAGTGCTCCGCGGAAATCCTCAAGGTGCTCTACGGCTATCTGCCCGAGGAAATCAGAAACGATCCGGACACGGGAACCGTCATCACCGTTCCGGCTGCCTTCAACCAGATGCAGAAAGACGCGACCATGCAGGCGGCGACCATGGCGGGCATAGGCAACGTCGCCCTGATGCAGGAACCGGTGGCGGCCGTCATGAGCGTCATGCGTTCCCGCCGCGATGACGGCATGTTCCTCATTTACGATTTCGGCGGCGGCACCCTGGACATCGCCATCGCGGAAAGCCTTGACGGCCGGGTCAGTCTGCTCTCCCACGGAGGACTCGCCATGTGCGGGGGCAGAGACTTCGACCGCAGGCTCGTCGATGCCGTCGTCTGCCCGTGGCTTCTGAAAAACTTCCATCTTCCTGAAGACTTCACCGCCGATCCCGAATGGAGATCCCTCATGCGCCTGGTGGCCTGGGCCACCGAAAAGGCCAAGATAGAGCTCTCCGCCCGGGAAGAGTCCGTCATCAGTCTCTCCGAGGCGGAAACCCGCGTCAGAGACCTCGACGGCGACGAAATCTTCCTGGACATCCTCCTGAAGAGGGAAACCTACGACGCCCTCATCGCGGAGCAGATCATGGATTCCGTCGAGGCGGCCCGCGAGACACTGAAAAGCGCCGGGCTTTCTCCCGGGGACCTCGAGCGCATCGTGTTCGTGGGCGGGCCCACGAATTACAAGCCTCTGCGCGACAGGGTCTCCTCCGAGCTGGAGATCCCGGGCAGCATGGACGTGAATCCCATGACGGCGGTCGCCGAGGGCGCGAGCCTCTTTGCCGAATCCATCGACTGGACTTCCCGGAGCCGGTCGCGGAAGGACACGCGGGGTCACATCGTCTCGGGAAGCCCGCTGGGCATCGCCTTCAATTTCACGGCGAGGACGCCGTCTTCCAGGGCGAAAATCGTTCTCCGGACGGACCGGGCCCCGGCCGAAGGATCGGAGTTCCAGATTGACAGTCTGGACACAGGCTGGACCTCGGGCAGGCTCCCCCTGGAGCAGAACAGCTCTCTGGAGCTCACGCTGAGCAGAATGGGGGACAACAGTTACAGGATTTTCGTCTTCGACCCCTCCGGCGGCCCTGTTTCCCTCGAACGGGACACCATCACCGTCACGCGGACCGCGGCCACCGTGGACGCCATCCCGGCCTCCCATTCCATCGGGATCGAAGTTCTGGAAAAGCTCGGCGGCAAGCCCGTCATGGACTTTCTGGTGAAAAAGGGCGATCCGCTTCCCCGGAAGGGAAAGAAAACCTTCAAGGCCGGGGAATCTCTCGAGGCCGGCTCCGCCTCCTCCCTCAATTTCAAGCTGTGGGAAGGCGAAATCGCCGAGCCCCTGACGGACAACCGTCCCATCGGCGTCCTGAAGATCTCCGGTTCCGACTTCGAGAACGGCGTCATCCATGCCGGCGCCGATCTGATCTGCGACTACGAGATCCTGGATTCCGGCAACATCCGCCTTGAAATTTCCGTCCCGTGCATCGGCGCCACATTCAACTCGGACAGGAATTTCTATTCCCGTCAGGAAGGTCAGCTGGACTATTCTTCCGCGGCCTCCGAAGTTGCCGAAGAAGGCGAAGAAACCATGTCCCGCGTGGAAGACATGGACAAAACCGTCGACAGCCCCAAGCTGGAGCAGGCCCGGCAGAAGCTGGAATCCGCCCTCGCCCTTGACCCGGACGGCTCGGACACCGAGCAGGCCCAGGAAGCCATGGAAAAGGTCTACGAAGCCAAAAAGCTTCTCGCCGAGGTCCGCAGAGAGCATCTCAGGGAAATCCGCCAGAGCGAACTGGAAGAGGCGAAGGCGTTCTTCAACGAAGTCATCCGCAAATACGCGCGGCCGTCGGAAGAAAAGGCCTTTGACAATCTCATGAAGACCGCACAGAAGGCCATCGATCAGAACGAGAGCTCCTTTGAGAACCTCATGACCGAGCAGCGGAGCAAAAATTTTGAGATCCTCTGGCGGCAGGACGGGTTCGTCATCGACATGTTCACGCGCATGTCGGCCAAGCCTCATCAGTACGCCGACAGAGAGCGCTTCGAGGAACTTGTGCAGCGAGGCAAGCAGCTTCAGCGTGACGGCGACATAGACAGACTCCGTTCCGTCGTCAGTCAGCTCGCCGCAATGCAGCGGGGCGGCGGCGATGTGGAAAGCATGTTTGACGCTGCCAACATCATCCGCGGCTAGGCGCGGGGGAAGATGTCCGTCCGCCGGCAAGGGCGTCTCCCGTCTTTCGGAGCATGACCATGGACCTGCTGAAAAATCCTTTTCACCTGCTCTCGGCGAGCCCCCGCGATTCCCGCCGCCGCATCACGGAACTGGCGGAAGAACGGGCCCTTTTTACCGATGCCGAGGAATGCGCCGAGGCGAGAGCCGTCCTGACGAATCCGCTGAAAAGACTGCGCGCCGAAGTCTCCTGGCTGCCGGGAGTCAGCTCCGGACTGACAGGGGAACTCCTGCGGAAACTCGACAGCGAGCCGGAGAGTCTGCTTGAGGAGAGTTCCCTGCCGCCTCTGGCCAGGACCAATCTCCTGGCAGCGGCTCTGGAGCGTCTGAAAAATCCCGGCGCGGAGGAACTCTCCCGATGGCTGCGCATCCTCGGGCGAACCTACGAGGCCGTGGACGCCGCGGAGGTCCTCTCCGCCCTCAACGCGGACAGACGGGCCGCGGGCTTCCCGGAAGTTTCAGAGCAATCCCTGGTCGAGGAATCGCTCAAGGCCTGCCGCGGGCAGTACCGATCGTCCATGAAAGCCGCCCTGGACAGGCTTCCCTCGCGGGAACTTGTCCGGGCGGTGACCCTGGCTGCCGAAGAAGATTCAGATGTCGGGCAAAAGGAGATCTCCACGCTGATCGCGGACCTGGTCGACGCCTATGAAGTGGAGGCGCAGACCTTTCTCGATCGGGAAAGCGAAACCATAGAGCACCTGATCAAGGACATTGAGGAGGGCTTTGCCGGAAAGATTTCCGACGCGGCCCTGAAAGAGATGACGGACATCCTGTGCCAGGTCGTCAGGAACTGGGATCTGGTGGCGCAGCCCGTTCAGGTCTGCGCGAGAAGCCGCGGCCTCATGCATGAAGCGAGCCGGGAGCTCGCGCACAAACTCCGGGGTCTGGCCGTGCGGTCCTGGAATGACTGGGACAATCTTGAGATCTCAAGGCAGATCACCGACATGATCCACGGCGTCTTTCTCGAGGTCGACACCGTGGCCGAGCTGGCGGAAAAAGACGGGCGCGACCTGGAACAGATCCGCAGCAGCCGCGAACACTCGCAGGAATGGTCGGAAAAACTCCGCAAAGAGATCACGTACGAGACGCTGATTGGCTTTTCCAAAAAGAAGTTCCGGATTTCTCCCGAGGGCATCGAGTGGGACGGACGGTTCTGGAAACATGACTCCATCACACGGATCCGCTATGGAGGGATACGCATTTCCCTCTTTCGCACGACCTATACGGTATTTTTCGGGACAGCGCAGGAATCGGCCTCCATTGTCACCGGAGA
>CAZFTQ010000065.1:13612-13842 GCA_964522365.1 uncultured Desulfovibrio sp. | reverse complement strand
CAGCTCTTCTTCCACGGGCAGGGAGAGGTTGGTCACGTCGTCGGTGATGCCCACGGTGAAGAGGTTCTTGGGCTGCAGGCTGAGCATGTTGTCATAGACAGCCTTGACCATGCCGGGCGTGAAGTCCTTGGAGCCCAGACCGTAGCGGCCGCAGGAGACGGTGGGACCGCAGCAGCCCTTTTCGTGCAGGGCGGTGCAGACGTCGAGGTAGAGGGGCTCGCCGAGGGAGC
>CAZFTQ010000065.1:0-13602 GCA_964522365.1 uncultured Desulfovibrio sp. | reverse complement strand
CGAGGGAGCCGGGTTCCTTGGTGCGGTCGAGAACGGTGATCTGCTTGGTGGTGAGAGGCAGGGCCTTGAGCAGATGTTCCGCGGAGAAGGGACGGTACAGATGCACGCGGACGAGGCCCACGCGCTCGCCGCCGGCCACCAGGTGCTGGATGGTTTCGTCGATGACTTCACAGGACGAACCCATGCTGATGATGATGCGGTCGGCGTCCGGATGGCCGGAGTATTCGAAGAGATGATGTTTGCGGCCGGTGATGGAGGCCACTTTCTGCATGTTGGCTTCCACGATGGCGGGAACGTCATTGTGGAAGGCGTTGGCGGCTTCGACATTCTGGAAGTAGATGTCGGGGTTCTGGGCGGTGCCGCGGATGTTCGGATGCTCGGGATTCATGCCGCGGGCGCGGAATTCGGCCACCTTGTCCCAGGGCACGATCTTTCTGATCTCTTCGTAGTCGATCTGCTCGATTTTCTGGATTTCATGGGAGGTGCGGAAGCCGTCGAAGAAGTGCAGCACCGGCACGCTGGATTCCAGAGCGGAGAGATGGGCGACAAGGGCGAGATCCATGCATTCCTGAACGGAGCAGGAGCAGAGCATGGAAAAACCGGTCTGGCGGCAGGCCATGACGTCCTGATGGTCACCGAAAATGGACAGGGCATGGCTGGCGAGAGCACGGGCCGAAACATGGAAAACGCCGGGAAGCAGTTCACCGGCGATTTTGTACATGTTCGGAATCATGAGCAGCAGGCCCTGAGACGCCGTGTAGGTGGACGTCAGGGAGCCGGCGGCCAGCATGCCGTGCACGGCGCCCGCGGCGCCGGCTTCGGACTGCATTTCGCGGACAGCGACGGTCTGACCCATCAGGTTTTTGACGCCCTTGGAGGCCATCTCATCGACGACTTCACCCATGACGGAAGACGGGGTGATGGGGTAGATGGCGGCGGTGTCAGAAAGCGCATACGCAATCCATGCGGTCGCGTTGTTGCCATCCATGGTTTTCATTTTGGCCATATAATCCTCCTGATGTGGGAGAGTCTATCTCTTCCCGGTTCCAATCATATAGTGATGACAGCCCGAGAGAAGTGCCAGAGGAAAACGGCCTTCTCCCGAACCTTGTTTCCAGCACAATTCAGCTGGCGGGGGGTCTAGCACAAGAAACAGCGCTTGAAAAGATCCTGACAGGGGTTTTTCCCGGCAGAAAAAAAGAAAAAAACAGCCCCGGTGCGGCTGATCCGCTCCGGGGCTTTTTTTTCGGAAAGGTCTCCGGACAGCCTGAAAGGCTCAGAGTTTTCCGCCCTGTTTCAGGAGAGACTGCATGCCGCCCATGGCCTGCACCACATCCGTGATGCCGTGTCTCGCGAGCACGAGCACGGCATCGTAGGCGCGCAGGCCCGTGTTGCAGGTGATGGCCACGGGCCTGTCCGCCGGCACTTCGTTCCAGCGGGTCTGGATGGCCTCCAGGGACAGGGCGTGCCATTCGGGATGTTCGGCCTGGACGGCCTCGCCGGCCTTCTGGGGCCGGGCGTCAATGAAGAAGACCTTCCCGTCGGCGCGGTTTTTCCAGAGTTCCAGGAAGGCTTCCGGCGTGATCATGCGGACTCTTCCCGCGAGAACATTGTCGCAGACATTGGCCACGGCGTTGACCGCGTCCATGGCGGCGGCGAAGGGAGGCGCGTAGGAAACTTCCAGATTGGAGATGTCGTCCACCGTGGGCCTGGCGTACTGCAGGGCCGCCGCCACGGCGTCCACGCGGGCCTTGAGGGCGTCGCCGTCGGGCGAGCAGCCCTGGAGACCCAGCACCCGCCGGCTCCCCTTCTCCGCGGTGATCTCCAGACTCATCATTTCCTTTTCCGGATAGAAATGGGCCTTGTCGAGCTGCTCGGCGATGACGCTCACGCAGTCATGGCCGGCCCGGCGGGCCGTTTCGCCCGTGAGGCCCACCCCGCAGAAGCACTTGTCAAAGAGCTTGACGGCCCAGGTGCCCACATAGCCCGGGAAGGTGGCGGAGCCCCCCGCGAGATTGGTGCCGATGACGCGGCCCTGGCGGTTGGCCATGCTGCCCAGGGGCATGTAGCCCTGCTGCCCCGTGATGATGTTTCTGATGGAACAGCAGTCGCCGCCGGCGTAGATGTCGGGATCCGAGGTCTGCATCCGCTCGTTGACGATGACGGCGCCGCGGTCCGTCACTTCGAGGCCGGCCTCCTTCGCGAGCTGCCCGTTGGGCAGGAAGCCGATGGAATAGATCACGAGCTGGGCGTCCAGCGTGCGTCTGTCCGTGACGACCCTGGCCACGCTGCCCTCGCCTTCCATGCGCAGAACCTTTTCGCCGGGGTACACGTCCACGCCGTGGGAGCGCAGATCCTCCGCCGCCATGGCTGCGAGGCTGGGGGAGAGCACCCCGGGGAGAATCTGGTCCATCATTTCCACGACGCTGACCTTGACGCCCCACATGTCGGCCAGGGCCACGGCCGCTTCCAGGCCGATGAAGCCGCCGCCCACCACCACGGCCGTGGCGGCCCGGCCGCCTTCCATCATCTTCCGGACGCTTTCGGCGGCTTCGAGCTTGGTCAGGGTGAAGACATTGGCCAGATCGCTGCCGGGCACGTCGGGCCTGCGGGGGGTCGCGCCGGTGGCCAGCACGAGCCTGTCATAGGGGTGGACGGTCTCTTCGCCGGTGTCGAGGTTTTTCGCCGTGACGGTTTTCGCCGCGCGGTCGATGGCCGTGACGCGGGTGCGGATTTTCACCGTGACGCCCTTCATGTCCCGGAAGAAGTCGGGATTCCGGAGAGTATGGTAGGGCGTGGAGCAGAGATCCCTCACATCCTGGGTGTCGCCGGCGATGTAGTAGGGAATTCCGCAGCCGCCGTAGGAGATGAGGGTGTTTTCGTCAAAGAGCGTGACCTCGGCGTCCGGGGCCAGGCGTTTGCAGCGGCAGGCCGCCTTGGGGCCCAGGGCAACGCCGCCGATGACAATGATTTTCATGGCTTTTCCTCCTTCAGTCCGCTCCGCCCGCTCCCCGGGGGGCTTCGCGGGGGACCGCGGCGGACAGACGGCCGCGGAACTGGCGCCTGTCGCCGATGCGGACGGTTATCTTTTCCTGATCGAGATACTCGAGCAGGGCGATGAGATATTTTCTGGACAGCCCGAAGAGCTCCCGCATGTCGCTCAGGGTCAGATCGTCGTGGGTCTCAAACCACCGGGCCGTTTCGGCGATGATGCCGGAGAGCGTTTCGCCCGCGTAGTAGAGCCCCTCGCGGACCTTCACGAGGCTCCCCTCGGCGGTGAGCACCCTGAGCACGGGAGCGGCCGCCTTTTCGCTGACGCCCAGATCGGCCAGAATCTCCCTGAGACCGGGCGGCGTGCGTCCGGCCCTGCGGCAGGCCGCCAGAAGCCCCTCGCGCAGGGCCTGCTGGGCCCTGTCGAGGACCACCTTCGCGCCGGGCAGCCGGATGAGCTCGCCCGCGGAGGCGAGGCGGCCGTCTCTGAGCAGGGCGGCCAGAACGGCCGCCGTGAGCCTGGGGGGAAGATCCCCGCTCCAGGTCCCTTCCAGGGCCTGGCGGGCAAAGCCCGCCTGGAGAGGATTCTTTTCGTGCAGTTCCCTGGCCCGGGCGAGACAGGCCTCGGCCAGCGCGTCAAAATGCCGTCTTTCCGTCCACATGCGCGCCTCTCTGTCCCAGCAGAGGGCTTCGCGGGCGGAGGAGAGGCTCTGAAGGGCCGCGTCCAGGCGCTTTTCCGGGAGGCCCGTGAGGACGCGCAGCAGGGCGTGGGAGGCGCCTGCGGGGCCTCGGAGCTCGAGCACGGAGGCCGTGAGCCGGGCGTCTTCTCCGGCTTCGGAAAGGGCCGGCAGGCGGGCGAGGAGGGCGAGCTTTCCGGCCCTTCCGGGATCCCTGGCCCGCAGGGCGGGCGGCAGGGGCGAGATGATGAGGCCGCCCGCCACGGTGCGCAGGGGCGAGGCCGCCCTGAGCACGCAATGGTCCCCGAAGACGGCGACGAGGGGACGCTCGAAGCGCAGTTCGGCGAGGGACTCGCCGCCGGGCCCGAGTTCCTCCCGGTCCGGGAAATGGACCCGGGCCTGGGTCTCCAGGGTGCCGTGGTGGAAATGGAGCTCCGTGCGGTTTTTCAGGGCGATGGGGGAGCTTCGGAGGCAGACGAGACGCGCGAGAAAGCGGTCGGAGGGGAACAGGGTGTCCGGCAGCGCGATCGTGTCGCCGCGGCGGATGTCCGCCACTTCGAGGCCCTGGAGATTGGCCGCGCAGCGCTCGCCCGCATGGGCCTCCAGGGAGGGCTCCTCGTGGCGCTGGAGGGAGCGGATCTGGGTCCTGGGGCCGTCGGGGTAGACCTGGACCTCCTGGTTCTGGGCCGCCCGGCCCGAGACGACCGTGCCCGTGACGATGGTGCCGAAGCCTTTCAGGGAAAAGACCCGGTCGACGGGCAGGCGGAAGAGATCCGTGCGGCCGGTGACGGTGATTTCACGCACGGCCCGGGCGATGGCCTCCTTCAGGGCCGGAAGGCCTTCCCCCGTGAGAGCCGAGACGGGCAGGACGGGCGCGCCCTCGAGGAAGGTGCCGGCGAGAAACTTCGCCGTGTCTTCGCGCACGAGTTCGAGCCAGTCGGGGTCCACCGCGTCGCATTTGGTGAGGGCCACCAGCCCCCGGCGGATGCCGAGCAGGGAGCAGATCTCGAGATGCTCCCGGGTCTGGGGCATGACCCCCTCGTCGGCCGCGATGACGAGCAGGAGGAGATCGATGCCCGCCGCGCCGGCCACCATGTTTTTGATGAATTTCTCGTGACCGGGCACGTCCACGATGCCCAGGCGCTGGCCGTCCGGCAGATCCAGCCAGGCGAAGCCCAGCTCGATGGTGATGCCCCGCCTGCGCTCCTCGGCCAGGCGATCGCAGTTGATGCCGGTGAGGGCCTGGACGAGGGTCGTCTTGCCGTGGTCGATGTGGCCGGCTGTGCCGAGAACAAAAGGCATGGGAGCACCTGGAACAGGGTTCCTGGAAGAGACTGGATCAGGGGAATGCTATGCCGGAAAGGGGCTTTTGGCAAGGATCCGCTGAGGAAGAGGCGGCTCCTCGCGGCCTCTTCCGGGGATCTTTCAGGCGCGCCTCCCCGCTCCCGGCAGACCCAGCAGCCAGTTTTCGGCCCGGTCGATGAGATCCTTGGGGGTGGAGGCGCCGGCCGTGAGGCCGATGCGGGCCATGCCCCGGAAGTCCGCGGGCTCCAGCTCGCGCACGTCCTCCACATGGAAGGTGGCGATGCCGCTCTCGGCGGCCAGGGAGGCCAGACGGCGGGTGTTGCCGCTCTGGCGTCCGCCCACCACCACCATGGCGTCCACATCGCCCGCGATGGCCCGGGCTTCCTTCTGGCGCTCGCCCGTGGCGTCGCAGATGGTGGCGAGCACCGTCATGCGCGGCAGCCGCTCCCGGAGGTAGCGGCGGATGGCCGTGAACTGGCTCGCGTCCTGGGTGGTCTGGGAGGCGAGCACCCAGGAGCGCTCGGGGGAAATGTCCCGCTTTCTGAGGCTCTCCAGATCCGGGAAGACGACCTTGTCGCCGCAGGCGTAGGAGACGAGCCCGCGGACCTCGGGGTGGTCCGCTTCCCCGAAGAGAAGCAGGGAGGAGCCGTCCCGGGTGGAGGCGGCGATGGAGGTCTGGGCCTTCTTGACCCTGGGACAGGTGGCGTCGATGATCTCGGCGCCGCAGGCGCGGATCTGGGCCTCGGCCTGCCGGGTGACGCCGTGGGCGCGGATGACCACGATGTCGCCGGATTTCAGGGCGTCCGTGGCCTGCAGGCAGACCACGCCGCGGCGCTCGTAGTCCGCCAGCACCTGGGGGTTGTGGATGATGGGGCCGAAGGTGCAGATGCGCCGGGCCTGGCCGGCATGGGTCTTTATGGCGTCGTCCAGCTTGCGGAGCGCCAGGCTGACGCCCATGCAGAAGCCGGCGGTGCGGGCTCGTACCACGTCCATAGGTCTTGCCTCCGAAATTGCAGGGAAAGGGGTGTCGTTCAGTCCGTCGCCTCGTCTCCGTCGCCCAGGAAGGCCGCGAGAATGTCGTCCAGCTCCCCGAAGCTGCGGCACTGGCAGAGCCGCTGGCGCAGGTGTCTGATGCCGGGCAGGGTGCGCACGTATCTGGGCACGATGCTGCGCAGGCGGAAAAGAGCGTTTTCTTCCGTGCCGCAGAGACTGATGAGCTCCATGTGCCGCTCGATCATGCGCCGGATTTCCGTTCTGGTCCGGGGGACGGGGCTCTCCCCCCGGAGCAGGGTCAGATGGTCGGAAAAAATCCAGGGACAGGTGAGGGCGCCGCGGGCGTACATGAGGCCGCTGGCCCCGGTCTTTTCCAGGCAGTTCAGGCCGTCTTCGGCCGAGAGGAGATCGCCCGAGGCGAGCACCGGGATGTCCAGGGCCTCCCGGGCCTTTGCGATTTCCTCCCAGCGGGCTTCGCCCCCGAAACCCTGGCGGGCCGTGCGGGGGTGGAGGGTGATGAGGCCGGCTCCGGCCTCCTGCAGCCGCAGGGCCAGATCCAGCCAGGGCTGCGAGGCCTCCGTGACGCCCAGACGGAGCTTGAAGCTCACATGCCCGGGCTCGGCTTCGGCAATCATGGCCCTGGCGCAGGCGAGGGCGTTGCCGAGATCGAGGAGCATGGCCGAGCCCGCGCCCTGGCGGGCCACCTTGGGCACGGAGCAGCCCATGTTCAGGTCAAACCAGGCGAAGCCCGCCTCGCGCAGCAGGCGCACGGCCCGGGCGAGGACCGGGGCCTCCGCCCCGAAGAGCTGGACGACGAGGGGCGCGTCGTCGGGAGAGGTTTCCAGGACCCGCCAGGTGTTCTGCCCTCCGAAGTCGAGTCCCTTGGCGCTCACCATTTCCGTGACGCAGCAGGCGGCGCCGTGCTCGCGGCAGAGAAGCCGGAAGGGGAGATCGCTGTAGCCCGCCAGAGGCGCGAGCCAGGGCTTGTCGGGGCCCAGGGGCAGAGAGGCCGGGGCGGGCGCGGAGGCTCTGGGGCGGGGACGCGGGGGACGTGTTCGGGTCATGCGGGGTACTCGGAAGAGGGGCGCGGGAGGGAGCGGAGACGGAGCGGGGAGGGGGAAAAGAGTGATCCTTCCGGGCGGAGCGGAAAAGACGGCGCAGGCCGCCGCCTCTCCTGATTCCCGGCATGAGCCGCGCCGATGTCTCACGGGATAGCGCCTTTCGGGGCGCTTTTCCAGTCCCGGCGCCGGACGGAGAATTCTGCGCCTGCCTCCCTCCGCTTCCCGGAACGGAGCCTGAAAGGCCGGCCTTGTCAGAAAGGATCCGTCCCTGTCCGCCGGTTTCGGCCGCGTTGCCTGTCCCTGTCTGAAACGGACTGCCGGTTCAGCCCTTCCGGAACGGGAGCGGAAAGGGCGCCCGCGCGGGGAGCGTTCCGGGAGAAACGGGGGCTTTGTACGTCTGCCGGGGACCGGCCGGAAGCGGAAGAAAAAAACTTGAAGAGAGGCCGCAAACACAGTATGAGGGACGGGTATTTTCACACTGCATCCATCGGGCTCCGCCCCGAGACGAGGTCCCTCATGTCTATGCGCCGCCTGCTTCTTCCTCTGCTTGTGCTTTCTCTCATGCTCGGTGCCTGCGAGTCTCAGGCACAGAACGACGTGGGCGTCATTGATCTGGGCCGGGTCCTCAGGGACAGCGAGCCCGGCAAGGCCGCCGGCGCCTTCCTGGAAAAGATCCAGAAGGATTTCAACGACAAGATCGCGGCTCAGCAGGCCAAGGTCCAGAAAAGCGGCGATGACAAAAAGGAAAGACAGATCCTTGAGACCATGTTCATGGGCATGCAGACGCGCCTGAACACGGAAGAGCAGAACGTGACCAATACGCTCATCGAGCACATTCTGCAGACCGCCAAGACCTTCCGCCAGCAGAAGAAGCTCAGGATGCTGGTCCGTTCGGAAGCTGTCGTGGACAGCGACCCCGCCTGCGACGTGACGGCCGAGTTCCTCGACGAAGTGAACAAGCTGAAGATCGAATTCAAGCCCGTCACCCAGGATCCGCCGGCCGCGCCGGAAGAGGTCAGCTCCGAAGCTGCTCCCGCCCCCAAGGCAACGGAAGAACAGAAGCCCGAAAAGAAGGCTGAAAAGAAGCAGACACCCGCGAAGTAGCGCGGACAGTGCACGCAAGGAGAAGGCGGACGGCGGAAAAAAGCCGTCCGCCTTTCTTCTTGCTGCCTCAGGCGCGGGTCAGTTCCCGGACGCAGAGGCGGAGGGAAGGGCCGTTTCCAGGAAGAGGTGATCGGCATGCCGGATTTTGCCGCCCACCAGCATGGGGGCGGCTGCGGCGATGCGGAAGCCCGTTTTTCTGTACAGCGAGACCGCGGGGATGTTCCGGCTCCCCGTGTCGAGCCGGACCGTCCGGCAGCCCCTGCTCTCTGCCAGGTCGAGCACATGGCGGACGAGCGCCGTCCCGATGCCGCGCCCCTGCAGGGAGGGACGCACCAGGAGCAGATGGAGCACCAGCACCTGGTCCGGGGAGGCGGCGAAGCGCCAGGGGATTCGCGCGTATTCCTCGGGCTGCAGGTGGTCCGCGATGACGCTCCCGGCTATTCTCCCATCCTGCTCGAGCACATGCAGAGAGCCGGATTTTATGGCTTTTTCCGCGTCCTTCCGGGTCGGGTAGACGTCTTTTCTGAAGACCGTGAAGGCGCCGTGCTCTTCCTCGTGCCGGAAGTGCTCGAAGCAGGTTTCCTCGATCTGGTCAAGGTCCCGCAGATCAGCTTTCCTGAACAATGTGAGGTCCTCCTTTCCGGTCCGGCAGGCAGGCGGAAGATGTCGCGGCCGGACGCTCTGGAAAACGGGCGGCGCCCGCTCCGGCGGGGACTGATCTTCGAGGGGAAGGCCGGGGCGTCTCCGCTCTCCCCGGCGGCGGAAGAACTCATGGCTGCCGGCTCTCCTTCCGAGGGGACAGAAAAAAGCCGCTCCCGCAGGAGCGGCTTTCCCTGTTCAGGGCTTGCGGCCGGGCTAGTAGGAGTGTGAATCGTTGACGATGCTGGCCGGATCCAGCTTGTGCGAGAAGAGCTTGTAGGTCCAGATCTGGTAGATGAGCACGATGGGCACCATGACCAGGGCCACGCCCAGCATGATGGTGAGCGTCAGGTCACTGGAGGCCGAGTTGAAGGCCGTCAGGGTGGCCGCGCTGTCCATGGTGGAGATGAGCATCTTGGGGAACATGCCGAGAACGCCGAAGAAGGTCACGGCGATGATGAAGACGCAGTCGCAGACCCAGGCCATGAAGATCCGCTTCTTCTTCAGCATGCAGGGCACCCCGAAGAGGCCGATGAGGGCCACGATGGGCACGAGCCAGAGCAGCGGCATGGCGAAATAGTTCTTGAAGAGGTCCGTGTAGAAGGCCGTCAGGAAGAGGAAGGCCAGCAGCAGGACCAGGGTGAGGGGCCAGAGGATGTAGACGCAGGCCAGGCCCCGCTGCCGCATTTCGCCTTCGGTCTTGAAACAGAGCCAGAGGGCGCCGTGCATGGCGAACATGGCCAGGAAGAAGATGCCGCCGGCCAGACCGTAGAGATTGAGGAAGGTGAAGAGACTGCCGTGGAAGATGCCGTCCGCGTCAATGGGAATGCCGCGGAAGAGGTTGGCAAAGGCCACGCCCAGGAGCACGGCGGCAGCCAGGTTGGTGAGGAAGTGGACGATGTCCCAGAACGCCCGCCACGCGGGACACTCGATTTTCCCCCTGAACTCGTAGGACACGGCCCGCAGGATCAGGGTGAAGAGCAGGAGCATCAGAGGCACATAGAGCGCCGAGAACATCACGGCGTAGGTCTTGGGGAAGGCCGCGAAGGTGACGCCGCCGGCGGCGATGAGCCAGACTTCGTTGCCGTCCCAGAAGGGACCGGAGGCGTTGTAGACCACGCGGCGTTCGCCTTCGGTGTGGGCCACCACGGGCAGGAGGCTGCCCAGACCCAGGTCAAAGCCGTCCAGAATGAAGTACACCGCCCAGAGCAGGGCCCAGAGAATGAACCATATGGTCGCCAGCATGCTTAGACCTCCTCAGGGCCCTTGCGGGCGTACTTGGCAATGAGCAGGATGTCCAGCAGACCCAGCAGGGAGTAGACCACGATGAAGGCCCCCAGAGACACCGCGATGTTGCCGGCGGGCACCGGAGAGACGGCGTCGCTGGTCCGCATGAGATTGTAGACGATCCAGGGCTGACGGCCGATTTCGGCCACGGCCCAGCCGAAGGCCAGGGCGAAGTAGGGCAGGGGGATCATCCAGGGCAGGATCCTGAGGAGCTTTTCATTGGGCTCCTCCTGCCTGCGCTGCCTGAAGGCCCAGAAGGCGACCAGAAGGAAGAGGCCGCCCAGGCCGATCATGAAGCGGAAGGTCCAGAAGGTGGGCGCCACGGGCGGACGGTCCTGCTTCGGGAAATCCTTGAGGCCCTTCACTTCCGCGGAGAAGGATCCGTGGCTGAGGAAGCTCAGCATGCCGGGCAGCGGAATGGTCTCGACGCTGTTGCGTTCGTTTTCTTCATCCGGAGCGGCAAGCACATAGAAGGGCACGCTCTTGGCCGTTTCCCAGTGGCCTTCCATGGCGGCCAGCTTGGCGGGCTGCAGACGGCCGACATTCTTGCCCTGGATGTCGCCGGTGGCGGCCACGAGCACGGCCATCACCAGGGTGAAGGTCGCGGCGAAGCGGAAGGTGCGGCGGAAGAAGTCCACATGCTGGTTCTTCCGGCGCATGTGCCAGGCGGAGACGCCCAGCATGAAGAAGCCGGCCAGGAGCCAGGAGGTGACGATGGTGTGGGCGAACATGCCCCAGGCGTAGGAGTTGGTCACCACGTCAAAGAAGCTGGCCAGCTCGGCGCGGCCGTTGCGCACCACGAAACCCGTGGGATGCTGCATGAAGCCGTTGGCCACGATGATCCACAGAGCCGAAAGGTTGCCGGCGATGAAGACGAGCCAGGCGCTCACGCAGTGGGCCTTTTTGCTCAGCTTCTTCCAGCCGAAGTGCCAGACCGCCAGGAAGGTGGACTCCAGGAAGAAGGCCACGGTGGCTTCGATGGCGAGCAGCGAGCCGAAGATGTCGCCGACGTATTCCGAGTAGCGGGACCAGTTGGTACCGAACTGGAATTCGAGCGTGATGCCGGTCACCACGCCCAGGGTAAAGTTGATGAGAAAAAGTTTTCCCCAGAACTTCGCATGCCTGCGCCAGATCTCGTCATTGGTCTTGACGTATTTCGTCTCCATCCAGGCGATGAGCAGAGACAGACCAAGCGTCAGAGGTACGAAGATAAAGTGGAAAAACACTGCCACAGCAAACTGCAGCCGGGATAGCAGTACTGCATCCATGCCTCTCCCCTCCACAAAAAATCTTCTGTAAACAGACAGGAATATGCCCGCGGCGGGCAGACCGGAACAAAGGGCGTACGGTGTGCCGTCCCGCCTCCCGCGCGTTTTTCTGCGGAAGTCCGGGACGCGTCCGGCCCGATCCGGTTACCCGGCTCAGGCTCGGACGCAAGCGAAGGTATCGGGAACCATTCCCGATTGCAAGTCTTGCGGGCCTTCAGGAACGGTAGTCGGAGTTGAGCCTGACATAGCCCACGCTGAGATCCGAGGCCTCCAGCGTGTAGCTGCCGGGGCCTTCTCCCACGCGGATGTCGATGGGAATGTCCTCCAGTTTCAGGGGCTCCTCCAGTTCGGCGTCGTGGTTTCCGCCCACGGGCTGGCCGTCGCGGAAAAGCTCCACGCCGCAGAGGATGACGGAGACGTCCTCGGGGGCCATGGGCACGCCGCTGCGGCCCACGGCGGCCACGATGCGGCCCCAGTTGGCGTCGCGGCCGTAGATGGCCGTCTTGACGAGCTGGGAGTGGCCCACGGTGCGGGCCACCTGCTCGGCGGCCCGGTCGTCGGCCGCGCCGTGCACATGGATGTGCATGACCTTGGTGGCGCCTTCGCCGTCCTTGACGAGCATGTGGGCCGTGGTGCGCAGGATTTCAGTGAGTTCCCGCTCGAAGAGGTCGGCGTCTTCGCCCTCTTTCAGGCTGACGCCCGAGGCGCCGTTGGCCAGGGCCAGAATGGTGTCGTTGGTGGAGGTGTCGCCGTCCACGCTCACCCGGTTGAAGGTCCTGTCCGCGCAGCGGGCGAAAAGCGACTGCCAGCTTTCGGGATCCACAACGGCGTCGGTGAGCACCACGCAGAGCATGGTGGCCATGTTGGGGCAGATCATGCCGGCGCCCTTGGCCATGGTGGCGAGGCGCACGGTGCCGCCGGAGAGCCTGAGCTCCCTGGTGGCGAACTTGGGGAAGGCGTCCGTGGTCATGAAGGCCCGGGTGAAGCCTTCGGCATCGCGGCTGCCGAGGCTCGCCACGAGCCCGGGCACGGCGGCCTCCCATCTGTCCATCTTCAGCTGGTCGCCGATGACGCCGGTGGAGAGGGGCATGACGCTGTCGGGATCGATTCCCAGGGGCCCGGCCACGAGCCTCTGGGTGGCGTGGCATCTCCGCAGACCCTCCTCGCCCGTGCAGGCGTTGGCCTGGCCGGAATTGGCCAGGATGGCCCGGGCCGTGCCGCGGCGGCGGAGGATGTCCTGGCAGACCAGCACGGGGGCCGCCTTGAAGACATTGGTGGTGAAGACGCCGGCGGCCACGGCCTCGCGGTCGGAGAGGATGAGCCCGAGGTCATCCCGGCCTTCCTTCTTGAAGCCCGCCTGGGCGGCGCCGGCGGAAAAGCCCTGGGGCAAGTCATGATTCTGTGTCACCTTGGCTGTCCATGTCGTTGCCCGGCGATCGGGGCCCGCGGGTCCGGGCGCCGGGGCTCGGGGCCGGCCGTCGGCAGGCCCCGGTTGCGGTTGGAAAAAAAGGAGGCGGAACGCCCTTCGGCGCCGCCTCCTTCCCTGTGGTTCTCTTTCTCCGGGCTCCGGGTCAGTTCTTGGAGCTCTTGATTTCTTCCGCCAGGCCGGCGGGCACGCGCTCGTAGTGGTCGGGCTGCATGGTGAAGGAGGCTCTGCCCTGGGTCTTGGAGCGCAGATCCGTGGCGTAGCCGAACATGCTGGCCAGGGGCACCTGGCAGCGGACGGACTGGGTGCCGCCGGAGCGGGCTTCCATGCTGGAGACGCGGCCGCGGCGGCCGGTGAGATCGCCCATGACGTCGCCCAGGTAGTCCTCGGGGGTCACCACTTCCACGTCCATGATGGGCTCGAGCAGTTCCGGGGCCGCCTTCTGCATGGCGTCCTTGATGGCCATGGAGCCGGCCACATAGAAGGCCTGCTCGGAGGAGTCCACTTCGTGGTAGGAGCCGAAGACCAGGTTGACCTTGATGTCAACGCAGGGGAAGCCGGCCACCACGCCGCTTTTCATGGCGTCCTGGATGCCCTTGTCGATGGCCGGGATGTATTCCTTGGGAATGACGCCGCCCGTGATGGAATTGACGAATTCGTAGCCCTTGCCGGGGTTGGGCTCGATCTCGATGACGCAGTGGCCGTACTGGCCGCGGCCGCCGGACTGCTTCACATGCTTCATGTCGGACTTGGCGGCCCGGGAGATGGTCTCGCGGTAGGCCACCTGGGGCTTGCCCACATTGGCGTTCACATTGAACTCGCGGATCAGGCGGTCCACGATGATCTCCAGA
>CAZFTQ010000064.1:0-14029 GCA_964522365.1 uncultured Desulfovibrio sp. | reverse complement strand
GCCCGGCCTGAGGAGGGCGGGGTCGAGCACGTCCGGCCGGTTGGTGGCCGCGATGAGGATGACGCCCTCGTTGGATTCAAAGCCGTCCATCTCCACCAGCAGCTGGTTCAGGGTCTGCTCGCGCTCGTCGTGGCCGCCGCCGAGGCCGGCGCCGCGCCGGCGTCCCACGGCGTCGATTTCATCGATGAAGATGATGCAGGGGGCGTTCTTCTTGCCCTGTTCAAAGAGGTCGCGCACGCGGGAGGCGCCCACGCCCACGAACATCTCCACGAAGTCGGAGCCGGAGATGGAGAAGAAGGGGACCTTGGCTTCGCCGGCCACGGCCCGGGCCAGCAGGGTCTTGCCGGTGCCGGGAGGCCCCACCAGCAGGACGCCCTTGGGGATGCGGGCGCCCAGACGGACGAATTTCCTGGGATTGGAGAGAAATTCCACCACTTCCCGGAGTTCGTCCTTGGCTTCGTCCACGCCCGCCACATCGGAGAAGTTCACCCGGTGCTGGGGGTCGTCCTGCTTGAGGAGTCTCGCCTTGGATCTGCCGAAGCCGAAGGCCCGGCCGGCCATGCCTCCGCCGCCCTGCATCTGGCCCATGAGATAGATCCAGACGGCGATGATGAGGATCATGGGCAGCGCCGAGGCGAGCATGGTCACGTACCAGGGCTGGCCCTCCGGCGGCTCGGCCCGTATTTCGACCTTCTTTTCAAGGAGGTGATTGATGAGGGTGGCGTCTTTCGGAGCAAAGGAGGAAAGACGCTGGCCGTCCGTGGCGGTGGCGGTCAGATCCTGGCCCTGGAGGACAACGGAGGAAATCTGCCCGGCGTCGACGCGCTCGAGCAGGTCGCTGTAGGTGATGGGAGCGTTTTTGGGCTGCTGCTGGGAACTGAACAGCATCATCGCTCCCGCGAGGATGAACAACCAGAGGAGCAGGCTGCGGGTGCGGTTCATCAGGTGTCCTTGTTGCGTATGACGCCCGCGTACGGGGCGGAGAGGGCGGAAAATCGCTTGTCTGCGCCTTTCGTATCCTTTTCTGCCGCAGGGGGCAAATGTTTTGGGAAAGGGGAAAAAGGGATCGTGAAAAGGCCCGGCGGGGAGACGTCTCAGAAAAGAGCGGAAAGAGCGCGGCTGAAAAAAAGGAGGGCAGGGGGCAGGCCTGATCCCCGTTTCCCGCACGGCGGAAAGCTCAGGAAAACGGCGGGCTTCGGCATGCCTTTCTCCTTGAAGATAGGATCGGATGGGGCGCTGTCAAGGCGGCGGGTTTCCCGGGGAAAACCTCCGGGCGGCGCCCGGGGGCGACGGGGCGGGCGGAGCCTTCAGAAAGACGGCGGACGCTTCTTTCAGCGGGGCTTTCGGCCCGCCGGGGGGAGCCTTGACCCGGGGTCTCCTTTGGGGTAGCAAGTCTGCGCCGCCGGTTTTCCGGGACCATGGGTCCGGAAGGCGGAAAAGAGTCTGTACACGCGCAGGGGCGTCCCGCCGCAGGAGGCGGACGAAACCCTGAGGGAGAAACCATCATGGAAACGGATGCCAGAGAAGAGTTTGCCGCCTTTCTGGACGGCTGGACCACTGATCCCTGCGGAGCGAAACCCGTGCTCGAGCGCTTCCGCGACAGTCTCGCGGCCCGCGAGGGCGTGAGTCTCTCCTTCCGCTGCCGTCCAGGCGTGAGCTATTCCCTCCGCGCCAGGGGAAAGGGCCAGAAAAGCCGGGATCTCTTCGTGCTGGTGGACGTGGTGGACGACGAGCCCGACAACCGCTGGCTTTCCGTCTGCTTCTACGCCGACCTCATTCAGGATCCCGAGGAGCGGGGCGACTGGGTGCCCGAGGGCCTTTTCGGTGAGGACGCCTGCTGTTTCAATTACGATGAGGCGGACGGGAACATGGAAGCCTACATCGCCGCCCGTCTGAGCGAAGCGGCGGCGGCCGCCTGCCTGGAAGGAGCGAAGTAAACCTGTGTCAACCTTCGTCGCCATCGATTTCGAGACCAGCGGCTATGATCCCTGGAACGCCTGTTCCATCGCCCTGGTGCGCATTGTGGACGGCCGGCTGGATGATTCCTTCTCGTCCCTCATCAAGCCGCCGTCCGGCAGGGTCTTCTTCACCGAGGTGCACGGCCTCACCTGGAACATCCTGCGCGGCGCGCCCGCCTTCCCCCGGATCTGGCCTGACGTGCAGGCCTTTCTGGCCGGAGCCGAGGGCCTTGTGGCCCACAACGCCTCCTTTGACCGCAACGTGCTCTGGGGCTGCTGCGAGCACTTCGGCTGTCCCTGGCCTCAGCTCCCCTTCTACTGCACCCTCAGGGGAAGCCGGGCCGCCCTGCCGCTGCCTTCCCACCGCCTGAGCGACGTGTGCGCCCATTTCAGAATTCCCCTCAGGCACCACGAAGCCCTGAGCGACGCGCAGGGCTGCGCGGCCATTTTCGTGCGACTCCTGAAAATGAATCCCGACCTGCTGCAGCGCATGCGCATTGACGAGCCGGTTCCCCTGCGGACTGCCCCCGCCAGGCGCTGCCGGAGGGCCTGACGGACTTTCCCTCTTCCCGGCGGAGAAAAGCCGGAGGACAGAAACGGAACCGCTGAGCGGGAAGAAGCGGAAAGGAAAAGCGCCTTCCTGCTCCCGGCGGCCCCCGGTGGAATGCCTTTTGCAAAAGAACGCTGAGGCAGGGGCATTTTCGCGCGCCGCGCGTCAGAAATCTGGCGGAAGAATCGGCCGACCCCTGTCCGGGGGAAGCATGTCCGAGGAAAGAAAAGGAGCCCGCGGGGGGCGGAAGGCGGTCAAAGCGCCGCGTCTTTTTCCGCGCACGCTTGTCTGGACGGCGGTGCTCCTCCTTCTGCTGTGCTTTCCCGGCGTCACGGGTCTCGGGGAGACGCGCTCCCCGGTCCTCTGCCTTTCGCCGCTGCCGGCCTTTGCGCAGACGCAGGCGGAGCAGGCCGGATCCGGGGTCTATGACGATGCCTGGCTCAGGGGCCTGGAGAGCCGCGTTCAGGCGCTTCTGTCCCCGGTTTACGGGAAAGCCCATGTGGTTGTGCAGGCGAGCTTTGCCGAGCCCCGGACCCAGCCCCAGGGCAGGCCGCCGGTCTCCGTGGCCATCATCATCGACACCTCCGTGCTGGGCGCTCTGCCCACCCATCCCGAAGGTCTCAGAGCGGAGCAGGAGCGTCTGGGAGGCCTCGTGAGCCATGCCGTGGGCCTGCGGGGGGACCGGGGCGACGCGGTGGCCATCAGCTTTCTGCTCTTCACCGAAAGGGAACGCTCAGCTCTCCTCTGGAAACTCGGGCTGGGCGGCCTCGTCCTGCTTCTCGCGGCGGGCCTGTCCCTTCTTCTCAGGCGCGGGACCAGGCGTCAGAGAACTGACGTCCGGGCGGCATTCCGTGTCGGCGGCATGACGGGAGGCCGCGGCCCTGCGAAGGCGCACAGCCGTCTGGCGGAGAGGCTGAGCTCGGAGCGGCCTCAGGCCCGGGCCGTGGCCCTGGCGCTGCTTGCTCCCGAGGACGCGGCCCTCGTGCTTTCGGCCTGGAAGACGCCGGCGCAGGCGGAGACCCTCGCCTGCATGGCTCTCCAGGGGCCTGTGGAGCAGGATGTGGTGGATCTCATCGCCACGGAATTCTGCCGGGATTTCCCCGTCCGTGAGCTCTCCTTCGAGACGGGCGGAGACGCGGCCGGCTGCGCTGCGGCCGTCATCCGCTCTCTGGAGGATCCTGTCCGCCGCCGTGTCCTCGCGCAGCTTGAGCGCGCCCAGCCCAGAGCCTGGGAGCGGCTGGCGGATCGTCTGGACTGAAGGCGCGTTTTCTTCCCCGCCCGAAGTCCCTCACTTTCACCCTTTCGGCGCAGCCTTCGGGCTGTGCTTTTTTTGGGCCCGGGCTGAGAAGGAAAAGCCGGCGGGAGGCATGGCTCCGTACCGGCTTTACAAAAGCGCGAACAGAAGATTTTTGTCAGACCGTGAGTCTGCGCATTCTTTCGAGGCAGGGGGCGAGAGCCGCGGGCAGGGCCAGGGCGCACCAGCCGCCCGCAAGGGGCAGAGACCGCCAGACAAAGGTCTCTCCCCGCAGACGGACCGCTCCTTCGAAGCTCCCGGCGGGGCCGGTGTCCGCGAGAGCCGGGTCGAGGCGCAGGCCCGTGCCGAGGGCCTTGAGAAGGGCCTCCTTGACGCACCAGCGCCGCAGGCGCCCGGACATGTCCCGGGCTTTCCGGTCTTCTCCCTCGAAACCCGCCAGCTCTTCGGCCATGGCCCGGCGTTCGGTATCGCTGAAGACCCGATCCGGCGGCGGAAAGTCCGCGCGCAGGTCTTCGCAGTCAAGACCCGGTCCCGGCTCTCCCGGAAGTTCCCCGGTCTCCGCGAGAAGGCAGTGAGCCCTGTCCGTATAGGAAAAGGAGATCAGAATCCCGGGCTGACTGAGCAGGGGCCGGCCGCCCGGCGCCCGCAGAAGCAGCGTTTTTTCCGGATCGACGCCCAGCTCCCGGAGCCCCGCGGCGAGCAGACGCCGCCCCTGGACGCGCAGGGCCCGCGCCGCGGGGTCCCCGAACCGGGCCAGACGGGCGGCGTCCTCCGCGCCGAAACAGGGCTCCTCCGGGAGATCCCGGCCGTCCGGCGGCCCGGGCCGGGCCCGGGCATGGAGCAGGAGAAGCCCGTCAGACACGTACAGCGGATCGCAGGGGATCAGTGACAGCCGCAGCCGCCCACGCCCGCGCCGATCTGCGGAGCCGGCGGGTTGAGGGCCTGGGAGCAGAGATCCAGGTTGCGGCGGGCGGCCTGGGCGTAGACGGAGTCGGACATGCCCAGGGACTGGTACATGGCCGCGCAGTGGGAGAGGACCTCGGAGGCCTTGAGGTACTGGCCCAGGGCCGCCAGGCCCGTGCCGTAATTGAGCAGGGTAAAGGCGGAGTCCGGGTGCGTGCCCAGAAGCTCCACGCGGATGGAGGCGGCCTCTTCCAGGTATCTGACGCCTTCTTCGTTTCTGCCCTGGTTTTCCGCGCTGCGGCCCAGGTTGTTGAGGCAGGTGGAGACGCCGAGGCTGCGGCGGCCCGCGTGTTTCTCGTAGAGGGCCAGGGCGCTTTCCAGAAGTCCGTCGGCCTCGGCAAAGCGGCTCAGCTCGTAGACGTGCTCGGCGAGGCTCACCAGAGCGTCGGCCTCGCGGTCGGTTCCTGGCGCCTGGGCGCGCACGATGGCGAGTTCCCGCTCGCTCACCGGGATGGCCTCCTCGTGGCGGGAGTCAAAGCCCAGGTACATGGAGAGATTGTGGAGGATGTCCGCCACGTGCATGTGATCCGGGCCGAAGAGCTTTTCCATGAGGGCAAGCACTTCCCGGCTGTCGTCCACGGCTTCCCTGACCCGGCCCAGGCCCGCCAGGGCCTTGACCTTCTGATCCAGGAGGAGCAGGCGGTAATTTTCAGGCAGTACGGGGTTTTCCAGAAGATCGCCGCAGCGCTGGAGCACGCGCTCCAGATCGCCTTTTTCCAGCAGCCGGCCAAGTTCGTCGAGGGTGGCGCGGATATCCATAGAGACGCTCCTTGAAGGTGTCCGTCCTTTGTCTGCAAAGGGGAGAACGGGAAAGAAATGAGGCGGATGGAATTGTCCACGCAATGCCCCGCTTCGTCAACCGGCCGGGGCTTTTCCCGCCGCCGCGGGACGGAAGGCCGGCAGGGATCCTCCCTGTCCCCCCGTGACGGAAGGCAAGACTTGGAAAGATTGTGAAAAACTTTGATTTCTTGACTTTTGACCGGGGCTTGCCTAAAAAGGTACAAGGTAAAAAAGGCGCGCTTCCGCGCCGACCCATCCTAAGGAAGGAGAGAAAAGTATGGATTTCACCAGACGTGATTGCCTGTGGGCGCTCGGCGGCGTGGCCGCCGGCAGCGCACTTCTGACCGCGGCCGGAAACGCCCAGGCGGCGCAGGCTCCGGGCGGCATGCAGCGTTTCCAGCAGGCCGGCGGCGACTTCGGCTGGAAACCGCATAAACTGGACCCCAAGGAAGTGGCCGACGTGGCCTACGAGGGCTACTGGCATAAGGACTACGCCTGCGGCTACGGCGTCTTCTACAGCCTCATCGGCCTCATGGCCGAAAAATACGGCGCCCCCTACAACACTTTCCCCTTCACCATGCTGGAAGCCAACAAGGGCGGCATCTCCGACTGGGGCACCATCTGCGGCGCCCTCTACGGCGGCGCGGCGGCCTTTGCCCTCTTCTGGGGCCGCAACGAGCGCAACGCCCTGGTGAACGAGCTCTTCCGCTGGTACGAAGTGACCAGACTGCCCGTCTACTCCCCCGCCAAAGCCGTGGGCGTGGCCGGCGAGATTCCCTCCAATGTCTCCGGCTCGGTCATCTGCCACATCTCCGTCTCCAAATGGTGCTACGCCAACAAGGTTGAAGCCACCTCCAAGAAGCGCAACGAGCGCTGCGGCCGCCTGACGGCCGACGTGGCCATGAAGGCCTGCGAGATCATGAACGCCAAGATCGACCAGGGCAAGGACTTCAAGGGCGTCTTCGCCAAGCAGGACGCCGTGAAGCAGTGCGGCGAATGCCACCAGACCAAGGGGCAGGAGACCAACTGGGCCAAGGGCGTGCTCAACTGCACTCCCTGTCATGACGGCGGCAAGGCCCTCACCAACAAGTTCGTCAACCATCCCTAGGAGACGGTTCCGGGGAAACTTTCGGGCCTGTCCGAGCCGCGGAGCCCGCGGCGGGCCCCCTTTCAGGGCGCCGCGCTTTCCAGTCTGAGCGCGGCGCCTCCCTTTTCCGGCGAAAAAGCGGCGGGAGGCCTTCATCCCATGAAAATCGGCGAACTGGCGAGACAGGCCGGCTGTCAGACCGTGACCATCCGCTATTACGAGCGGGAAGGGCTCCTGGGCCGGCCGGAGCGCACGGAAGGCAACTACCGGGTCTACTCGGCGGAGGATCTGGATCGCCTGCGCTTCATCCGGCACTGCCGGCTTCACGGCATGACCCTGGACGAGATCCGGGATCTTCTGGCCTTCCGGGACAATCCCAGGCAGGACTGCGCCTGGATCAACGCCCTGGTGGAGCGCCACATCAGAGAAGTGGACGAACAGATAGCCTCGCTGCAGCATCTGAAAGGCCATCTGGAGCGGCTGCTGCACCAGTGCTCGGGCGCTCAGGGCGGGAGCTGCGGCATTCTCAAGGGGCTCAGGGAGGGGACCAGATGCCCCAGCTGCGACCTGTTCAGCCGCGCGGCCGCCGCGTCCCGTCCGAAAAAAGGCGGAAGCGGCTGAGGAAGGCGCGGTCTTTTCGGAAGAGAAAAAGCAGGGCGGTCCTCCCGCGTGCGCGGAAAGGACCGCCGTCTGATCCGGGGGAAAGTGCGGGCGCCGGGAGCGCGTCTCCTCTCCGCCTCCGGGCGGAAGAAAGGACTGCGCGGCGCCGCGGGTCTCTGCCGTCAGTCCGGTGAGCTCTGGGAATCGAGGAACTCCCGCATCTGAGAGAGCGGCGCCTCTTCGCTGCTCCCGGCAAAATAGCTCGGCGACCAGAGCGAGCCCTTCCACAGACTGTTCTGGACGGAGGGGTGGTTTTTCCTGCGGATGAGTCTGCTGGAGACGCCCTTCAGACTGTTGACCAGGGAGGACAGCGCAATGGAGGGAGGGTAGACGACCGCGAGATGCACATGGTCCTCCCCGCCGTCGAAGCCGGTGAGCGCGGACTGAAAGTCGGCGCAGACGCCGGCAAAGATTTCCTTCAGGTCTTCGAGGACGGCCTCCGTGAAGACGCCGCGGCGGGCCCTGGTCAGAAAGATCAGGTGCGCGTGCAGGTGAAAGACGCAGTGTCTGCCCGTGCGGATGCTGATATCCGTGTTCATGCATTGACCTTATCCGCTGGGGGACACGTTGGCAAGCCGGCCGGATCCGTGCTTTTCCCCGACATCAGGAAGAGGGAGCCGGCGTCTTTTTTTCCGGGAAAGGCCTCCGCGGGAAGAAAGAAGCCCGGGGCCGGAGGGCCGGCTCTTTCTCCGCCGCGCGTTCTTTCCCCAGGGTGAAACAGGCGGAAAAAGGGAGCTGCGAAAAGCCGCGCGTCCGCCGTGCAAGGCCTGCGGCCTGAAGGAGAAAGGCCCGCACGGGGGCAGGCTCCCTTCTGAAACAGGCGCTGTCCCGCCCGGGGAAACCATGGGCGGAGGCACGGAAAAGGCCCGCGGCGGGAGTCCGCGGGCCGTGGGGAGAGAGAAAAGAGCCTGCGCCGGCAGGCGAAAAAGCCGGGACGAAAAAACGCGCTACTTGCGCTTGCGCAGTTCCTGGGCCTTGTCGGAAATGCGCCTGATGAGGTCGTCCGGGGACGCCGTGGTCATGATGTCCTGGAACTGGGTGCGGTAGTTCTTCACCAGACTCACCCCTTCCACCAGGATGTCATAGACCACCCAGGTGCCGTTCTTGGCCATCATGCGGTAGGCCACCGGAATGCTCTTGCCGTCCTTCATGGATATTTCGGTGAGCTGCTCCACCCGGGAGCCGCCGCTGTTGGCGCGTTCGCCCGTGTAGCGGACCTGCTCGCCGTTGTAGTTCTTGAGCTGGCCCAGATAGGTGGAAAGGAGCAGATCGGCAAAGGCTTCCGAGAAGCGCTTCTGCTGGTCGGGGGTGAGGGAACGCCAGCGCTGGCCGGCCGTTCTGGCGGAGAATTCCGTGAAGTCAAAGACTTTGCGGACTTCGGTCTCGATTTTGGCCCGCTGACCTTCCCGGGTGGCCGGGTTGGCGAAGGCCGGATCCGCGAGCAGACCGAGTACCTTGTTGACCGTGACTTCCAGGACCTGCCTGGAGGGAGAGGCCGCCAGAGCCTGGGCGCTGAAGGAAAGCGTCAGCACGAGGGCCAGCAGGAGACCTGTCGTGCGGCGGAAAAGAGACGCGGATGGGGACATGGGATCTCCGGGGAAAGTATGGCCGCGGCCGGGTTCGGGCGCCTTGGCTTTTCTGGCGGACAGCGTCCGGAACTGCGCGGGAAGACAGATTTTATGTGCAACCGCCATGACTTGGGCGGTTGACAAGGGGGATATGCCAGATTAGGGAAGAAATCAAGTGTGCCGGCCGCCGGCCGGGAAAAACGGGCCTGTCCCGGCCTTTTTTCGCCGGAGGCGGGTCTTTCCGCGGGGCCGAAAGCCCGCGCGAAGCTTCTTTCGGAGGAAGGTTCATGTCCGTACAGCTCAACTGTCTGGGGCTTGCCTGTCCCCAGCCCGTCATCCGCTGCCGGGATCTCCTGGCCGGCGAGCGGCCCGCCGCCTTCAGCGTCCTTGTGGACAACGCGGCGGCCGTGGAAAATGTCAGCCGCTTTCTGGGGAAAAGCGGCTATGCCGTGACCGTGAACAGAGAGGGCGAGGCCCGCTGGGAACTCTCGGCGAAGCTCCTCGGCGAGGCTCCTGCCGAAAGTCCCGCCGGAAAGACGGACCGCGAGGACTGCGGCCGCACCGTCGTGCTCATCACCACGCAGACCCTGGGCCGGGGCGACGACACCCTGGGCGCCGGGCTCATGGGAAATTTCCTGGCCACGCTGCCCGAACTGGGCGACCAGCTCTGGCGCGTCATCCTCCTCAACGGCGGCGTCAGGCTCGCCTGCGAGCCCGGCAAGGGACTGGACGCCCTGAAGAGTCTGGCGGCGTCCGGCGTGAGCGTCTTCGTCTGCGGCACCTGCCTCGGCCACTACGGCCTCACCGAGGCCAAGCAGGTGGGCGAAACCACCAACATGCTGGACATCGTCACAAGTCTTGCCGAGGCCGACAAGGTCATCCGTCCCTGAAGCCTGAAAAAAAGCCTCCGCCGTGGGCGGAAGCGGCAGAGACAGGAAAAGCGGGCGCTCCCCTGCATCAGGAGCACCCGCTTTTTTCGTCAGAACTCTGAATCCGTTCAGGCCTGCTGCCTGGGCCGCATGCCCTCGGGCCAGAAATGGGACTGCTGACGGCCTTCCCTGTCCAGACCCCAGCCGATGAACCAGCCCAGAAGAGAGACGGCGAAGCCCGCGAAGAAGGGCGGGATCTGTGTGAGAACGGGGTGAGGCGGCGTGATGACGGCAAACTGCGGGTGCGTCATGAGGTACCAGCCGAAGCAGACCGCGAAGCCCGGCACCGCGCTGCACCAGGCCGCGAGCGAGCTGCGCTTGCCGAAGCGCACCAGGGCCACATACATGACGAGGACGGTGGAGCCCACGATGCTCCAGCTGGTGGCGCAGAGCATGGCGATGATCTCGCCCTTGACCTGGGCGCAGCCGCCGCTCAGAAACACGCAGAAGACGATGCCCGCGAGCCACATGGCCCTGGAGGTTTTGCGGCCCGGCAGGTCCTCGGCGATGGCCGAGACGGCGATGTGGAAGAGGGCCGTGGCCGTGGAGAGCGAGGCCGAGACGATGGCCAGCACGAAGATCTGCAGGCCCGCCTCGGGAAGCAGCGTCTTGACCAGGGTGGGCATGACATCGTCGGGGCTCGAGATGCCGGGCAGAATGAGCTGGGTCAGACAGGCCAGATAGTAGGCGCCGCCCACGAGCACCGTGAGCACGAACATGGCAAGGGGCGCTATGCTGTCCACCTGGCGGGAGGAGGAGAGGGCGAAGTGGCGCTGAATCATCTGGGGCTGGGCCCAGATGGCCACGGAGGTGACGACGACGAGCGAGATGATGAACCAGCCCTGGCCGCCGGAGGAGAGAGACACAAAGCCCCGGTTGGCGGCGGCGGTGGGCGGAAGCTCGGCCAGTCTGGCCATGCCTTCCAGGGGTCCGCCCACGGCGCTGAAGACGGCCACGATGAGCATGACCATGCCGCAGAGCATGACGAAGCCCTGCATGGCCTCGGTGTAGAGGACGCCGCGCAGACCGCCCATGAAGACCGCGCAGGCCACGAGGATGGCCACGGCCCAGATGAGCATCCAGAGAGGCAGGGGCACGATCTGAGCCAGGAGCAGGGCCGCGCCCTTGAGGACGGCCGAGGCGTAGACGCCCAGGAAAATGGCAAAGATCAGAGCCAGACAGCGGCCCAGGATGGGGCAGCGGTGTCCCTTTGCCAGAAGCTGCACGGGGGTTCTGGCCCGGAGATTGCGCTGGCAGAGGCGGGTGGGCCAGGCCAGGAAACGGTAGACGACCCAGGTGCCCAGCCAGACGTTGCCGGCGGCGATGAGGAGCATCTGCATGCCGTACTTGTAGGCCAGGCCGCCGAAGCCCACCAGGGCCACGGCCGAGATGTAGGTGGCCACATAGGCCAGGGCCTGCACGGCGAAGCCGACGCGGCCCGAGACCATGACGTCGTGGCCCTGTCCCTTGCGGGAGAGCCAGAAAAAGACGGCGAAATAGCCGGCCCAGAGACAGATGGTGAGTATCATCTCCACCTCCTGCTGCGGATGAGGGCCCAGACGGCCAGTATGAGGGAGCAGAAGAGCGAGACGACGCCCACGAGGACAGCCGCGTCAGCTTTGGCAAGAACAGAGAAGTCGGCCATGGGAATCTCCGGAAAGAAAGGCTGAGGGCCGCGGAAAGCGGCCCGGGGGCCAGGAGAGACTACAGTCCCGGACTCTCAAGAGCAAGCCCGAAAGGGCGTCAGAGAGGCGTTTTTCCGGCTCTTTCAGGGCGCGGAAAAAGGCCGGCCCTCCTTGAGGAGAGGGCCGGCCTGTGAAGATCGTTCCGCCGCGGCGGGCGCGGGTCCTTCTCTAGAGCCTGCCTCTGCGGTGCATCTTGCCGGTCCAGGCGGCGAGCAGGCGGCGGGAGACGCGCTTGTCCAGGGTGTCCATCTTTTCCATGTCTTCCGTCATGGCCGTGGCCTGGGTCTTGTCCAGACGGATGATGCGGCCGGCAAGCCTGGCCCTGGTCTGGAAGGCGTTGAGAATGTCCTCGTGGAAGGCCGCCTCTCCCATGAGGTCGTCGGGCAGATCTTCGTGGTATTCCAGGATGATCTGGCAGCGGTCCACTTCCTGGAGCAGGCGGGCCCTGTAGACGAGGCAGGCGCCCTTTTCGGGATGCTCCGAGCCCAGGGGGTTGGCCGCGGCGCAGAAGGGGTCGTGGGCGCGGTCCAGCACGGAGATGGTTTCAAAGAGCGTGAAGCGCCCCTCGGGCTGACTCATGTGACGGATGGCCGGGAAGGCGTCCTGGTTGCCGGGATCCCATTCCCAGTCCTCTTCGCCGTCCGCCACGGCCGTGGCCAGAAGACCCTTGGGGTGGCTGTAGAGGGCCAGCCAGATTTTCGCGCTGCCTTCCAGGCTTTCTCTGGACGGCGGCCGCACGGTGCACCAGCCGCAGGCGCCCAGACGCATCTCCGGGCCCAGGGCGAAGGCCACGGACGGTCTGGCTCTCGCCAGCAGGAAGGTCTGGGAATGGCCGGGGATCCTGGACATGCCCCGCAGGGGCGGCTGCGAGGCGAAGCGCACGAGGGCGATGCCGGCGGCGGCGACGAAGAGGAGAATCAGGAGTATTTTTGTCATGTCTTTCTCAGGGGTCCCTGCGACCGCACCCGGGCGGGCGCATGGAAAAATCGTGTCAGCGGCAGCAGCCAGAGATATACTGCACAGACAGAGGAAAGAAAAGGCGCGCCGGCCATGCGCAGGGGGACGGCGCAGGCGATGGACCAGGGAATGAGAGCCGAGATGACGACCGCGCTGTCCTCCAGGTCCAGGGCCTGCCGGGCAGGAACAGCTCCCAGCGGCTGCGTGAGCTGATGCGAGAGCATGATGGCCAGGGTCTGGTTGCAGGCGATGGCCGACGTCAGACAGCCGGCGAAAAAGGCCGGGAGAAAGGACCGGATCCGCGCCAGGCGCTTCATGAGTCCGTGGAGGTCGCGCAGAAGCTCCGTTTTCCGGAAAAGGCCCGCGTAGGCGGAGGAAAGGCAGACGATGCCGCCCGCCGTGGCCATGGAGAAAACGCCGCCCCCGTCCATGAGTCTGGCGGTTTCGGGAGACGACGCGCGCCAGCCGAGAACAAGAGTGCGGCAGACGGAGGAAAGAGACTGATCCTGAAGGAAAAGGCAGAGAAGAACGGCCAGAAGGGTGGAAGCCAGCATGGCCCTGCGGACGGGAAGGCGGGCGAGGGCCATGGCCAGCATGAGCAGGGCCGGCAGGATTGTGGGCCAGGAAAGGACATAGTCCCCGGCGAAGAGGTCCCGGATGCCCGGGATGGCGCCCCGGACGGGAAGCAGAAAGGCCCAGAGGCCGTAGATGAGGACGGAGAGCAGAAAGGCGGGCCAGGAGGAGCGCCACATGAGGGCGAGATTGGCGTAGATGTCCGTGCGGGTCACCGTGGCCACCAGAAGAGCGCTCGTGGACATGGGCGAGCAGCGGTCGCCGAAATAGATGCCCGCCAGCATGGCGCCGCCGGCTGCCGCCGGCGGGATCTGGAGGGCCTGGGCCACGGAGAAGCTGATGACGCCCATGGTGGCGGCCGTGGCGAAGGAGGAACCCAGAAGAAAGGAGAGACCGCAGTTGAGGAGAAAGGCGCAGGGCAGAAAGAGAGCGGCCGAGACGGCGTCCAGGGCGGCCGTGACCAGAAAGGCGATGGTGCCGCAGGCCCGCCAGGAGGCCGTGAGCAGGCCGATGCAGACAAAGGTCAGAAGAATGGGCGAGACCGTGCGCATGCCGTCCAGGGACAGCCGCAGGATCTCCGCCGGCGGGACGCGGCGGGAGAGGGCGTAGCCCGCGAAGAGGAGCCAGCCCGCGGCCAGCGCCCAGAGCAGGGAGAGGCCCAGGGCCATGGAAGAGGCCACCAGAAGGCAGAAAAGTGTGAGGACGGCGAGGGCCATGTCGGTGGAAGGGCGGAGGAAAGCCGGTTTTTTTCTGAGGCGCGGCAGTCTCAGGGGCCTTCTCTAGCCGCATTCCCGCCGCCTGGCAACGGGTGAGGGCAGGGGGAAGACTTCCGGGGGAGGCGGGGCTGTCAGGGAGTGCCGGAAAGGGGGAGCAAAGGGATTTTGCCGATGCAGGATCTTTTGATCACGGTCTTTTTCCCGTCTGTCAGATCGGAAAGGAGGACGGATCGGAGACGGCGGGAATTTTTTCTTGACAGGGATCGGCTTTGCGTGTAGCACTTCTTTCCGCGTCGGGATGTAGCGCAGTCTGGGAGCGCACTTGAATGGGGTTCAAGGGGTCGAAGG
>CAZFTQ010000063.1:0-14073 GCA_964522365.1 uncultured Desulfovibrio sp. | reverse complement strand
CGGCAAGCGCGTGGACTACTCCGGCCGTTCGGTCATCTGCGTGGGTCCCTACCTCAAGCTGCACCAGTGCGGCCTGCCGAAGAAGATGGCCCTGGAGCTCTTCAAGCCCTTCATCTACTCCCAGCTGGAGAAGAAGGGCCTGGCCTCCACCATCAAGAGCGCCAAGAAGATGGTGGAGCGGGAAGTGGTGGAAGTCTGGGACATCCTCTCCGAAGTGGTGAAGGAATACCCGGTCATGCTCAACCGCGCGCCCACCCTGCACCGTCTGGGCATCCAGGCCTTCGAGCCCCTGCTGGTGGAAGGCAAGGCCATCCGCCTCCATCCCCTGGTCTGCACGGCCTACAACGCCGACTTTGACGGCGACCAGATGGCCGTCCACATTCCCCTCTCCGTGGAGGCCCAGATCGAATGCCGGGTGCTCATGATGAGCACCAACAACATTCTCTCCCCCGCCAACGGCGGTCCCATCATCGTGCCCTCCCAGGACATGGTGCTGGGTCTCTACTACATGACGAGCCCCCGCCGCTTCGAGCCCGGCGAAGGCATGTCCTTCTGCGCCCCCTGGGAAGTGGAAAGCGCCTACGACCAGGGCATCGTCAGCCTGCAGGCCATGGTGAAGGTCCGCATGGACGACGGCATCACCTACGAGACCACCCCCGGCCGGGTGCTCGTGGGCAACATCCTGCCGAAGGAAATCCCCTTCTCGACGGTGAACCTGGTCCTCACCAAGAAGAACATCGCGAAGCTCGTGGACACCACCTACAAGGCCTGCGGCATCAAGGCCACGGTTCTGCTCTGCGACCGCATCAAGAACCTGGGCTACGAATACGCCACGAGGTCCGGCATCTCCATCGGCCTCAAGGACATGCTGGTTCCCCGCCGCAAGGAGGAGATCCTTTCGAAGAGCCAGCACGAGGTGGACGACATCGAAGGCCAGTACCGCAACGGCATCATCACCAAGACCGAAAAGTACAACAAGGTCGTCGATGTCTGGACCAAGACCACCCAGACCGTCTCCCAGGAAATGAACAAGGAGATCAGCCACGAGGTGCGCGTCAATCCCCTGACGGGCGAAACCGTGGAGGATCTGAGCTTCAACCCCATCTACATGATGTCCAACTCGGGCGCACGAGGCAACCAGGACCAGATGCGCCAGCTCGCGGGCATGCGCGGCCTCATGGCCAAGCCCAACGGCGAAATCATCGAAACGCCCATCACGGCCTCCTTCCGCGAGGGCCTCTCGGTGCTGCAGTACTTCACCTCCACCCACGGCGCCCGCAAGGGTCTGGCCGACACCGCCCTCAAGACGGCCAACTCGGGCTATCTGACCCGCCGTCTGGTGGATGTGGTCCAGGACGTGGTGGTCTCCCAGTATGACTGCAACACCGTGGACGGCATCGAGCTCACGGACATCACCGAGGGCGGCGAAATCCGCACGGCTCTTGCCCAGCGGGCCATGGGCCGCGTGGTGCTCTACCCCGTCCTCGATCCGGAAACCCAGGAGGAAATCCTCCCGGCCAACACCCTCATCGGCGAGAAGGAAGCCCAGATCCTCAGGGACCACGGCATCACCTCCCTCACCGTGCGCTCGCCCCTCACCTGCTCCGCCGAGCACGGGGTCTGCGCCCTCTGCTACGGCCGCGATCTGGCCCGCGGGCATCTCGTGAACATCGGCGAGGCCGTGGGCATCATCGCCGCCCAGTCCATCGGCGAGCCCGGCACCCAGCTCACCATGCGCACCTTCCACATCGGCGGCACGGCCTCCAGCACCGTGGAGAGAAACAAGATCGAGGCCCTGAACCCCGGCCGCATCATGCTCATCCACCTGCACTCGGTGAAAAACCCCGAGGGCGAGACGGTCGTGCTCGGCAAGAGCGGCCAGGTTGTCCTGGTGGATCCCCAGGGCCGCGAGATCCAGAAGGAAAACATCCCCTCCGGCGCCCGCGTCCTCGTGCAGGACGGCGACGAGGTGTCCAGGGGCACCCTGCTCGCCCAGTGGGAGCCCTCCTCCGAGCCCTTCATCGTGGAAGAGGACGGCGTGGTCCAGTTCAACGACCTCATCGAAGGCAAGACCGTCCAGGAAAAGGTGGACGAAACCAACAACAAGATCGCCCTCACGGTGATGGAGTTCAGGACGACCACCTACAAGCCTTCCATCTCCATCGTGGATCCCGTCACCAGGGAAAAGAAGAAGCGCCGCCACGGCGCGGGCGAGGCCGACGCCACCTATTCCCTGCCCGCCGGCGCCATCGTCATGGTCAAGAACGGCGATGTCGTGCAGCCCGGCCAGACCATCGCCCGCCGGCCCCGCGAAACCTCCAAGACCAAGGACATCGTCGGCGGTCTTCCCCGCGTGGCCGAACTCTTCGAAGTGCGCAAGCCCAAGGACATGGCCGTGGTCTCCGAAATCACCGGCACCGTCTTCCACATGGGCGAAACCAAGGGCAAGAGACGCATCGAGGTCCGGCCCGAGCACGGCGAGCCCAGGGAATACCTGGTGCCGCGCGGCAAGCACATCACGGCGGCCGACGGCGACTTCGTCGAGTCGGGCGATCCCCTCACCGAGGGCACGCCCGAACTGCACGACATCCTGCGCACCAAGGGCGAAAAGTACCTGGCGAGCTACCTGGTCAACGAGATCCAGGACATCTACCGCTTCCAGGGCGTGAGCATCGACGACAAGCACTTTGAGACCATCGTGCGCCAGATGCTGCGCAAGGTGAGCGTCATCGACTCCGGCGGCACGAGCCTCCTGGAAGGCGAGCAGATCGACAAGGCCGAGTTCCGGGCCGTGAACAAGAAGGCCATCGAGGAGGGCCGCAGACCGGCCACGGCGGAACCCATGGTGCTCGGCATCACCCAGGCCTCCCTGACCACCTCCTCCTTCATCTCGGCGGCCTCCTTCCAGGAAACCACCAAGGTCCTCACGGAAGCCTCCCTCAAGGGCAAGATCGACCACCTGGCGGGCCTCAAGGAAAACGTCATCGTGGGCCGCATCATCCCGGCCGGCACCGGCATGCGCCAGTACATAAACAGCGACATCCGCGTGCCCGAACAGAAGGAGCGTCCGGACAAGTTCCTGGAAGAACTCACCGAAAATCCCCTCTACCCCATGTAGGCGGCGCGCCCGCCCGGGGCCCTTCCTCTTCAGGCCGATCCTCCGCCAGCCGGGGGATCGGCCTTTTGGCAGGGTTTTCCCCCGGAAAAAAGGATCGCCGCTTCGCCCCCGGGCGTCGGGAATGATCCGGGTCTCTCAGATTTTTTCCCGTCAATGAGCGGCTCTGGCCGCCGGCTCAGGAGGCAGGGGCGGGATTGGCTTCCCCCGGGTCGTTGCCTTTTTCACAGAATCAGATATTATGAACCAAATATGGCCCGTTCTTTCCCGTGCGTGTCCGGCCCGGGAGGAACTGACTGAACTTCTTCTCAGGTCTGAGGACAGGACACCCTGACCTCCCTGCGCGTGGGCGAGAGCCCCTCACGCGGAAACCTCTGGGCGCTCGGCGCCTGCAACTACGGAGTGGATGCATGATAACAATTTTTTACCTGCTGGGGTATCTGGCCCTCCTCGGCTTTGTCGCCACGGCGTTCCTGAAGATCAAACAGTACATGACCAAAACGCCTATGCACTGCCGCTGGGAGCTCTACCCCATTCCGCATGAGGGTGCCCGTGCCAGACACGGCGGCAGCTACATGGAAGAGAGCGACTGGTGGGAAAGCAAGCACCATGCCGACCACCTGGGCGACCTGAAGGCCCTGCTCATGGAAGTGCTCTTCCTGGAGGCCACCTACAGGCACAACCGCGCCCTCTGGGTCCGCACCTATCCCTTCCATGTGGGTCTCTACATGCTCATGGGCGGCGCCATCATCCTCGTGCTGACGGCCATCCTGCGCGTGTTCGGCGTGAGCCCCGACGGCGTCTTCCTCTGCGTCGTCTACAAGCTCATCGAGCTCATGTCCGCCGTGGGCGCTCTCTGTCTCTTCTTCGGCGGCATCAGCCTCATCATGCGCCGCCTGTCCGACCCCGGCCTCAAGATGGTCTCCACGCCGGAGCACTTCTTTGACCTGGGCCTCTTCGCCTTCTTCGGCCTCACCGGCTTCCTCGTCTGGATCACGAACGCCAGCTTCGCCTCCCTGGCCAGCGATTTCGTGCACAACATGCTCACCCTGAACTGGGTCTCCCTGGGCAGCGGCGGCTTCGTCGTCCACATGCTCATCGGCTTCTTCCTCATGGTCTGGATCCCGCTCACCTTCATGAGCCACATCCTGCTCAAGTACTTCTTCTACCACGACATCCGCTGGGAGGACGTCGCCACCTGCACCAGCAGGAAGAAGCAGCAGAAGATCATGGAAGCGCTGAACTACAAGGTCAGCTGGGCCGCTCCCCATGTGAACCCCGGCCAGGAAAGCAAGACCTGGGTCGACATCGCCACCTCGGGCTACCCCGTGCAGGAACAGAAGGACTAACAAGGGGGCTATGAATCCATGAAGAATCTGAAACTCACTGACGTCTCCACCGTCGAAGGGCAGCTCATCGAGTACGATCTCAACGACATCCCGGATCTGCCCGTGGATGTGGAAAAGCGCCCCTGCAAGCCCTTCACCGACAAGCAGAAGGAAGACTTCGCCTGCGACCTGCTGGACGGCATTTCCATCCTCAACATTCCCCGTCCCAAGAACCCCGTGGAAGAAGAGGACCTGGTCAACAAGTTCCTCTCCGGCATGCGCAAGCTCTTCAAAAAGGAAGACAACTGGCTCTTCGTGAACATGCTGGAAGCCTGCATGGACTGCTGCGCCCAGTGCAATTCCTGTTCGGAAGCCTGTCATCTCTACGAGATGAGCGGCGGCAACCCCATGTACCGCCCCAACTTCCGTTCCGAGATCTTCCGCCGCATCTACCATCAGTACATCAAGAAGGAACCTCTGGCCAAATGGCGCTACGGCGACATGCCCCTGAACTGGAAGACCGTCGTCCGTCTGGGCGAAATGGCCTACCGCTGCAATCTCTGCCGCCGCTGCGCCCAGGTCTGCCCCATCGGCGTGGACAACGGTCTCATCGCCCGTGAAATCCGCAAGATTTTCAGCCAGGAAATGGGCATCGGACCCCAGGAACTCCACAAGAAGGGCACCGAGCTCCAGATGCAGCGCGGTTCCTCCACCGGCATGACCCCCGAAATCGTCAAGGAGAACGTCGAGTTCATTGACGAGGACTACTCGGAGATCACCGGCGTCGGCATCGAGACCCCCTTTGACAAGAAGGGCGCCGACATCCTGCTCATCCACAACGCCGGCGAAGTCATGGCCTGGCCCGAAAACGTGGCCTGCTTCTCCCTCATCTTCAACGCGGCCGGCCTCTCCTGGACCCTCTCCAGCAAGATGTGCGGCTACGACGGCGTCAACTACGGCGTCTTCTACGACGACGTGCAGCTGGCCCGCATCGCCCTGCAGCACATGCAGACCGCCAAGGAACTGGGCGTCAAGAAAATTGTCATCGGCGAATGCGGCCACGCCACCAAGGCCCTCACCGTCATCGCCGACCGCGCCATCCCCTACGACCTCCAGGTTCCGCGCGAAACCTGCTACGTCACCCTCAGCAACATCATCAAGCAGGGCCGCCTGAAGCTCGATCCCTCCAGGAACGACTTCCCCGTCACCCTGCACGACCCCTGCAACATCGTCCGCCTCATGGGCGTCGTGGAACCCCAGCGCGAAGTGCTCCGCGCCATCGCGCCCCAGTTCCGCGAAATGCCCTGTCACGGCGTGGACAACTACTGCTGCGGCGGCGGCTCCGGCTTCGCCATCATCTCCCGCAACAATGTCAACGTCTGGCGCAGCAACATCTCCGGCCGCAAGAAGATGTGGCAGATCTGCGAGGCCTTCAAGGACTGCCTGGGCCCGGACGTCAAGAAGTACATCTGCGCCCCCTGCTCCAACTGCAAGGGCCAGATCCGCGACATCCTGGAAGAAAACGACCTGTTCACCAAGAACAGCTTCGCCTACGGCGGCCTCGTGGAGCTCATCGTCAACTGCATGACCGATGTGAACCCCGGCTTCATCAAGTGGGGTGAGGACGAATAGGCCCCAAAGGCCCTCCCTTCCGCTCCTTTTCCAGGGGCCCCGCCCGCCGGGCGGGGCCCCTTTTTTGCCCCGCTTTTCTTTTCAGCGCCTTTTGGCTAGTCTCACTCCCGCTTTCCCCGTCCCCTCTCCTTCAAGGGCTTCTCACGCCATGCACGCACCCCCCTTCTGGCTCCCCGTCTGGCAGGCCGCCTCCGCCCTGCTCGCCGTGGCCACGGACGCCGCCACCGTCTTTCCGGTCATGCTCCTGATCTGTCTCCTGCTCTCCCGCGGGCGCCAGCGCGAGGCCATGGCCCAGGCGGGCCACCTCTTCCTTCAGGCGGGCTTCGTCACGGCCGCCTTCGGCGCCCTGGCCATCCTGGGGCAGGGCTTTGTGAACCTCGTCTTCCTGCCCGCCTCCATGAGCGCCCTGGAGCCCCTGCCCTTCGCCCCGCTCTCCGGGCCCTGGCTCTCCACGAGCTCCTCCTTCGCGGCCTGGACCGGAGGAATCTGCTTTCTCCTCCTCTGCCGGGGGCTGGCGAGACCCGTCTACCGCACGGCCTTCGCGGACATGGACGAGGAGACCGAAGCCGGCATGGTCCGCCGCTCGCGCTTCGCCGCCTGCGCGGCCTTCGCGGGCTTCGCCTGCTTCTTCGCGGCCCTGGTGCTGCGCAACTGGCCCTTCCTGGGACTGCCCCACCAGATGACCGAAGGGACGGTGGCCCAGATTCTCCTCCAGCACGCCTGGCGGGAAAGCTGCATCGCCCTCATGCCGGCGGGCGCCATCGCCGTGCTGAGCTTCTTCCTCCGCCTGCCGCCCCTGCCCGCGGAACTGCGGGCGAAAGACCGGGAAAACCGCCGCGGGGCGACCATCCCCGGCACGGCCGAAGAAATTCTCCCCTTCACGGAGAGCCAGGCGACGGCCCTGCGCATGTGCGCGGCCTTCGGTCTGGCCGGCGCCGCCTTCCAGCTCCTGGACGCGGGCTTTCTGGCCTTCAACGCCGCGGCCTCCCTGGGCGGCGGCCCCCACGCGGCGCTTCTGCGCTTCGGGCCCCTCTTCGTGACGGCCACCTGCCTGGTCTGCTGGGCCTTCATCTTCTCGAAGCCCGCCCGCCGGCAGATCTTCCTGGCCCTCTTCCCGGTGCTGCTCATTCTCCTCAGGGCCGTGGCCGCCTTCTAGGGCGGACCTTCGCACTCCCCGAAAAAAAAACCGGCGGAAGAACTCCCTGTTCTTCCGCCGGATTTTTTTCGCGTTCCGTCTGAGGGCTAGCCGTTCTTGTCGTGCCAGCCCAGGAAGATGCGGTAGGCCACATTGTCCGTCTCATCCTGGGAAGGATAGCCCATGCCGTCGACCCGCTCCAGGAAGTCATAGAAGGCCTTCTTCTTTTCGTCCGGCACATCCATGCCCACCAGGACCCGGCCGAAGTCGGCGCCGTGGTAGCGGTACTGGAAGAGGGTGATGTTGAAGTCCATGTGCATGGCGTCCATGAAATTGAGCAGGGCGCCGGGACGCTCGGGGAAGACGAAGCTGTAGAGCTTCTCGTTTTTGAGCCAGGGGGCGTTGCCGCCCACGAGATGGCGGATGTGCAGCTTGGCGAGCTCGTTGTCGCTCAGATCCTCCACCCCGAAGCCGTAGCTTCTGAGCTCCTCCACCAGGGTCCTGCGCTCTTCGGAGTTCCCCAGGGAGAGACCCATGAGCACATGGCCCTGCTCGGGATCCGAGAAGCGGGTGCAGACCTCGGTGATGTTGCGCTTGCCGATGCGGTGGATGAGAGTGCGGAAGGAGCCCACCCGCTCCGGAATGTCCACGGCGAAGAGGGCCTCGCTGTCGGAGCCGATGGCGGCCCGGTCCGTCACATAGCCCAGACGGTCGAAGTTCATGTTGGCGCCGCTCACGATGGCCACCAGACGCTGACCGTGGACATTGTTCTTCTTGACCCAGGCCTTGAGGCCGGCCAGGGAAAGCGCGCCCGCGGGCTCGGCCACCACGCGGGTGTCTTCGAAAATGTCCTTGATGGCCGAGCAGATGGAGTCGGTGTCCACCAGGACGATGTCGTCCAGACAGTCGCGGCAGATTTCGAAGGTCCTGTCGCCCACGCGCTTCACGGCCACGCCGTCGGCGAAGAGGCCCACTTCCCGCATCTCCACGGGCCGGCCGGCGGCGATGGATCTGCGCATGTCGTCGGAGTCCACGGGCTCCACGCCGATGACCTTCACCTCGGGACGCAGCTGCTTGATGTAGACGCTCACCCCCGCGGCGAGACCGCCGCCGCCGATGGGCACGAAGACGGCGTCCAGAGGACCGGGGTTCTGGCGGAGAATTTCCATGGCGATGGTGCCCTGGCCGGCGATGACGTCCTCGTCGTCAAAGGGCGGAATGAAGACGGCGCCCGTCTCCTCGATGAGCTCCTTCGTCTTCTGGCTGCAGTCGCTGAAGGACTCGCCGGAGAGCACCACCGTGCCCCCCAGGCGCTCCACGGCGCGCACCTTGATGGCCGGGCTCGTCTCGGGCATGACGATGGTGGCCTTGCAGCCCAGCTGGCGGGCGGAAAGGGCCACGCCCTGGGCATGGTTGCCGGCGGAGGCGGCGATGACGCCCCGGGCCAGATCCCCGGGGGAGAGCTGGGCCATCTTGTTGTAGGCGCCGCGCAGCTTGAAGGAAAAGACGGGCTGCTCGTCTTCCCGCTTGAAAAGGACCGTGTTGTCCAGACGGCGGGAGCAGGTCTCGGCCTTTTCCAGGTCCGTCTCTACGGCCACATCGTAGACGCGGCTGAGCAGAATTTTCTTGAGATAGTCGTTCATTGCCATGGAAACAGACCTCGCGGAAATCCCCGGCGCCCGGGGGAAGGCACGGGACGCCGGGAGATGCGGCTGATGAGCCCTCGCCGGGAGGGACGGCGGGAGCGAAAAAAAGGGCCCGCCGGGGGCAGGCAGGGGGCGGCACGGGCAGGGTGCCCGTGCCGAAAGGACCCGCAAAATAGCGCCATTGCGGAAAAAGCTCAATCCCCCTGCAGGCTTCAGGCCCGGGCGGGAGGGGAATTTCCGGCTCAGGCCTCCTTTTCCGAGGCGGCCACGCGGCTCCACTGGGGCTCACGGCTCGTTTCGCCCGAGTCGATGCCGTAGTGGGCGCGGAAGAGCTTCTGGCCGGCGTTGTCGCCGATGAGGTAGAGGATGTCGCCCATGCGGAGGATGTAGCCCGCGGCCGGGTTGATCTGGGCCGTGCCGTCCGGGCAGTGCACGGCGAGGACGCTGCAGGTGGTCTTGTTGCGGATGCCGCTCTCCATGAGGCTTCTGCCGGCCAGACTCCCCTTGATGGTGTAGCGGAAGACCGAGAGGCGCTCGTTGAGCATGAGCACGCGGTTGGGGGAAAGAAGGTTGATGACCGTGCTGCTCACGAGGGAGGCCAGGGAGAGGACCAGATCGGCGCCCGCCATGTGCAGGCCGTTCACGTTGCGGTCCAGGGAGGCGCGGCTGATGATCTGCACGTCCGGCCGGAGCCTGCGGCAGTAGATGGTCAGATAGATGTTGGCGTCGTCGTCATGGGTGGTGACGATGACCGAGGGCGTGGTGCGGATGCCCGCCTTTTCCATGAGGAGAAGGTCCGAGGCCTCGCCGCAGACGATGGGGGTGCTCCCGGCGTTGATGTTGGACTTGCGGTCCACGATGAGGGCGCTGATGCCCCGGCGGGTGAGGCTGCGGGCGACGGCGACGCCCACCCGGCCCCCGCCGATGATGATGACCGGAGGCTGTCTGGCGTCGTCCTCCTCGTCTCCGCTGCTGAGCAGACGGTTGAAGGCCTCCATCTGCTCCTCGGTGCCGGCCACCATGAGCACGGTGCTGCGGCTGAAGGAGGTGTCGGGTCTCGGCAGCCGGAAGACGCCGCGCTCCCAGACGCCCACGACGCTGACGCCGGCCTGCTGGCGGATGCCGCTCTGGATGAGGGTCTTGCCGATGAGAGGCGTGCGCATGAGGGGAGCTTCGGCCACGGCCAGACGGCCGAAGTGGCCCAGGATGCTCACCCGGTGGCTCGGGTGGATGACCCGGCGGGCCAGAGCCTCGCCCAGAAGACTGTAGAAATGGAAGCAGCGGCTGCAGCCGGCCATGCGCAGGATGTCGCGGGCCTCCAGGCGCTCCACGCCGGCCACGATGGTGAGATTGGGCGCGGCTTCACGGGCCGAGAAGGCGATGTTGGCGCTGCGCACGTCCGAGTCCAGCACCACCAGGGAGGCCGCGGTCTCCGCGTGGAGCCGGCGGTAGGTCTCCTTGTCGTCGTGCTCGCCCAGGGCCGCCTTGTAGCCCCGGCCGATGAGCTGGAGGGCCGTGGGCGTGTCGCTGCAGAGGAGGATGGCCGGCATGCTGTAGCGGGCCAGCACCTCCGCCAGGTTGAGGGCGATGGGATTGGTGCCCGCGATGAGCACATGGCCGCTCGTGCCCTCGGGCAGGGCCCTGGGCACCATTTCCTTGCGCTGCCTTTCCATCCAGGGAATGTAGAAATGCTGGATGAAGGTGAAGGGCAGCAGGATGAGCAGGAAGACGATGCCCGAGATGAGGACGAGGATGGAAAAGGCCTTGCCGAGGTCAGAGGTGAAGGTGATGTCCCCGAAGCCCAGCGTGGACATGACCGTGAGGGTCCAGTAGAAGGAGGTGACGACGGAAAAGTCCCGCCCCTCGTAGTACATGATGAGCTGGAAGAGAACGGAATAGAGAATTATCTCGCCCACCAGCACGCAGAGAAAGCGGTAGAAGACCTTGCTGTGGTCATGCTGGGCGTTTTCCTGCAGAAGGCCCGTGAGGATGGTCAGAAGAGTTTTGAGCAAGTTGCCCGCCTCGCTGTCCGGGAAACAGGTGACAGCCTCGCCTTCTTCCAGGCAGGCTGCGGAAAGGTTATTTTCCCCTGTTTCCGCGCCGTTTTCAAGAGCGGGAAGCGGACAAAAGAGAAAGAAAGACCCGGAGCCTCCGGCCGGGCCCCCGCGCGAAGTTCCCTCCCCGCCGGGCCGCCGGCCGGGCCGAAGGGCCCGGGATCTGGACAAAGTCTCCGGAAAAAGGCAACCTGAGCGCAGAAAGAAACGCTCCGGACGGGAAGCCCTGAAGGGACCGGATCCGGACACGCACAGGAGGTACCATGTCAATTCCGTCCGCCCTGGAGATGGGACGCAGGGCCCGCGCCGCGTCCAGAGTGCTCGCAGGCGCCGCCCCCGGCGCCAAGCATGCCTTCCTCCTGAACATGGCCCGCCTGCTCATGGAGCAGCGGAAGGAGATTCTGGCCGCCAACGGAAAGGACGTGGAAGAGGCCCGCAGACTGGGCCTGGACGCCCCGAGACTGGACCGGCTCACCCTCACCCCGGCCATCCTGGAAAACATGCACCAGGCCTGTCTGGAAGTGGCCGAGATGCCCGATCCCATAGGCGCCATGGACCGCCAGTGGCAGCGCCCCAACGGCCTGCTGGTGGGCCGCATGCGCGTGCCCCTGGGCGTCATCGCCATGATCTACGAGGCGAGGCCCAATGTGACCGTGGACGCGGCCATCCTCTGCCTCAAGGCCGGCAACGCCGTCATCCTCAGAGGCGGGAGGGAAGCCCTCAGTTCCAACCGCTGTCTGGCCGCCCTGCTGCGGCAGGCACTGGAGGAAGCGGGCCTGCCGGCCGACGCGGCGCAGCTCGTCCAGTCCACGGACCACGCCGTGGTGACCGAACTCTGCCGCCTGGACGAGTACATCGACGTGATGATCCCCCGCGGCGGCGAAGGCCTCGTGCGGGCCGTGACGGAAGCGGCCACCATGCCGGTGCTCAAGCACTACAAGGGCGTCTGCCACGCCTTTGTGGACGCCTCGGCGGACCCGGCCATGGCCCTCGAGATCGTGCACAACGGCAAGGTCCAGCGCCCGGGCGTCTGCAACGCCCTGGAATGCGTCCTGGTCCACCGGGACATCGCGCAGACCTTCCTTCCCATGATGGGAGAAAGGCTCGGGGCCGCCGGGGTGGAATTCCGGGCCTGTCCGGTCTCCCTGCCCCTGCTGGGCCCCACGGCCCGGGCCCAGACGCCGGAAGATTTCGGCATGGAATACCATGACCTCATCCTCTGCGTCCGGGTGGTCGCGGACCTCGACGAGGCCCTGGCCCACATCGCCGCCTGGAACTCCAACCACACGGACATCATCGTGACCAACGACCACGCCAACGCCATGCGCTTCGTGCGCGAGGCCGACGCCTCCATGGTGGGGGTCAACGCGTCCACCAGGTTCAATGACGGCGGCCAGCTGGGTCTGGGCGCGGAAATCGGCATTTCCACCTCCAAGCTCCACGCCTACGGGCCCATGGGCGTCATGGAGCTCACCACCACCAAGTTCGTGGTTTTCGGGCAGGGCCAGGTCAGACAGTGATGGAGCCGGAGGAGCGAGCCGATCAGGAGGAAAGCCGGCCCGGCATCGCCGTGCTGGGCGGCAGCTTCAACCCGCTCCATGTGGGCCATCTGCGCATGGCCATCGAGCTCTACGAAACCTTCGGCGGCCAGCTGGAGCGGGTGGATCTGCTCCCGACGGCCCACCCGCCCCACAAGGCGGAGGAGCATGTCCTGCCCTTTTCCGTGCGGGTGGCCCTGGGGAGAGAGGCCGTCGCCCCCTACCCCTGGCTCCACTGCAATCCCCTGGAAGGCGAGCGGTCGGAAAAGTCCTACACCTGGGACACCCTGGGCATCTTCCGGGAGCGCGAGCCCGGCCGGGAAATCTTCTTCGTGCTGGGCAGCCAGGACTACGCCTCTCTCTCCGGCTGGTACATGGGAACGCGGCTTCTGGAGCGCTGCTCCCTGCTCATCGTCTCACGGGGCTATTACACCGCCCGGAACTTCCGGGAAGACACCCTCTCCCTGTGGCCGGAGGCGAGACCCGCCGAAGCCCTGGCTCCCGGCGGCCAGTGCATGCGGACGGACGCCGGAAGGGTGATCTTTCAGCCGCTTCCCTGGATCGAGGTGAGCGCCTCCCTCATCCGGGACCGCTGGCTCGCCGGACGCTGCATCGACTATCTCGTGCCCCAGGGCGTGGTGCGCCTGCTGGAGGCCCGCCGGAAGGAAATCCGGCTCCTCTGGCGCTGAGGCGGAAGCTCGCCGCAATACGGCCCTTCCCTCTCTCTTTCCTTGCCATTTGCCCCTTTCGGGGCTATAGACAAAGTGCTGACTCAGAACAGCCAGCCGGCCCGCGCCGAAGATCCGGACGGCCCGCAGCTTGGACACTTTAGCCAGTGAGGAGATAACTATGGCAGTTTCCATCAAGAAAATTCTCTGCGCCGTGGATCTGTCTGAACACAGCGCCGAGGTCGCCCAGTTCGCCGCCTACATGGCCCGCGTGTGCGAAGCGGAGGTCGATGTGCTCTATGTGGCCCCGACTCTGAGCCAGTACACCGGCTTCAAGGTTCCCCACAGCGACATTCACGCCTTCGTCGGTGAGATCGTCAGCGGCGCCCAGGTGACCATGAATGCCTTTGTCACGGAAAATTTTGAAGGCATCAAGACCCAGAGCGAGGTCAAGGTCGGCTACGCTTCCGACGAAATTCTGGCCTATGCCAGGAACAACGGCACGGATCTCATCATCATGGGCACTCACGGCCGCAAGGGCCTCGACCGCATTCTCTTCGGCTCCGTGGCCGAGAAGGTCGTGAAAAACTCCGAAATCCCTGTGCTCACCATCCGTCCCTCCGACGATGAGGACGCGGCCGACTGAGAAATTTTTCGTTGACAGGGGCTCTCCTTTCCCGTAGAAGACCTTCTGCCATGCGTCTCCATCGTCTATCCGGTTAGGACAGCGGCCTCTCACGTCGCTAAGAGCGGTTCGAATCCGCTTGGAGACGCCAGAAATTTTCAGATGCGCCGAGCATTCCCCCGGGAAGCTCGGCGCATTGCTTGCGAACGCGCGTCCGCCCCGCGGAGAGGTATCGAAGCGGCCGTAACGAGCTCGACTCGAAATCGAGTTGTCCTAGAGATAGGGCACGTGGGTTCGAATCCCACCCTCTCCGCCATAAGAAAATTCAGGCG
>CAZFTQ010000062.1:0-14452 GCA_964522365.1 uncultured Desulfovibrio sp. | reverse complement strand
GGGCAGCCGGAGCTCTCGGATTTTTTCAGGTCGGAAAGGGGCGCGGGTTCAGGCCTGCCTCAGGCCAGAATTCCGTCCAGGAAGGCCGTGGCGGCCTTCTGCACAGCCTTGAGGTGCTCCTCGCTCCGGAAGCTTTCCGCGTAGAGCTTGCAGATGTCTTCCGTGCCCGAGGGCCGCACCGCGAACCAGCCGGCCTCGGAAACGACCTTGACGCCGCCGATGGGGGCGCCGTTGCCCGGGGCTTCGGTGAGCACGGCGGTGACGGGGCTGCCGCCCAGATCCGTGATGGCGACGTCGCCGGCCGTGAGGGCCTTGACGCGGTTGCGGGTGCGGGCGTTGGCGGGCGAGTCGATGCGCTCGTAGACGGGGGCTCCGAACTTTTTCGTGAGTTCTGCGTAGAGCTCGTCGGGAGCGCGCTTTTCCCGGGCCGTCATTTCGGCGGCCAGCAGGCAGAGCAGCGGGCCGTCCTTGTCGGTGCTCCAGGTCTGGCCGTCAAAGCAGAGGAAGGAGCCGCCGGCGCTTTCCTCGCAGCAGAAGCCGCAGCGCCCGGAGCCCAGCAGCGGCACGAACCACTTGAAGCCCACGGGAGTCTCCACCACCGGCCGGCCCATGGCCTCCCCGGCCCTGTTGAGCATGTCCGTGGTGACGGCGGTCTTGCCGATGCCGCAGCCCTCGGGCCAGCCCGTGCGGGTCTTGAGAAGATAGCAGGCGCAGACCGAGAGGTAGCGGTTGGGGTTCATGAGCCCCGTGCGCGTGACGATGCCGTGACGGTCCGAGTCGGGGTCGCAGGCGAAGCAGAGGTCGAATCTGTCGCGCTGGGCGAGCAGGCCCGACATGGCCCAGGGGGAGGAGCAGTCCATGCGGATCTTGCCGTCGTGGTCCCTGGGCACGAAGCGGAAGGTGGGATCGACGCAGCGGTTCACGATGGTGAGGTCAATGGGGTAGCGTTCGGCAATGGCCTCCCAGAGGACCAGACTGGCGCCGCCCAGAGGGTCCACGCCCAGCCTGAGACCGGAGGCCGCGATGGCGTCCATGTCGATGATCTCGGGCAGGCGATCCACATAGGCCGAGACATAGTCGTATTCCTCCACCAGGGGAGAGACCATGGCTCTGGGCCAGGAGAAGATGTGCACGCCGCGGTTGTCATCGGCCAGGAGGGCGTTGGCGCGCTTTTCCACGCGGGAGGTTTCCCTGGTGTCCGCCGGGCCGCCGTGAGGCGGATTGTATTTGAAGCCGCCGTCGGCGGGCGGATTGTGGGAGGGCGTGATGATGATGCCGTCCGCCCGCTCGGCGCCGGAGTGGGTCCGGTTCCAGAGCAGGATGGCGTGGGAGACGGCGGGGGTGGCCGTGGGCAGATGGTTTTTCGCCACCTTCACATGGACGCCGTTGGCGGTGAGGACCTGCAGCGCCGTGCGGAAGGCGGGTTCGGAAAGAGCGTGGGTGTCAAAGCCCAGAAAGAGCGGGCCCTGGATGCCGTCCGCGGTTCTCAGCTCGCAGACGGCCTGGGTGACGGCCGCGATGTGGGCTTCGTTGAAGCTGGCTTTGAGGGAGCTGCCTCTGTGGCCGGACGTGCCGAAGGAGACCGCCTGGGCGGGCACCGAGGGGTCGGGCGCCAGGGTGTAGTAGGCGCTCACAAGGGCAGGTATGTTTTCCAGTTCCGCAGGATCGGCGAGATGTCCTGCCTGGGGGTGTAGGGACATGGCATTTCCTCCGAGGAGGCCGCGGGGAGCCGCCGGAAAGAGCGTTCTGTTCTTCGGCGGAAATCAGACTCACCGCGTCCTTTCTTTGCCCTCCATTTTCTGCCACAAGGCCCCTTTTGGCAAGCGGGCGCGGCAGATTTTGTCAGGAAAACTCTACCGCTCAACAAAGAGCTCCGGGGGAGATCCGCCCGTGAATGAAAAGAGGGACCGGGCGCTGAACCCGATCCCTCCTGTCTTGTGAAGCGTTCGCCCTGCGGCTACTTCTTTGTCAGCTCGATGGTGCGGAAGACCAGATCCCCGCGGCGGTTGATCTGGAGCACGATGGCTCCCCTCTTGAGCCCCTCGTTCTTCACGATGGCGCCCAGTTCAGCGGTGGTCCGCACGGGCTTCATGTTGGCCTTGACGATGATGTCGCCGGGTCTGAGATCCGCGGCCGCGGCGGGCTTGCTCTCGTCCACGGCGAGGACCATGAGACCGGCGTCAACGCCCAGGGAACGGGCTTCATCGGGCGTCACGGGACGCACGGTGAGACCGAGGTTGGCATCGGGCCTGTCGCCGCCCTCGGGACCGGCCGGACCGCCCGCGCCTTCCAGACTGGACTGACGGTCGCCCAGCTTCACGGTGAGGGTCTTCGTCTCGCCGGCCCGGAAGATCTCGACCTTGGCGCTGCTGCCGGGCTTCTTGGCGGCCACGAGGCGCAGGAGGGAATCCCTGTCCGCCACCTCTTCGCCGTCAATCTTCCGGATGATGTCGCCGTCCTGCATGCCGGCCAACGCGGCGGGCTGACCGGGCTGGACGCTGGCCACAAGGGCGCCCTTGTGGTCGGGAAGGCCCAGAGCCTGAGCGGTGGGCTCATCCACATCCTGGATGACGATGCCGAGCCAGCCGCGGCTGATCTTCTTCCCGGTGCGGACCTGGGAGATGATCTCGCTCGCCATGCTGCTGGGGATGGCGAAGCCGAGGCCCTGGCCGCTGGCCAGAATGGCCGTGTTGATGCCGACCACCTCGCCCTGCATGTTGATGAGGGGACCGCCGGAGTTGCCGGGGTTGATGGAGGCGTCGGTCTGCAGGAAGTTGTCAAAGGCGCCCGCGTTGATGCGGCGGCCCTTGGCGGAGACGATGCCGGAAGTGACCGTGTGATCCAGCCCGAAGGGATTGCCGATGGCCAGCACCCACTCGCCCACCTTGAGGTTGTCGGAATTGCCGAAGTTCAGGAAGGGCAGGGATTCCTTGGACTCGATCTTGAGCAGGGCCAGGTCGGTTTCCGGGTCGGAGCCGACGAGGGTGGCCTTGAGGGAGGTCTTTCCCTTGGTGGCCTTCTCGTCCAGGGTGACGTTGATGACATCCGCGCCGTCCACCACATGGAAGTTGGTCACGATGTAGCCGTCGGCGGAGATGAGAAAGCCGGAGCCCAGGGACTTCTGCCGGCGGACCGGCGGGCGGCCGCGGCGCGAGAAGGGTTCAAAGAAACGCTCGAAGCCGCGGGGCATGCCGCGGAACATCTCCCCGAAGAATTCCTCGGGGCCGGAAGCCTTGGCGGACTTTTCCGTGTTGATGTTGACCACGGCCGGACCGCATCTGGCGGCGAGCTCGGTGAACTCGGGGACGCCGCCCGCGGCCGCCGCCTGCTGACAGAAGGTCAGCGCGGCGGCGATGAGCAGGGCGAAAAGCGGGAGAAGAGGATGACGCATGCAGAACACTCCTTACTGTTTGTTCTGCATAGCCTTCTGCAAAGCCTGTGCCATGATGCCCATGCCGGACTCGGAGGGCGCGGAGGCCGTCTTCTGGTGCTGGCGCCAGTGGTCCTCGCCGCCGCGGCGGCCGGAGCCTTCGCGGTGCTCTCTGGGCTGCTGCTGGGTGCCCACGGGCACCAGGGTGATGCGGCGGGCGACGGGATCCACGCGCTGGACTTCCAGGGTGACGGGGGCGTCCTTTTCCAGCTTCTGGAAGTCGGCGGCCGTCCTGGTGGTGCGCATGATGCCCTCGGGGAGCAGACCCGTCACGCCGGGGGCCAGGGAGACGAAGAGACCGAACTTGGACTGGCTTTCCACGGTGCCTTCCACGGTGCTGCCCACAGGGAAGCGGGTTTCCACATCGGCCCAGGGATCGCCTTCGGCGTCACGGAGGCTCAGGGAGACGCGGCGGCTTTCCGCGTTGATTTCCTTGATCTTCACGCGGACGCTGTCACCGGGGCTGAGCACTTCTTCCGGACGGTTGACCCGGCGGGTCCAGGACATCTCGGAGAGGTGGACGAGGCCTTCGATGCCGGGGGCCACTTCCACGAAGGCGCCGAAGGGAGCCAGACGCATGACCTTGCCTTCCACCACGGTGCCGGCGGGGGGCAGGTGCTTGTCGATGTTGTCCCAGGGATTGCCCTGAGCGGCCTTGAGGGAGAGGGAAATGCGGGTGTGCTCGTTGCCGTCGCGGCCCTTTTCCTTGGAGATCTTGAGGATTTTGGCCTGCACGACGTCGCCGGGATGGACCACTTCGTCGGCCTTCATGATGCGGGACCAGGAGAGCTCGGAGAGATGGACCATGCCTTCCACGCCGGGCACCAGCTCCACGAAGGCGCCGAAGGGAGCGAGACGGGTGACCTTGCCTTCCACGACGACGCCTTCCTGCACGTCCTGCAGAAGGGCGGCCAGAGCGGCCTCGCGGTTGCGGTCCACCAGGGCGCGGTGGGAGACCACGATGTTGCGGCCGTGGCTTTCCACGCGGGTGATGAGGAACTGGAAGGTCTGGCCGATGACGGACTCGGCGGAGCCGGGAGCCATCTGGGAGCCGGGGCAGAACGCGGTCTTGCCGAGAACTTCCACGCGGTAGCCGCCCTTGCAGGTTTCGGTGACGCGGCCGTCCACGGGCACGCCGGCTTCCCGGGCGTTCTCGATGGCGGCCATGCCGGCGCCGCTCATGGAGCGGGCCAGGAAGATTTCCTGGGAATTGGCGCGCACGACCCAGGCTTCCACCTCGTCGCCGGGGGCCACGTCGACCGTGCCTGCGGCGTCCGCGAAGTCCTTGGGATCCATGAAGGCGTCGATCTTGGCGTCAATGTTGACGAAGATGGCGTCGGCGGTCACGTCGATGACCTTGCCCTTGACCTTCTGACCGGTCTGCACGCGGCCCTGCTTGGATTCTTCGCTGGCGGCGAAGAGTTCGGCAAAGGTCTCTTCCTTGGCGGGGGCCTCCTGGGCTTCAGCCTGGGCCGGGGCCTCCTCGGCGGGGGCTTCCGCGGCCGGCGCTTCCTGCGCTTCAGCCTGGGCGGGCGCCTCGGGGGCTTCAGCCTGGACGGGCGCTTCCTGGGGTTCGGTCTGGACGGGGGCTTCCTGAGCGGGCGCTTCCTGCGCTTCTTTCAGTTCTTCGCTCATGCGGTGTATCTCCTTGAAACTGCTTCCTGCCTTTCTGCCGGTCTGGTCCCGGCAGAGCTCGGAATGCTGATTATGTGCCTGAGATTGGGCCTGTTCGCCATGCCCGCGGCAGAAGAAAATCTTCTCTGCCGCCGCCGTTCCCTGACCGCTGTCAGGGAAAAAAGGGACGGATGGCCGGCCTGCCGTTTCCGCCGCCCCCGCGGGGGAATGGCGGAACGGGGACCCGCGCCTCCGTCTCGAGTCGGGTTCAGTTCTTTCGTGCGTGGGGAAGGCCGGCGTGACGCCCGCCTTCAGGGGTTCTCCATAACGGCCCTTGCCTCCTTTCTGCGAAGAAGGATCGGAACAGCCGACGGATCAGACACAGCAGGAAGGACTGTGCAGCGGCGACCGGAAAGGCATGGGGTGTGAGGTGGATGAAAAGGCGGCACCGTGATCGAAAATCGTACACTCCGCGAAGAGGACACGGGCGATCGCGAGACGCCTGCTCCGGCATTTCAGCGCCCCCTGTCCGGGCCGTTCCCCCAAAGGGTGCGGCCGGTCGCCGGGCGCTGAAAAAAGGGGGCCAAAGTCCCCCTATGGAGCATTCCCTACAATACACTGCGAGTCAGGCAAAGTCCAGCTGAAAAAGCCTGCCCTGGACAAAAAATCCGCATGGAACAAAGCACCTCCATGTCCCCGGGACTCCGGTCTTCCCTGTGAGAGGGGGCAGTCAGGCGGCTCTCCGGTCCCTGCCCTTCCCCGCCCCCGCGCCGGGTCTTCGGGGAAAAAATTTTTTCCCGTCCGGCGGGGAAAAAGGCTTGCCTTTTCCCCGGGGCCCGTATATAGACCCCTTCTGCCGGCTGAGACCGGCAAGCCCAAAGCCATAATGCGGCAAGGTAGCTCAGTTGGTTAGAGCATGCGGTTCATACCCGCACGGTCGAGAGTTCGAGTCTCCCCCTTGCTACCAGAATTCATGAAGCCCCGGACGGCGGCAGCGCCTCCGGGGCTTTTTCCTTGCCCCTGCCGGAAGAAGGAGGCCCTCAATGTCCCGGGAAAACAGGCGCGGTGAAAGACGCAGGGACGGGGAAAAGCCGTCCTTCCGGCCCGATGGAGGCCGCGGCGGACGGAGCGGGACAGACAAGGGATCCGGCTCCGGCCGGAGGGAGCGGCGCTCTTCCGAAGGCCCTTTCCGCCGGGGAAGAGAGGACGGCAGGCTGCCCGGCCGGGACGGTCGCTGGAGTGCTTCTTCGGGAAAGCATGAGCGGGAGGATCCGCCCGTGCGCGGGGAAACGGGGAAAAAGCCCGGCGGGCTCTTTCCCCCGGCCGCCAGAGAGCCCGCGCGGGGCGCCCCGGAAGAATCCGGAACAACGCCGCAAAGAGCCTTCCGCGGGCCAGCGTCCCGCGGAGAGCCCGCGCTCTTTGACGTTCTCATTCTCGGCGCCGGGGCCTCGGGGCTCATGTGCGCCGCCGCCCTCGCCGCGAGGGGTCTTTCCACGGCCCTGGTGGACAGGGCGAGAAGCCCCGGGCGCAAGCTCGCCCTCTGCGGGGGCGGCCGGGCCAATTTCACGAACAGACACATGGACACAGGCGCCTATGTGACGGGCCGTCCCGACTTCGTGGAAGCTGTCCTGAGCGCCGTGACCTGCGCGGACATTCTGCGCGTTGTCGAGGGCCTGGGACTTCCCTGGGAGGAGCGGGAAGGCGGAAGAATCTTTCTCGGGACGCCCGCCCCGGAGCTCGTGCGGGCCTTGGCCCGCCGCTGCCGCAGGGGAGGAGCGAGCCTCTTCCTGGAAGAGCGCTTCGGCCCGGAAAGTCTCTCCTTTCCGGGACAGGAGGCGCGTCTGGAGACGGCCTCGGGCCTTGTCTGCCGGGCCCGGAACCTTGTCCTCGCCCTCGGATCCCCCGCCTGCCCCGCCAGCGGGGCCACGGGGCTCGGCTACGCCCTGGCCCGGAGTCTGGGACACGGTCTCGTGAAGCCGAGAGCCGCCCTCACCCCGCTCTTGCTTCCGCCTGACTCGGGCTTTCCCGCCCTTTCGGGGATGAGTCTTCCCGTGCGCATCGGCTGCGGGGACTGGGAAACGGAAGACGATCTTCTCTTCACGAGGACGGGCCTCAGCGGACCAGCCGCCCTGAAAGCCTCCCTGCGCTGGCAGGAAGGGCTTGAGATCGTGCTGGACTTTCTGCCGAAAGGACCGGCCCTGCCCTTCAGCGACGAGGCGGCGGGCGCGAAGACCCCGCGTCAGGCCCTGGCGGGCAGGCTTCCGCAGCGTCTGGCGGACCTGCTCACGGAAGGCGCAGGCGCCCGGCGGCACTGCGCGGAGCTCTCCCGCGGCGAGCGCGAAGCCCTGACCGGGCGCGTCCACTCCTTCCGCCTGGTCCCCGCGGGTCTGGCCGGCCTCAGGCACGCCGAAGTCTGCCTGGGCGGCGTGGACTGCGCCGAAGTGGAGCCTCTGACCTTCCGGAGCCGGAAGAACCCGCTGGTGCGGATCATCGGCGAAATGCTGGACGTGACGGGCGAGCTCGGGGGCTTCAACCTGCACTGGGCCTTTGCCTCCGCCCTGCTCGCGGCCAGGGCCCTGGCGGGCTGACGGCCGGGCAGCCGGGCCGAAGATTTTTTTCGCGGACCGCTCCGGGCGGTCCCGCTTTTTGTGGGAAGGGCGTCCCGGGGACCTTTGAGCCTTTGGAAAAGGCGGCCCGGGGACCGGGGCCCGCGCGGAAAAGACGTCCCTCTCCCGCCCCGCTCTCGGGGGATAAGGAGAGAAGAGGAGCGCGAAAAGGGGGCGGGCCCGAAAGCCCGCCCCCTTCGCGTTCAGAGCCGGCCCCTTCCGGGGCCCTTTCTCAGAGCTTCCTGCAGCCCGGACCGGAGAGACTGCTGAAGCCGTCGCTGCCGCGGGTCAGGAGGAGCTTGGTGTCCACCTTTTCCCGCAGGGCCTCCACATGGGAGATGATGCCCACGAGGCTCGCCGTATCGCCGCCGGAGAGACCGTTGAGGGTCTGGATGGCGGCGTCCAGGGCTTCGGGGTCCAGGGTGCCGAAGCCCTCGTCCAGGAAGAGGGTCTCGATGCGGGTCCTGCCCCGGATGAGCGCCGAGAGGCCCAGGGCCAGGGCGAGGCTCGCCAGGAAGGTCTCGCCGCCCGAAAGATTCCTGATGGAGCGGATTTCGTTGCCCTGGTACTGATCCACCACCTTGAACTCCAGCGCGGTCTCGGTGTCCCGGATGAGCAGGTAGCGCCGGGTGAGCTTGGCGAGCTCGCGGTTGGCGTGGGCGATGAGCCTGCCGAAGGTGAGTTCCTGGGCGAAGTTGCGGAATTTCTGGCCGTCGCTGGAGCCGATGAGCCTAGAGAGCTCCTTCCAGCGCAGGGAGACCTCTTCCTGGACCCGGCGTTTCTCTTCCTCCCCTGCCAGGCGCTCTCTTTCCCGCGCATCGGTCCGCAGACGCTGGTCCATGCCTCCGAGCTCGGCCTGGAGGGAGTCTCTGGCCGCCGCGCGCTCATCCCTGCGCCTGCTCAGTTCCTCAAGAGGCGCGTCCTCGAAATCCTTTTCCGCGAGGGCCTTCAGAGAGTCGGCCAGGGTTTCGAGCTGCCCCTGCACGGCGGCGCGGCGCTCGGCCAGATCCTCCAGGGCCTTCTGAATGCCCTGGCGATCCTCGTCGTTGAGTCTGGCCCGGGCCAGGGCCTCCTCGCCGTCGAAGCCCTGGGCCGAAAGAGCCGACAGGAAGTCCTTCTCCTGGTCTTCGCGGCGTCTTTCCGCATCGGCGAGGGCCTCTTCGGCCTGCCTGACGGCTGCCCGGGCGGCGGCGAGGGCCTTGTGGGCATTTTCCTTCTGCGTCGCTGCGCCGCGCTCCTCTTCCTCGGCTTTCTTCAGGGCCTGGTCCAGAGTCTTTTCCCAGGCGCCCGGGTCCTTTTCGCCGAAGAGGTCCTTCCGCTGCTTCTCCAGGTCGTCCAGCGTCCCCCGGCGGGCGGACACGTCCTCCCCGAGCTTTTTCAGCGCGCCGGCGGATCCTTCGAGCCCGGCTCTGAGGGTGGAAATCCGGACCCCGAGATTCTGATGCTCCTCGCGCGTCTTCCGGGCCTGATCTTCGAGATCCGCGCGGGCTTTGCGCCTGCCCGCAAGAAGGTCGGCGCTTGCCTCGTCGTCCGCGCTCTCGGGCGCAAGGCCGTAGGGGGCGAGATCCCGGACAAGTTCCTCCCGGGCTGCGGCGATTTCCGCCCGGGCGGCGTCGAGGTCCCCGGAGGCCTTCTCCCGGTCGGCCCGGGCGTGATCAAGGGCCGCGCGGGAGCTCTCCTTCCCGCCGTCCGCCTCCGCGGCCTGCCGGCTCAGATCGGTGAGGACGACGCGCAGTTCCTTCAGTTTCTTTTCGAGATCCTCGCACTCCGCAAGCTTCTGTTCGAAATCCGTCGCGAGGCTTTCCAGTTCAGGCCGCAGGGAACGGAGGCCTTCCGTCTGATCCGGGGACGGAGTTTCTCCTTCGGGGCCCGGAAGATCTCCCAGCCGTGCGACGAGGGCCAGCAGGCCGGTTCTGTCGGGCAGTTCGGCTTCGGCGGCCGAGGCGAGGGTCTCCTTCGCGGCGAGAGCCGCCTGCAGCCGTTCGTCCAGAACCGCCCGGCGTCTGCCGCACTCCTCTTCGCGGGAGACGGTGTCGGCAAGAGCCCTCCTGTGCAGGCCTTCGGCCCTGACGAGCCCGGCGTTCAGGGCGTCGAGATCCCCCCGGCAGGCTTTCTCGCGCTCTCTGGCTTCGGCCAGAGCCGTCTCGGCCTGACCCGTTTCCGGCACGGCTTCGGCCCAGGGATGAACCGTGGAGCCGCAGCAGGGGCAGGGTTGGCCCTCCCTGAGCTTTTTCCGGTGTTCCTCCAGTCCGAGGATGGCCTGCTCCCTGAGCAGCCTGTCCTCGCACGCCGAAACGAGCCGACCGGCCAGATCCAGCTTCTCCCGGGCGGCCGGAAGAAGCCCCTTCAGTCGTGCCATCTCCCCTTCCTGCTCCGCGGCGTCCTGGCGGGCGGAGGCGAGAGCCTGCAGGGCGCGATCCAGTTCGTCCGCGCCCGTGAGGAACTCGGCGAGAGCGCCGTCCTGGGCGCGCAGGGCCTGGATGAGCCCCCGGAGGGCGGAAACGGAGGCGCCCCCGAGCAGGGCTTCCTGGCTGCGCGCAAGGTCGTTCTCCCGGTCCCCTGCCTTCTGCAGGGCATCGCCTGCGGCCTGGGCGGCTTTCTCCGCCTTCGTCAGACCGCTCCGGGCAGCGTTTTCGGCCGCGACGGCCTTCTCAAGGCTTTTTTCCAGTCCCGCCGCTCTGGTCCGGCGTTCCGCCTGGGTCCGGAGACGGGCTTCCAGGAGGAGTCCTTCGCCGGCGAGGGCCGCGTCGCGGGCCGTGTCCGCGAGCTGTTGCTCAAGGGCCTCCAGAGCCTTTTCCCCGAGGGCGTACTGAGACTCCAGATCGCGGGCCTCGGCCTGGCGTTCGGCGTGGCTCTGTTCCATTTTCGCGAGATCCTTCCGGGCGCGATCCCATTCCTCCCGGGCCGGCGCGATCCGGCTGTCCAGATCCCGGACCTCCCTGAGCAGAGGCGCCTGTTCCTCCTGGGCCCTGCGGGCGTCTTCCCGGGCGCTCTGAGCGGTCTGCAGGGCCTCGTCAGCCTGCCTGGCCGCGTCTTCGGCCGGGGGAATCGCGCTCCGGCTCTCCCGGATCTGACCCTCCAGGCGCCGCGACTCGTTTCTCGCCGCCCCGACGGCGGCCGAAGCCGCGTCCAGGGAGCGGGCCCGATCGTCGTCCGCGAGGCGCCGGCGTTCCCGGTCCATCTCCGCCGCTTTTTCCGCGAGCCGCGTCTCTTCGGCCCGGGCCTCGGCCTGACTGGCCAGAAGATCCGTTCTGTTCTTCATCCAGGTGAGATGTTCGGAGGCCTGCTCAAAGGCGCGGCCCGCCTGGGCGAGTTCCGCGGAGACTTCCTGCCGGCGGGATCTGAGATCCTGCACCTCCTCGGGGCTCAGGAGGGAAATGCCTTCCATGCGGGCCCGGATTTCATTGAGGAGAATGTCTTCCTTTTTGGAGCGCTCAAAGACCTCCCTGGAGATGCGGCTGTAGATTTCCGTGCCCGTGATGGCTTCCAGAATGCCCGAGCGGTCCACGGCCTTTGACTGGAGGAAGCGGGCGAAATCGCCCTGGGCGAGGAGGACGGAACGGGTGAACTGATCGTAGGTCATGCCCGTGGCTTCCTCGACCTGACTCTGAACGGTCCTGATCCCGGTGACCAGGGACTCCTGATCGCCGCAGCGCTGAAATTCCCAGCGCGGCTGGACCAGGACGGGCGGGTTCCTTCTCCGGCTCATGCCCTGGGACCACCTGACCCGGAAACGGCCCTCGTCCGTGGTGAACTCCACCTCGGAGAAGCATTCCGTCGCCTGGCGGCTCATGGCCTCGTTGCTGTTCGCGGAGAGGGTGGGAAGTCTGGGGGTGCGGCCGTAGAGGGCGATGCAGACGGCGTCGAGGAGCGTGGTCTTGCCGGAGCCCGTGGGACCGGTGATGAGAAAAAGACCGCTGTCCCTGAGGGCAGGGTCCGAGAAGTCAACCTCCCAGGTGCCCTTGAGAGAGTTGATATTGGCAAAACGCAGTATTTCAATGCGCATGAAGTGCATCCTTGCCTGAAGGCGTCAGGCAGCGGGGAAGAAGAAGGAAAGAGGACCGGCGTGAGAGCGCACCCCGGGGGTCACGGGATCACCGTGCGGGAGCGGATCGGGGAAAAAGACCGGAAAAAGGCCGAGGGGTCCGCAATCATTCTTAAAGTGGTTCATTAATTTTGTGGGATTGTCTCCAGCACAACTTTAATGACTGAAGGGCGATCCCTCCCGGAGGAGCCGGAACCCGTTTCAACGGGGGTCTTTTTCTCAGGGAGAGCGGCAGGGACTGGCCCCTCGTCAGGCGCCGGTCCCGCCCTCTTCCCGGTCCTCCCCGGCGGTCTCGAAACCGGCCAGAATTTCCGTGAAGAGCTCCGTGAGTCCGGCATGCCTGTCCTCGGGCACATTGGCCGTCTCAAGGCGCTGCCGGAAGATGTCCAGGGGGGTGAGCTCGGAGAGATCCTGTCCCTCGGTGAGGCTCCCTTCCAGAAGGGAGCGGGCCTGGGGCGTCCGGTCCCGGAAGCGGAGAATCTCCACCGTCCCGCCGGCTGCCTCCCGCAGGCGCTCGCGCCAGTCCGGGGACGGCGCCTCGCTGCCGGTGCAGTCGAGGGCCACCCAGATCCCGGGCTTTTCCTCGCTTAAACCTGCGAGGGCCTCCTCCAGCTCGGGGAGGGTCCCCTGCAGGAAGGCCATCTCCTGGAAGCAGGGCACGGGAAGGGTGGTGATGCTCAGGGCCCCCTCCCAGACGGACGGGTCCCCCGCCTCTTCGGGTCCGGCCGTGCAGGCCTCCCGGTCGATGTCCAGGATGACCACTTCCTTGGGCGCGCCCTTCCCCTCACGGAAGCTCATGGGGATGGGGGAGCCGCTGTAGCGCACTCGGTCGGAGCCCGCGCACTGGGGCGAGTGCAGGTGTCCCAGGGCCGTGTAGAGAAAGAGATTCCGGAAGGAGGAGGCGTCCACGGCGTCCAGGGTGCCCACGGTGAACTCCCCTTCCCCGTCCTGAAGCAGGCTCCCCTGGGCGAAGAGATGGCCCATGGCGAAAACGGGGCAGGGTCTGGAGAGTTCCGCCGCGACCCGGCGGGCCTCCTCCGCCGCGGCCTGGTAGTGGGCGAGAATCCCCTGGCGCTGGGCCGCGAGACGCTCTTCGGTGCTCTGCCCGAAGACGCCCTGGCGCACGTCCCGGTCGCGCAGGAAGGGGACGGCGCAGAGGATGAGGCCGGGTCCGCCGTCTCTGTCCGGCAGAACGAGGACTTCTTCCGAGCGGTCGGCCGGAGCGCAGCCCAGAACATGGACGCCGAAGTGGCCGAGATAGTCCGCCGGGGCGTTGAGATAGGCGGGCGAGTCGTGGTTGCCGCCGATGACGACCACATTTCTGCAGGCGGTCCCGTGAAGATCGCTCAGCAGCTTGAAATAGAGGCCGGTGGCCCGGCTCGGGGGATTGGCCGAGTCGTAGATGTCTCCGGCCACCAGGAGGGTGTCCACTTCCAGTTCCCTGATCCTGTCCGCGAGCCACGCGAGAAAGGCCGCCTGCTCCTCGTGGCGGGAGCGTTCGAGGAGGCCTGCGCCGAGGTGCCAGTCCGAAGTATGCAATACTCTCATGTGAATCCTGTGAAAATGCTGCGATGTCGTCATGCCGTCCGCGCCGGGCGTCAGGCCCTGCGCGGGTCTCTCAGAGGTGCGTGCGCGAAGTCCGCGGGCATCGCTTCCTCATTCCGAGGGACGCGTCGATCCGGAAGGATCGCGCTTTTTTTCAGGCGCGCCGCCGGGCGATCCGCGCCCGCCCCGAAACCGCGGCGTTCCTCAGCGCCGGACAGGCCGGTCCGCGCGACCGGGAGAGGTCTTCCGCGGGAAGCTCATGCGCCGTCTTTTGCGGGGCGAAGGAGTCTGCGGACGCCGGACGATCCTGAAGGATGCCCGCTGCCTGTTTCGGCCGCGGCGGGTCTGTCCCCGTTGTTTTTCCGAGAGACGAGAGGCGGAATTGCGGGCGCAGGCGGCGGAGAGCCTTATTTCCGGCCGCCGAAGGGTTTCCCTGTCTGAAGTGAGCGGCCCGATGCCGTTCGCCCGCGGATGGAACCTCAATCCGCGCCGCTGGAACTTTCACCTTCTCCGCGGCGTCTGAGAGTTCTCCGCCTTGAGGGAAAAATAGCCTAGGCGGCCTGGAAGTGGCAAGAGAGAAATGAGGCGCACGCCGCGCGCGGGCGGGCCGGAGAGACCCTTGAAGTGGACTGGAACCGGAGGGCCTGCGGAAAAGTGTCCGGAGAAAGGCGTGCTGATGAGCCCGTGCGCCCGTCGGGGCGGAAAGGAAGGGGGAGGAAGAAATTTTCGGGATGACACAACTTTAATATGAATTTTTGTGTGATTTTCTCTTTGGTATTTTCGAAAGTTCTGTCAGTCTCCGGAAAGGCCGGGATGATCGGAACTTGAAGCAGCCTCTCCTGGAAGGGCGGCCCGGGCGGGGAAGCAAGGTCCCCTTACCCTCCAGGCGCCGCGCCTGTGAGTCAGAGAGCCTGGAAGCGTGCGGGAAGAGTCCTCAGGATCCTTTGCTCTGAGGGGGATCGGTTTTTTCCGGCCCTGCCGGCGGCATCTTCCGCCGGGGGCGTCCCGGAGCGGCGGAAGGAGGGCTGCGGGCGTCCCTGCGGCAGCCCCGTTTGCACAGGGGTCTGCGCAAGAGAGAAGCGGGCTGAAGCCAGGGAAAGACAGGAGCCCGCGCGGCGGGTGTTTCTCTCAGCGCCGATCCGTCCGCCTCTGGCGGCAGTCCGGATCGGAGGCTTTCGGAGGAGGGAAGCACTGAAGCCGGCTGACAGGCCG
>CAZFTQ010000061.1:14272-14653 GCA_964522365.1 uncultured Desulfovibrio sp. | reverse complement strand
AAAACCTCGAGGTGAATCTGGAACTGGGCTACATGGTGAACTTCTTTGACAGGGATACCTGGAAGAAGGCCAATCACGGGACGTACAGCACCTACGAAAAGCAGGATGCCTGGAAGGCCCAGCTCATCTTCGCCTACAGCTTCTGATCCCTTTTCGGGCCGGACCCCGCCCGGCCCGCACCGGAAGGGGAGGAGAGTCTAAACCTCCAGTGTCTCTCCTCCCCGCCGGAACACCCTCCCTTCTTCCCTCCTCGCTTCTCCGAAGCATCCCCCCCCCGGCACATCCTGACACCCCCATCCGCCTTTTTTTCCGTCCTCCCTCCTCCTTCTTCTCCCCCCTCATCCGTCGACAGGCCTCTTCCTTTTTCACTGATCCGGCGCG
>CAZFTQ010000061.1:0-14172 GCA_964522365.1 uncultured Desulfovibrio sp. | reverse complement strand
GTCCGCCCCAAACGCACCCTGCGCCTGACCGCAACCTGTCCGATCCCGCCTTTTTCCTGATGCCGGCGCCGTTTCTCCTGTTCCCAAAGCCGGTTCAGACCCTCTTTTCTTCCCTTTCCTTTCAATTTTCCTGCCGCTGATTCCTGGCGCCGGCTTTTCAGACCGGCCCGCACCGGACGAAAAAAAGTCTTTCCCGCCGGTTTCTCTCCTCACCTGAAAGCCCTCCGTTTTTTCCTTTTCTCCCCCCTCGGCGCACCCCGACACCCCCATCCGCTTTTTCCCTCTTCTCTCTCCCCATTCTCCCCCCCCCCCTCATCCGTCGACAGGCCTCTTCCTTATCTCACTGATCCGGCACGGTCCGCCCCAAACGCACCCTGCGCCTGACCGCAACCTGTCCGATCCCGCCTTTTTTTCCTGATGCCGGCGCCGTTCCTCCTGTACCCCAAAGCCGGTTCAGACCCTCTTCTCTTCCGTCCTCCCGGATCCTCCGCTGCCTGACGACGCGCTTTCCCGACCCTGCCTCCTTCCGCGACGGCTGACGGGCAGAAAGCGCCCCTTGCGTCCTTCCCGTCGGACTTTGGGGGATAGCCGGGCCTCCTTCCCTGAATCCTGACATTTTTCGTCCGGTCTCCCTCTCCCGCCGCTGAAGGGCGGGACGGTGCAATCCATGCGCAAAACAGGGCTCTTCTGCCTTTTTCTCCTGGCCTTCGCAGGCTTTTTTTCCGTGCGCGCCTGGCTTTCCGGCCTGCCGCCGCAGGGGGCTTCCTCCGGGCGGATTCACCGCATCGCCTCGCTCGCGCCCAGCGTCACGGAGACGCTCTACGGCATGGGCCTCTGGGACAGGGTGGCGGGCGTCACCAGGTACTGCTCCTGGCCGCCCGAGGCAGGCGAAAAGCCCAAAGTCTCCGAATTCAGCCGGCTCAACCTGGAAGCTCTTGTCCGCGTCCGGCCCGACGCCGCGGTCCTGCCGGGCGGCAGGGACGAGGACAGGGCCATTCTGGAGAACCTGGGCATACGGGTCTTCAGCCTGGATACCCGTTCCGTGGCTGATTATCTGGCTTCGGTGGAGGAACTCGGGCGGCAGCTCGGGGAAGAGGCCGGCGCGAAAAAACTCGCGGACCGCTTCCGGACGACGCTCGGATTCGCCCGGCTCAGAGCGGAAGGGCGGAAGCGTCCCAGGGTTCTTGCCGCCCTCATGGAACCCGGCGGCGCCGGGACTCCCGTCTCCCAGCTCACCGTGATCGGGCCGGACGGCTTTTACGGGGATCTGCTCAGACTGGCCGGCGGGGAAAACGCGTACTCCGGGCACATGCCCTTTCCCAGAGTCTCCAGGGAAGCCGTCCTGACTCTCAATCCCGAAGTCGTCATCGCCTTCATCGAGCCTTCCGACCGCCCGGAGGACGTGCTCAGGCGCTGGCAGCCTCTGAAGAGCGTCCGCGCCGTGCAGACGGGCCGCATCAGCGTTCTGCCTCACATCGAGCATACCATCCCCGGTCCCCGCTCCATCAGGACGCTGGAAGCCTTCTCCAGGGCGCTTTTCCCGGAGGAGGCCCCGGCGGCCGCCCCGGGCGCGGGTTCCTGAGACCGCCTGAACATTCCTTTTTTCCTTCAGCCGGAGAAAGCAGAGATGCCGGAAAACAGCAGCGCAGCGACCAGGAACATCGCCGCCGGAGAAGGCCCCGCCGGGGCCGGAAGGCCCGGCGGCGCCGTCATCGCCTGCAGGGACTTCAGCTTTGCGCTCAAGGGCACGGTCATCCTCCGGAATCTGCGTTTCACCCTGCGCAGGGGCGAATATCTCTCCATCATCGGCCCCAACGGCTCGGGCAAGTCCACCCTGCTCAAGTGCCTCCTGCGCCTGCACGAGTCCGGCCGCGCCGCAGGCGGGCTGGAGATCGCCGGCCGCCCCCAGGGGAGCTTTTCCCAGCGCGAGCTCGCCCGCCTCATGGCCTATGTCCCCCAGGCCGGCGGCCGCATTCCGCCCTTTACGGTGATCGAGTTCCTGCGCCTGAGCCGCTACCCCTACCGCCGCCACCAGGAGAGCTTCACCGCCGCCGACCGGGAAAGCGTGGAGCGGGCCATGGCCCTCACCGACACCGCGAAACTGGCCGGCAAAAGACTGGACGCCATCTCGGGAGGCGAGCGCCAGCGGGCCTTCCTGGCCGCCGCCCTCGCTCAGGACACGGAGATTCTGCTGCTGGACGAGCCGGCCTCCTTTCTGGACCCCCACAACGCCTCCGAGCTCGGCGCCCTGCTCAGGCGCCTCAACGCCGAGCGGGGTCTTTCCATCGTCACGGTGACCCACGATCTCAACCACCCTCTGGACGCCGGAGGGAAAGTCCTGGTCCTGCGGCCGGGCGTGCAGGTTTTTTTCGGAAGTTCCGGAGACATGGTGAAAGAGCATGTGCTCGAGCGGACCTTTGACCACCATTTCACCTATTTCACCCACCCCGTGACCGGGAAGACGCTGGTCTTCGCCGACTAGGGACAGCCATGGAACTCAGACGCCGGAATCTTTTCCTCTTTGCCCTCTGCTGCGTGCTGGTCACGGCGCTGACCCCCTTCTTCGGCATGAGCGTCATCACCCCCGCGGAGATCCTCGAGGGCGGTCCGGAAGCGGACGTTTTCTGGCTCCTGCGCCTTCCGCGCGCCCTCGCGGCCTTTTTCTGCGGCGCGGGACTCGCCGTGAGCGGCATGGTCTTCCAGGCCATGTTCCGCAACGCCCTGGCCAGTCCCTTCACCCTGGGCGTGTCCAGCGGCGCCGCTTTCGGCGCTTCGCTCTATTTCCGCTTCGGCGCCGCCGTGACGGTGTCCGGCCTGGCCGGGAGTCTCGGCGCGGCCATGGCCGGCTGCTTTCTCTCCATGGTCATGGTCTACGGCATCACCCGGGCCCGGGGCGGCTTTTCCACCTCGGTCATGCTCCTGGCCGGCGTCATCATCAACTTTTTCTTCTCCAGCATGGTCATGTTCGTCCAGTACCTGAGCACCGCCCAGGACTCGCAGCACATCCTGCGCTGGATGATGGGCTCCCTTTCGGCCGTGGAGACCGTCCGGCTGCTGGATCTCTGCTTCGTGGTGCTCCTGGGGGCCGTCCTCATCCGGCGCGTCTCCCTGGAACTGGATCTCTGCATGGCCGGCGAGGAAATCGCGGCGAGCCGCGGGGTGGCCGTCCGCAGGACCAGAATCTTTTCCTTTGTGACGGCGTCGGTGCTGGTGGCCACGGTGGTTTCCCTGGCCGGCCCCATCGGCTTTGTGGGCATGATGATCCCCCACATCTGCCGTCTCGTCTTCGGCTGGAGCCACCGTCTCCTGCTCCCGGCCTCCTTTTTCCTGGGGGGATGCTTCCTGGCCTGCTGCGATCTGCTGGCGCGCTGGATCCTCGCGCCGTCGGAACTGCCCATCGGCATCATCACGAGCATGCTCGGCAGCCCCTTCTTCCTCTGGACCCTCTTCAGAAACAACAGATCCGGACTTTCGATCTGAATCTCCCTTAACTTTTTACCTTTGTTCAGGAGTTCTTGCGCCATGAAGAAGTTTTTGACCTGCCTGGCCGTGCTCGGGCTTCTCTCGGGACCCGCGCTGACGCCGGCTCAGGCTGACGAAACCGAGGAGGCCGAGGCCAGAAGCACGGAGACGGTCATTGTCACCGCCGGCCGTATCGCCGAAACGCCCAAGTCCGTCACCCAGTCGGTTCTGCTCATCGACAGCGAGCAGATAGAGCGGAGCCAGCACAAGGATCTGTCCGACGTCCTCGCGCAGAACGGCGTGCAGATCACCAAGTACAACGCGGGCTCCCAGCTGCCGCCGCGCATCACCCTCCGCGGCATGAGCTCCAACCTGACGACCCAGTCGCCCCTGGCGGCCAATGTTCTCGTCCTCGTGGACGGCATGCGCCTTGCCACCTACAACATTGACATGATTCCCATGAGCAGCATCGAGCGCGTGGAGATTCTGCGCGGCCCCGCCGCCGTGCAGTACGGCACCTCGGCCATGGGCGGCGTCGTCAACGTCATCACCCGCCGCGGCCAGGACAAGCCGCACATCTACGCCGAAATCGGCGGCGGCAGCTGGGAGGGTTCCCGAGAGGTCCTGGGCGCCGGCGGCAAGTTCAAGGGCCTGGACATCGCGGGCGGCATCACCCATTCGGCCCAGACCGGCGACTATTACGACGGCAAGCACCATGATGTGAACAATTCGGCCTTTGACAGCAGCACCGCCTACAACCTGAACGCGGGCTACACCATCGGCGAGCACCGCCTGGGCATCTGGGGTCTGGGCGCCAGAAAGGACGGCGTGGGCATGCCCAACGCGAGCTACTCTCCCGCCCCCAGGGACTACGCGGACAACGAGGCCTACGCCTACGCCGCTCTGTACGAAGGCGGCTACAAGGACGCGGGCCTGAGCTGGATGGCCCGCTATTTCAGCTCCATGTACAAGGACACCTCGTACAACTTCGCTCCGCCCGCCTGGAGCGACAGCTCAGCCGTCAACGAGCTCAGGAACCAGGGCGTCCAGGCCCAGGTGACCTGGAAGCATGACTGGCTGACCCTGACCGGCGGCCTCGACTGGACGGAAGACAAGTACTGGTCGGGCGCCCAGCCGGAGATCAAGTCCCAGAACACCGCGCCTTTCCTCCTGGCCAAGGCCTCCTTCTGGGAGGACATGCTCGTGCTGTCCGGCGGCTTCCGCTACGACACCTACAATCTCTCCTTCAACGGCCATGACAAGGACTACCACAAGTCGACCTTCTCGGGCGGCATCGCCTTCAGTCCTCTCAAGTGGCTCACCTTCAAGGGCAATATCGGCCAGTCCTACCGCATCCCCAACGGCATGGAGGTGGCCGGCTACACCGGCGGCTGGGCGCCCTACATCGGCAATCCTGATCTGGAACCCGAAAAGGGCCTCGGCTACGACTTCGGCGTGGAGGTCAACTGGCGGACCTTCAGAGCCTCCCTCACCTACTTTGCCACGGACTACACGGACAAGATCGGCACGGAATCTCTCCCGGGAGGCAAGTACCGCTACATCAATCTTGACGGAACCACGTACTACCGCGGTCTGGAGGGCAGCATGAGCGTGGATGTGGCCGACTTCTTTGACTGGCCCTTCATGCTCCGTCCCTATGTCAACTTCACCCACCTGACCCAGTGCGAAGGTCCGGACGGCGAGCGCCTGCAGTATCTCAGCGACTGGGAGGCCGGCTTCGGCCTGAACTTCTCCCACCCCGAATGGGGTCTGGATGCCGATCTGAGCTTCACCTACTACGGCGAGCAGCGGCAGAGCGACTGGAGTCCCACCGGCAACGGCAAGGAGATCGAAACGGGCAATGTCGTGATCACCGACCTCACGGTGACGAAGACCCTCTGGGACTGGGATGATTACGGCAAGCTGAGCGTCCGCGGCGAACTGCGCAACCTCTTCGACAAGGACTACGAACTGATGAACGGCTACCGCATGCCCGGCCGCTCCTTCTTCCTGAGCCTCATCTACAAGTACTGATGTCTTTCTTCCGGTCCCGGGCGGGAGCCCGGGTCCGCAGCCGCGATGCGGAAACACACTTCATCCCCCAACAAAGAAGGTCAACATGTGGAAACTTTTTCAGGCCGGCGGCCCGCTCATGTGGGCGCTTCTCTTCTGTTCCATCCTCTCCCTGACCGTCATCCTGGAGCGCTGGATTTTCTGGATGCGGATCAACATCAACGAGGACGCCAGACGGGCCAACGAGATGCTGACCAGTCTCCGCAGAGACCCCTCCTGGCGGCCTGAGCCCGGAGAACAGGGCGTCATCTGCAACATTCTGCTCGCCGGTCTCAACAGCTGCGAGCAGACCTTCGACAAGGCCATGGAAATCATGGCCCTGCGGGCCATCGGCCGCATGCGCCGGGGCATGAATCTCCTGGACACCATCATCACCGTGGCCCCCATGCTCGGCATCATGGGCACGGTGCTCGGCATCATCAGTTCCTTTGACATGCTCAGCGAAGCGGGCGTGAGCGAGCCCCACGCCGTGGTGGCCGGCATCGCCCAGGCCCTCATCACCACGGCCTCCGGTCTCGCCGTGGCCGTGATCACGCTTCTGCCCTACAACTATTTCGCGAGCCGCATCGACCGCGCCCAGGATCTCATCGAGATGTACGCCTCCCATGTGGCCATCACGCTCAGTGAAAGTCCTGAGCGGCCGTCCCGGCCCGCAGGGAGCCCTGACTCCGGCGAGGGGTCCGCATGAACATCCGTCATCCCCACAAAAGAGCCCGCATGGAGATGCTGCCCCTCATGGACGTGGTGTTTCTCCTGCTGGTTTTTTTCATCTACGCCATGCTTTTCATGGTCGAGCAGCGGGGGATGACCGTCGCCCTGCCGTCCTCCAGAACGGCCGTGCAGCAGAACCTGGCGGTCATCGCCCTGACCATCGACAGCGAAAACAACATCTATGTGGACAAGGAATCGGTGGGGGTCGAGGAACTGCCGATTCTGCTCCGGCAGAAAGTGGCTGAGGACCAGCTGCTGAACACCGAGGGGCGGAAGGCCTCCAAGGACGACGCCTCCGTGCAGATCTTTGCCGACGAACACATTGAGTACAGCAGGCTCTACGAGGTGCTGGACGCGGTCAAGCTGTCAGGCATCAGAAAGATCTCGCTGCAGGCCAGACAGAAATGAGCACGCAAGTCCGCATACCCCTCCAGGAAGCGCCGGCGGGAAACATCGGGATCTTTCTTCTCTGCCTGCTGTGCTCGATGCTCATGAACGGCCTCGTGCTCTTCTCCGCTCCCTGGCTCTCCAGGGATCTCGAGGATCTGGAAAGGCCGCCCGAGCAGGGCATCGCCATCGAGGTGGCGCCGGATGAGCCGCCGCCCGTGGAAGAGCCGCCCGCGCCGGCCGAGCCTGAACCCGTCGTGGAGCCGGATCCCGCGCCCGAGGAAACGGCTGCCGAGCCGGAGCCGGAACCGGAGCCGGCCCCCGTGGAGAAGAAGGAGGAGCCGAAGCCGAAGCCCAGGCCGAAGCCGAAACCGAAGCCCAGGCCCGTGACGCCCCGGCCCGACGCCAGGCCTTCGCCCGTTCCGGCGCCCGCCGCGGCGACCTCGGCCGTTTCCGACGCGCCCAGACCGAGTCCTCCCAGACCCCTGGCGGAATACGCCAACCGGCCGCCCGAATATCCGCCGCTCGCCCGCAAGCGCAACCAGCAGGGCAAGGTGGTGGTGCGCGCCCACATCGACGTGACGGGCAGCGTCGTCCGGGTGGAAGTTTTCAAGAGCAGCGGCTTTTCCGCCCTGGACGAAGGGGCCATGAAGGCCATCAGGAAATGGAAGTTTGAACCCAGCCGCAGCGGCGGCACCCCCGTTCCCGGCACGGTCATGGTGCCGGTGGACTACCGTCTGAAGTGATTCGGTCTCTCCCCCGGAGAACTGAGGCGGGGCGGAGCCCGCCCGGGACGGCACAGGTCCCGGCGGGCGATCCGCCCCGCGGCCGGAATGTCCGCCTCTTCCGCAAAGGGAAGAGAAGGCCGGGTCGGAGAGCCCGTTCCCAGGGACAGAAGAAAAGAGCAGCGTGCGGGCATTTTCCGCACGCTGCTCTCATCCTGTGCCCGCGGCACAGGACAGGCAAGGGAGTGCCCTGACGCGAGGGCCTAGTCGTCCGTGTCCGGAGCTCCGTCGTCCTGGCCGTTGAGCTGGGCGCGGAGTTTGCGCGAAAGCTTGAAGGTGGAAACCATGCGCTGGGGAAGGATCATTTTTTCGCCGGTCTTGGGGTTGCGGCCGGGTCGGGATCCTTTCAGTCTGGCCTCGAACTTGCCGAAGCTGGAGATAAGGACGGCGTGGTCTTCCAGAAGACCGCGCTTGAGTATGGCGATGAGCGTTTCCACGCTCTGCTTGGCCTCGTCCACCGTGAGATTCGTGGCTTCCCGGACATTGTCGACGATATCAGCCTTGACCAGGGTATGTCCTGTTCTGATGGTCCTCATGCCGGCAGACCTCCTTCGTGCTGCGCGAGTCTCATGGAAAGCAGTCTGCTCCAATTTTTGAAAAAGTCAAGTTCTGGAGCAATTTAGCGGCTGAGGAAGATAAGGGAAGGGGGACTTGAGCCGCTGAAGGAGGATCCGGGGCGCTTCCGCCGCCCCGAGGGCCCCGGCGGAAGGGACGCACGCCTGACGGAAGAGCCGGAAAACCGGCCTTCCGTCAGGCGGAATCCGCCGCCGGGCGGGAAAAGGAGGGGAAAGCGCCCGTCCGGCGCCGCTGCCCGGGAGGGCTACCTGCCGGGCTTTCTTTCAGGTCTGCCGCCGCCCGAGGGCTTGGAGGACGGCGCGGGACGGCTGGGCTTGGGCGCGATCCGCTTCGATCCGTTGAATCTGGGCGTGACCGGCTTCGAGCCGCCGGGCCTGGGGCCTCCCGGCCTCGGACCGCCGGGTCTGGGCCCACCGGGTCTGGGTCCGCCGGGCCTCGGACCGCCGGGTCTGGGTCCGCCCGGTCTCGGGCCGTGGGGACCGCGCGGCGGCGGACCGTGTCTGGGCGGAGGCGGCGGCCGGTGGTGCCTGGGCGGCGGAGGCGGCGGCCGGTGGTAGTCTCTGGGCGGTGGAGGCGAGTCGTAGTAGTCGTCCGGGTAGGGCTGCGAGACACAGCCCCCGAGCAGGGTGGACCCGAAAAGGGCGCCCATGGCAAGGAGGAAGTTTCTGCGCTGCATGTGGTTCTCCAGGAAGGAAAAGGGTTCTGGCCTTGAGCCTGCGGGACGGTCCGGGGAACTGCCGGGACTCCGGCCGGAGGTCACGCCGGCGTCTGGGCCGGTCAGGGCTGTGAGAGTCTGCCGCCGCATGGCCGGGCCGCGCCGGGTCCTGTTCCCGCATGGGGGCATCCGTCTCTCCGTCTGATTGTTCTGCCGCCCCGTCCGGGATCGGCGGGCATCCCGGCCGCGGCTAGTCTTCCGTCTGTGCGCCGCGGAGTGCCCCTTGCTCAACTGTAGCGCTTTTCTCCGGAGACTGCCACAGAATTTTTATCCATCCGGCGACCGACTCCCGCACAAAAACCTCCCCGGGCAGTCTGAGAGAGGCCCAGCGGGCCGCCAGGCCCGCGGCGCTGTCCGGGAAGGGGCCCTGGCCGCAGAGGGCCCAGAAGGCCCTGGTTTCCCTGTGCACCCAGAAGGTCTGTCTGGCCCGGCGGCCCATGCGGGCCTCGGGATCCAGCAGCATGCGCACGCCCCGCAGACCCAGTCCCGGGATGTCCACGAGAAAGACGGCCCTGAGCACCCTGACGCCCGCCGCGGGCCCGCGGCTCACGGTGCAGACGGTCGGGGCCTCGGCCCGCAGCAGGCGGGCCCGCACGGGTCTGCCTTCGTTGAGAAGCCGGGCCTTTGCCCGGGCTCTTTCTTCGGCGGCTTTTTCGGCCCGGGCCTTTTCCTCGGCCCTGGCCCTTTCGCGCGCCTGTTCTCTGGCCTCGCGCACCTCCTCGCCGCGCTTCGTCCAGCGCTCCAGCCGGGCGAGATCCAGTTCCTGAAAGGATCGGGCCTCTTCGGTCAGATCGAAGAAGGGCGCCGAGCAGTCCGGACAGCTGAGTCCGGCCGTCTCAAAGAGTCTCGCCCCGCAGAAGGGACAGTGCCTGCCCTCCTCTTCGACCGCGTTCCCGCCCCTGCCGCCCGCCGCGGCCGGCACTCCGCCCGCTCCCCGGGAAAGGACGGGGGCGTTGGGGGAGCCGTGGCGCAGCACATTGCCCGAGAGATCCAGCAGGAGGCAGTCCGTCTTGCCCGGGGCCGTGCGCAGGCCGCGGCCCGTCATCTGCACATAGAGGGCCGGCGAGAGGGTGGGGCGGCAGAGGAGCAGGCAGTCCGTGGCCGGACAGTCCCAGCCTTCCGTGAGCATGCCCACCGAGCAGAGAACCTGCAGACGTCCCGCCGCGAAGTCCTCGAGGACGGCGGCGTTCTCCTCGGACCCCGCCCGCGAGTCCACGGCGGCCGCCCGGTAGCCCGCCGCCTGAAAGCGTCCGGCCAGCGCTCGGGCGTGGGCCACGGTGACGCAGAAGACCGCCACGCGCCGTCTGTCCCCGGCCTCGCGCTGGACGGCCGCCACGGCGCTGCCGAGATGCAGAGGCTTGAGGAGCGTGCGCTCGAGCAGGTCCTCCCGGAAATCGCCGGAGGCGCCGACGGGCACTTCCCGGAGATCCCTGGCCGGACTGCAGACCTTCACCCGCAGAGGGCAGAGCCAGCCGTCCGCCTGCAGCTCGGCGATGGAAAGCTGCATGTCGAGAGCGTCCCACCAGGGGGTCACGCCGGGTCTGGCGGGACCGTAGATGGGACCCTGGCCGAGGCGCCAGGGGGTGGCGGTGCAGCCGAGCACCCTTGCTCCGGGTCTGCGGGCCGTCACGGCGGCCAGAATGTCGGCGTAGAGGGAAGGCTGATTTTTCGGCGGCACCCGGTGGCATTCGTCGATGAGCACCAGGTCTATGACCGGGAGATCGTCCAGGCGCCTGGCGAGGGTCTGGGGGGAGGCGACGATGAGGCGGCTCTCCGCCCGGCCGGGCTTTGCCACGGAGGCGCAGAGGCAGTCGATGTCCTCATCGGCGTTGGCGAAGACCGTGTGCAGGCGGGCCAGGGTCTGGCGGACCAGGACGGCCCGGTGCGCGAGAAAGAGACAGCGGAAGCCCCAGCGCCCGGCGTAGTGGCCCATGAGACTCGCGGCCATGAGGGTCTTGCCGGCGCCCGTGGCCGCCTGCAGGAGCAGAAACTGCTTTTCCCGCGCCAGGCGGGCGAGGGTCTCGACGGCCCTGCGCTGGTAGGGTCTCAGTCGGTACACAGGGCGGGACTCCCGGAAAAAAGGCCACAGTGCGGTGGAATCAAGGAAAAACGTTCTTGAAGAGGGCGGAGAAAGGGGCTATTGTGAAACCAGAAAAAAAGAAGGGGCACACCCAGGAAAACTGAGCCTCCCGCGCCGCGGGAGACATGCTGCCGCAAGCGCAGCGAAAGGAGAAAACGCATGAAAACGAGGCGCCTCTTTGTGAAGGTGCTCTGCCTCGGCGCAGCCGCCCTGCTGGGCGGTTTCCTGAGCACGAATGTCCAGGCGCAGCCGCATCCCGGCCGGCCCGATTTCCGCCCCGGCGGTCACCGTCCGCCTCCGCCGTCCAGGTTCCACCGTCCTCCGCCGCCGAGCCATGGGCGTCCCCCGATGCCGCACCGCGGAGGTCCCGGTCCGAGACCCATGGGCCCGAGGCCCGGTCCCAGACCCATGGGGCCGCGTCCCGGCCCGAGACCCATGGGCCCGCGCCCCGGCCCGAGACCCATGGGCCCGCGCCCCGGCCACAGGCCTTTTGACCCCCACCGCAGATAGCCTTTTTTTTCCAGACAGAGAGGCGCGGCCTCCGGCACGGACCGGGGGCCGCGCCGGCTTTTTTCCCGGCGGCCGGGAGCGGTCAGGCCGTTCTGGCCGGCGGCTGGGCCATGGACATGAAGAGCTTGACGCGGTTGAGGAGGTTGGCCTCCGAGCTGCCTGATTCGTAGTCCATGGCCATGAGATTGGCCCCGGGGAAGATGCGCTTGATTTCCTTGAAGACGCCGCGGCCGGCCACGTGGTTGGGCAGACAGCCGAAGGGCTGCAGGCAGAGGGCGCTGGTGGTGCCCTGCGCGATGAACTTGAGCAGCTCCGCCGAAAGCAGCCAGCCCTCGCCGGCCTGGTAGCCGGCGGAGATGAGCCTGCCCGCGCTGGCGTAGAGGTCCCTGAACCTGGCCACCTGGGGAAAGGCCGTGCCCGCCAGGGCCCGGCGCACGGAATTGCGCCGGCGGTCAAACTTCTGGATGAGGTACCAGCCGAGGAAGGCCGGCAGGGCCTTGCCGCCCAGGCGCCGCCACTGGTAGATGGGATCCGAGAAGCAGTAGAGGAAGAAGTCCACCATGTCGGCGATGACGGGCTCTCCGCCTTCCTGGCGGGTGAGGTCCGCGATGTGCCGGTTGGCGTCGGGGTGGTACGCGAGGAGAATTTCGCCCACGATGCCCACCCGGGGCCTGGGCTCGCGGTCCATGGGGACGGCGTCGAAATCCCGGACCATGGCCCGCATGTCCGCGTCCATGTCCCGGTCTCTGCCGGCGGAAAAGTCCTGCGTGACGCGTTTCGTCCAGGACCGGACCAGATCCTCCGTGTCGCCCGGGTGCTTCTCGTAGGTCAGGGTGTGCTGGGAGAGGCGCTGCATCATGTCGCCGTAGAGCAGAGCCTTGAAACAGTTGTTGAAAAGATCCCTGGTAAAGACAAAGCCCGGCTGGTAGGAGCCCGTGCGGCTCCTGAGGGTCAGGGACGGCACCTCGTCGAAGCCCGCTTCCCTGAGGGCCCTTTTCAGAAGACCCGGATAGTTGGTGGCCCGGCAGGGGCCGCAGGTCTGGGAGAGGAGCAGGGCCGTGCGCGCAGGATCCACTTCGCCGCTCTGCAGCGCCTCGATGAGCTGGCCTATGACCACCTGGGCGGGGTAGCAGGCGTCGTTGTTGACATATTTCAGCCCGGCCTCCACGGCGGCCTGGGAGACGTCCGGCAGCACATGGAAGCGGTAGCCCGCGCCCCGGAAGACGCTTTCGGCAAAGGCGAAGTGCACGGGCGACATCTGGGGGACGATGATGTCGTGGGTCTCCCGCATCTTTCTGGTGAAGACGGGGGGATCGGTGAGCCAGGACACGTCCTCCTTCCCGGCGTGCCTTCCGCGCTGGTCCCGGCGGTCCTCCAGAGAGGCGAGCAGAGAGCGGATGCGGATGCGGGCGGCGCCCAGGGAGGGTCCCTCGTCGATTTTGATGAGGGTGTGCATCTTGCCGGCCCGGCGGAGGATTTCCGAGACCTGGTCGGAAGTGACGGCGTCGATGCCGCAGCCGAAGGAGGTGAGCTGGACGAGCTCCAGCTCTTCCCGGCGGGCCACCACCTTGGCCGCCCGGTAGAGGCGGGAGGGGAAGGTCCACTGGTCTATGACCCTGAGGGGCACGGGATCGTCCTGGCCCTCCAGCAGGTCCGCCACGCTGTCCTCGCTCAGCACGGCCGCGCCGAGGGAGGTGATGAGGCTGGGGATGCCGTGGTGCACCAGGGGATCCACATGGTAGGGCCGGCCGCAGAGCACGAGCCCTGTCTGGCCCTTTTCCGCCAGTTCCGCCAGGATGCGCTTCGCCTCGTCCTTCAGCCCGCGGCGGTAGGCGTCCTGAGCCTCCTGGGCCTTCGTCACGGCCGCCCGGACTTCCCGTCTGGGCAGGTGGAATTCTTCGGCGATGGTCCTGGCCAGGGAACCCGGATCCTCGGGGTTCAGGTAGGGCGTGTGCAGGACGGTGCCGCTCCGGAGGAGCTCTTCGGTGTTGAGGCGGATGACCTCCGGATAGCCGCAGACCACCGGACAGCTGTAGCAGTCAAAGGCGTTCTGCGTTTCCAGCCGCTCTCTGGGAATGCAGGGATAGAAGATGTGGGGCAGACCCTGGGCGATGAGCCAGTTGACATGGCCGTGGGCCAGCTTGGCCGGGAAGCAGACGGTCTGGGAGGGCATGGAGGAGATGCCCAGGGAGTAGATGTCCTTGTCGGAGACCGGCGAGAGCTCCACCCTGTAGCCCAGACTCGTGAAGAGCGTGAACCAGAAGGGGTAGCGCTCGTACATGTTGAGCACCCTGGGGATGCCCAGACGGCCTCTGGGGGCCTCCTGGAGAACCAGGGGCGTCCGGTCGAAGAGGTGCTTTTCCTTCCACTCGTAGATGGAGGGCAGGCGCGGCCGGCCTTTGCCGCCGAGATCGGCTCCCCGCTCGCAGCGGTTGCCCGAGACCATGCGGCGGCCGTTGGAAAAGGTGTTCACCGTGAGCCGGCAGCGGTTGCCGCAGCCCTTGCAGATGACCTTGCGGGTGGTGAAGGTGAGCCCGCGCAGGCCCTGGGCGGTGAGGGGGCAGACGGGGAGGGAGTCCTTCCGCCGCAGGCAGAGCAGGGCGATGCCGTAGGCGCCCATGTGGCCGGCCATGTCCGGCCGGATGACCTCCCGGCCCAGCATGGTCTCCATGCAGCGCAGAAGGGCGTCGTTGAGGAAGGAGCCGCCCTGGACAAGGACATGGGGGCCCAGTTCATCGGGGGAGCGCAGACGCAGCACCTTGTAGAGGGCGTTGCGCACCACGGAATAGCAGAGGCCGGCGGCGATGTCCGCCACCCTGGCGCCTTCCTTCTGGGCCTGCTTGACCTTGGAGTTCATGAACACGGTGCAGCGG
>CAZFTQ010000060.1:0-14935 GCA_964522365.1 uncultured Desulfovibrio sp. | reverse complement strand
TTCAGAAGCGCTGCCCGAAAGAACTGCTCACCGCGGAGGAATACGCGGCCCCCCATCCCCATCCGGAAAACGCCTACGGCCGGAGCTACGGCGAGCACAGAGAATTTCTGGAGTTCTCCCTGGAGCAGCACCGCAGGCTCAAGGCCTGCTGCGAAGAGAAAGGCATCGTCTACAGCACCTCCGTCTGGGACATGACCTCGGCCCGGGAGATAGCCTCCCTCAGACCCGCCTTCATCAAGATTCCCTCGGCCGAAAACACCAATTTCCCCATGCTGGGCTGGCTCTGCGACAATTACGAGGGCGGCCTGCATCTCTCCTTCGGCATGACCTCCCGCGAGGAAGAGCGGGACATCATCAGCTTCCTGGAAGAACGCGGCAGGGCGAAGGACACGGTCATCTACGCCTGCACCTCGGGCTACCCCGTGGCCTTTGAGGACATCTGCCTGCTCGAGATCACCAGGCTCCGGAAAGAGTACGGAAGCCGGGTCCAGGCCGTGGGCTTTTCGGGACACCATCTGGGCATCGCCGTGGACGTGGCAGCCGTCACCCTGGGGGCTCAGTGGATTGAGCGGCACTTCACCCTGGACAGAACCTGGAAGGGCACGGACCACGCGGCCTCCCTGGAGCCCGGCGGCATGGCCAAGCTTACCCGGGACATCCGCAATGTGGGCAAGGCCCTGACGGCCAAGCGGGAGGAGATTCTCCCGGTGGAAGCCGTGCAGCGCGCGAAGCTCAAGTGGAAGGGCGGCCGGATTGCCTGATCTCGACGCGTACGGGGGGAGGGCGGCTCAGGATCGCATCCTCGTGCTCTCCCGCTTTGACTCCTTCGCCCGCCTGGCCCAGCGCCTGGCCGAGGGCTTCGCCGCCCTGGGCTGGCGGGTCGACCGCCGCCTGCTCACGGGCGGGGGCGGCGGGCTTTCGGCGCGTCACTACCGGGAGATAGGCCTGCCCGAAGACACCCCCCGCGTCTCGGTCCCCGGACTTTTCCGGAGCGGGGAGCTCGCAGGCTACGCGGCCGTTTTCCTGGGCGCCACCGGCGGCACCATCCGGAGCTTTCTCAGGCGCATGGCCGATCGCTTCCCGGACGGAAAGACGCCGAGACCCCTGGTCCTCACCGGCTACCCGGGCGTCATTCTCCGGGACAGGCTCTCGGGCTTCACCACGCGCTGCGGGGCGGACTTCGTCCTGCTCAACGCGCCCTCGGATCTGGCGGACTGGCGGCGTTTCTGTCTGGCGCAGGGCCTTGACCCCGGAGGCGGCCGTCTCTTCGGCTACCCCTTTCCGCCCTTCAGGGCCAGGCCCGTCTGGCCGCCCCGGAAAGTGCTTTTCGCCGAGCAGGCCGTCATCCCCAGAACCTTCAGGGACAGGCTCTATGTCCTTGAGAGGCTCGCGGACTACGCCCGCGCCCATCCGGATCGGGAAGTCGTCCTCAAGCCCCGGCTCGTGCCGGGGGAACAGGGGATCTTTTCCACCTCCTTCCACATGGAGTGTCTCCTGCCGCTTCTCAGGCGCAGGCCCCCCAATCTCCGGCTGAGCTACGGCGATATCCAGGATCTTCTCAGAGACTGCGATCTCTGCCTCACCCTCAGCTCCACGGTGGCCCTGCAGGCCATGCGCTGGGGGATTCCCGCGGGGATAATCCGGGACTTCGGCTTCAGGGACGAGTTCGGGACGGCCTTTTTCAGCGGCAGCGGCTGCCTCCTCTCCTTCGAGGAGCTGATCGGAGACAGCCGTCCTCTCCTCGACGGGGGCTGGTTCGCCGCCAATTTTTCGGACTGCGCGGAGCAGATGTCAGCCCTGTCCGAGGCGGTGGCGGGGGAACGGGCCAGGCGCAGACACGGCGGGGACTGGAGCTTCAACGGCAATTTCAGCCGGGTGTATGCGCGGACCTACCCGGCTTTTCTGGACGGATGGCGCTGCGGGCCCGGGGTCTGTCTGCGCTTCGCGCTGGCCTCTCTGGCCGTGGGCCTGAAGAGGCGGCTGAGCCGGCTGACGGACCGGACCGGGCGGACGGCGGCAAGAGAAAACACATAACGCAGGAAAAGAGATGTATCCCACGACATACGCGGTGATTCCCGCCCGGGGCGGCTCCAAGGGCCTGCCGGGCAAGAATCTCCGCCTTCTGGAGGGCAGACCGCTGGTCGCCCGCACGGTGGAGGCCGCGCGACAGGCGGCCCTGGTGGAACGGGTCTTTGTGAGCACGGACAGCGAGGAAATAGCCCGGGCAGCCCGGCGGGCGGGCGCGGAAATCATTGTCCGGCCGGCGGAACTGAGTTCGGACACGGCCTCTTCCGAGGCGGCGCTGCTGCACGCCCTTGAGAGTCTTCAGGCCACCGAAGGGCATCTGCCGGACATTCTGGTCTTTCTCCAGTGCACTTCGCCCTTTCTGCTGCCCGTGGACATAGACGGCACCATCCAGGCTCTGGAGGTTGAGGGAGCCGATTCCGCCCTGGCCGCGGTGCCCTTCTGCCATTTCCTCTGGCGGCAGGGGCCGGAGGGCGCCCTGGGCGTCAACCACGACGGCCGCCTGCGCCTGCGGCGGCAGGATCTGGCGCCGGAGTATCTCGAGGCGGGTTCGGTCTACGCCATGCGGGTGCCGGCCTTTCTGAAGGAAAAGACCCGCTTCTGCGGCAGAACGGCTCTCCATGTCTCCAAGGACAGCCACCGCTGTCTGGAAATAGACGAGGCGGCGGATCTCTACGCGGCCGAGGCCATGGCCTCATGGTTTGCGAAAACCTCCGAGGCCCGGGAGAACTGGCGGCGGGGCGAGCCCTGCCCCCTGCCCGCCAGGCTCGGAGCCCTTGTCTGCGACTTTGACGGGGTCTGGACGGACAACGCCGTCTGGACAGGCCAGAACGGCGAGGAGAGCGTGCGCTGCGACCGGGGCGACGGCGCGGGGCTCGCGGCCCTGAAGCGGCAGGGTCTGCCCGTGCTTGTTCTTTCGGCCGAGGAAAATCCGGTGGTGGCCGCCCGCTGCCGTAAGACGGGCGCCCTCTGCCTCCAGGGCGTGCGGGACAAGACGGCCTGCCTGGATGCCTGGCTGAAGGCGAGGGGGCTTTCCTGGGAAGAAGTCATCTACGCGGGCAACGACCTGGCCGACCTGGACTGCCTCAGAAAAGCCGGGCTCGGGGTCGTTCCGGCGGACGCGCATCCTTCCGTGCGGGGTTCCGCGGATCTCGTGCTGCCGGCTCCGGGCGGGCACGGGGCCCTGCGCGGGCTCTGCGACAGGATCTGCGCCGCGCTTGAGCAGGGGCTGACGCGGATAGCCGGAGCCGGAAAAGAGGCCGTCGTGCCCTATTATGCCGGTCAGAGTGACCTGCGGCCCTGGGGGAGCTGGACCGTGCTTGCCGCCTGGCCGGGATGCTGCGTCAAGGAAATCCGCGTGCTGCCGGGGGGAGTCCTTTCTCTCCAGGCGCACCGGCTCAGGGACGAGTTCTGGCAGATTGTCCGGGGCAGGGCGGAGGTGACGCTGGAGGACAGGGTCTTCGCGGCCGGCCCCGGGGACCAGGTGCGCATTCTGAGAGGGCAGAAGCACCGGATCCGCGCGGAAGGCGCCGGGGAACTCGTGTTTGTGGAGATCCAGAACGGAGAGGCTCCGGCGGAAGACGACATCGTGCGGCTGGAGGATTCGTACGGCCGGTGCGGGAAAGGAGGGGAAGGCGAAGAGGGAGGAGAACGATCATGAAAACTGTCTTTTTCTGCGAAAACAGAAACTGCATGCGTCTGACCCGCCGGATTCTGGCGGAAACGGATCTCCCGGACCTGGAGCCGCGTCTGGTGACGCTGGACTGGGCAGGCACGGTGGCGGAATGGGTTCAGCAGGAGGCCTCCGAGGATCAGCCGGTGCTCAATCTCTGCGATCGCTGGCCCGAGGCGGCCGAGGGGATTGCCGCGGCCGGGGACAGTCTGCAGCGCTCTCTGGCCGTCCGGGCCCTCTTTGACCGCTTTTTTGAGGAAGAGGCGCCGGATCTCGTCCTTCTTTTCAACGATTCCTCCATCCGGGGAAAGGAGTGTTCCCTGTCGGCGGCGGGCCGCGGGATCACGCGTTTTCTGGTGCAGGACGGCCACCTGAGCTTCGTGAGCCGCAGCAACCGTCCAGACCGCAGCGACAGAAACTGGTTTTACGGCCGGACACGGCCGGACCGGGTCTTTGTCTGGGGCGAGGTCGTGCGGGAAGAGCTCTGCCGCCGGCATGGGCTGCATCCCGCCAACGTGGTCGTCTCCGGCCGCGTCGGCGGCTTCCATCGCGCTCCCCTGCCGGACAGGGTCTGGCGAAGGCCGGATCCGTCAAGGCCCGTGCGCCTGCTCATCGCCGACCAGCCCCTCATTGATCAGGACAAGATGAGCCGGAAAAACTGGGAAGAAGATTTCGCGGCTTTCGCCGGAATTCTTTCCGGCTGGGATGTGACGCTCAAATTTCATCCCTCCACGCTCCCGGCCACACGGGATCTCGTCCGCAGGCTGCTGCCGAAAAAGGTGCGGCTCCTGCAGGAAGGGTTCCTGAGCCAGGAGGAACTGAGAAGCTTCGATCTCGTCATCACCTATTTTTCCTCCATCTACACGGACTGCCTGGAAGCGGGCGTGCCGGTGCTTTTCTACGGCTTTCCCCGCTGCGACTTTCTCTTTCCCGAGGTGCGGGATCCGCTCATGGCCTGCACCTGCTCCCTGGAGGAACTGCTTGGCCGCCTGAACGAGCTGAGTCTCAGAGGGATCTTCCGGGGCAATGATCAGGGGCTTCCCCTGCGGGACTATCTTGTGCCGGACGAGGGAGAGAAGGCTGTGGCCGGGGCTCTGCGGGAAGCGGCTGAGGGCAGTTTCCTCCGGGCGCCCGATTTTGAGAGGAGCGTCTCCGACTGGGCCATGCGGCCCTATTCCATGGACGCGCTGGCCATCACCGAAGAAAATCCCAAAAGCATCTGCGTCCTCGGCGACGACTTCGGCACGACGACGGGCGTGGCGCTGCCCATCCTCAACTACTTCCGCTTCATGAGCCGCTTCTCGGACTCAAGGATAGAGTTCGTTCTGGTGCACAGGAGCATGCCGGCCGCGTCCATCATCAGGCAGGCGGAGAAGTTTTCCTACATCATCATCAATTCTCTGGCCTTCTTCTTCCGCAATCCCCAGGCGACCGAGGTCGTCTCGGCCCTGAAGAACAGATTCGTCTATGTCTACGCCCACGAGACGGGGCATGTCATCGAGTTTGAAAAGCTGCACAACAGGCGCAACTTCGAGAAATTCAGGGCGCTTGCGCCGGCACTCTTCTTCCTCTGCGTTTCCCGGCGCCAGAAGCGGCTCTTTCAGTCCTACGGCTGGCGGAAAGCCGCGGTGATCTACAACTGCGTGGAGGTGGAGACAGACCTTCCCCCTGCGCAGGCGGACGAAAAATGCGTCTTCATGGCCGGCACGATTCAGGATCGGAAGGGCGTGGCGCTCTTCTGCAAGGCCGCGGACATCTTCAGCCCCAGGGGCTGGCGCTTTGTCTGGGCCGGCAGGCTCACCCCCAAGTGCACGGTGCCCCTCTCTCCCAATGTCCGGTTTCTGGGTCAGAAGAGCCGGGAGGAGGTGCTGGAGTTCGTACGGCGCTGCGGAATCTTCTTTCTCTCGAGCAGCGACGATCCCTTCCCTCTCTCCCTTCTGGAGGCGGCGGCCTTCAACCGGAAGATTGTGAGCTACGCGGGCGTGGGCAGCTTCGAGGTCCTCTTCGGGGTGCCGGGCTATGAGCCCTTCCAGCAGTATTCGGCGGCCGAGGCCTGCCAGGCTCTGGAACGGGCCATGCGCTTTCCTCAGGAAGAGGTGCGGACGTCGTCCGTTTCGCCCTGTTTCACCCCCGGATACTTTGCCATGCGCCTCAACATGGCCCTCAAGCAGTACCGCTTTGAAGCCATGCAGAGCAGAGATCTCTATTTCCTCGGGCGGGAGGGGAAAATCCCGGACTGCCCCGCTCTGAGCGTTCTCGCCGGGTCTCAGGAGATGCCGGGTCAGAATATTCCCTGCGCGGAAAAGCCGTCAGCCGATCCGATCCCCCGTGACAGGGCGCAGAAGGCCCCATCCGGCGGTTTCCGGCGCAAGCTGAGAAAGCTCCTGCGGCACCCCGTCCGCTTTTTCCGGGACATGCAGGGAGCATAAGGAGGCTTTCCGCCTGTTCCGGCGGTCCGGCGGAGGGCTGTCGGAAGACAGCGGAAAAAGGGCGCGGGCAGGAGATCCCGCGTCCTTTCCGCGTTTCCGGCGTGCGGGAAAGACTGCGTCAGAAGGCCGTCTCTTCCAGGCTTCCCCAGGCAAAGACAGCGCCGTTGGGGGCCTTCTCAAAGACTCTGTTCCCGTAGACCAGGGCTTTTTTCCGGATGCGCATGGCGGGCCAGGGGCCGAATTCGGCGCCCAGGCTCCGCAGAAGGGCGATGGCCGTGGGCGTCACGGTCTCGCCCTCGTCCGGGAAGGGCTTCACGGGAATGCCGTCCAGAAGTTCCAGAACGGCCGGCGCGGGCACGGGGAGAATGCCGTGGGCGCAGCTCACGCTGCCGTCCGAGAGGGGGAGGGCGCTCGCCACCAGGCGGGAGGGCCTGAGCAGGGCGTGGAGTTCGCAGCTCAGGCAGATGTCCAGAATGCTGTCCAGCGCGCCCACTTCATGGAAATGGATTTCTTCCGGGCGCTTTTCATGGACGGCGGCCTCGGCCCGGGCGAGCAGGGAAAAGGTCTCGCCCGAGAGGGCTTTCGCGTCGGAGCTCAGACCGCTGTTCTCTATGATCTTCAGGATGTCCGCGAGCGTCCGGTGCTCATGCTGACGGGGGAGGGAAACCTGAGCGTGCCAGCCGGCCACATGGTGCACCTGACGGCGGACCAGGCGGACGGAGCCCGTCAGTTCGGGGAGAACGGCCGTGAGCCGCCGGTCCAGTTCCTCTTCAGGAAGGCCGGTGATCGCCAGAAGGCCGGCCAGGCACATGTCTCCCGAGAGGCCTGAGTGCATGCGGATGGTCAGCACCGTGCCGGCGCTGCCCCCGGCTTCATGAACCTGTTCATGATGCTGATCGTGACTGTGGTGCCCGTGTCCTTCGCTGTGCATGAGAACGCTCCTTTGCCCGCAGGGCCTTTCGAGGACAGAAAAGGACGGCCCCGGGGCCTCTTCCCGGCATGGGGGCCATTTGTACCAGCGGCCGGCGCCTTCAGGAAGAGGACTCCGTCGCGGATTTTTGCCCAAAAAGGGCAGAGAACTCAACTGCCGATCCGGTCAGGAAAAAAGCAGTGAAATTTTCATGATGTCTTCGCTCAGGGACAGTCCTGCGCAGGAATGGAGCCTGCGGCCGCCGTCCCCTGGTCCCGCCGGCGCGACGGGAAGAGCGGGAGGAGCTTCCGGCCCTGCTGCGGCACAGGGAGATGTATGCGTTCCGGTGCTGACGGAGTAGGGGGAATGCCTGCGTCCGTCCGCGGAGGAGGGGATCCGTTTTTCCTCCGGGACACGCCCTCGGGAGACTGACTCCGGCGAGGTTTTCCGGGATGTCCTCCCGGGGGCGCCTGTCCGCCGCCGGCTGCCTGATTTCAGCTGTGGGTCCAGTCAATGACCGGCACGGGAGCGATCTTTCGGGCGATGGCGTCTTTCATGGCTTCGTAATGAGGACAGGGCATGCCGATGGGCTTGCCGAGGCGGATGCAGGAGGTCAGAAAGACGGCTTCCGCGCCGCGGTCGACGAGCATTCCGGCCCGCATGACGGCCCGCTTGCCCGGACAGCCGCCGCAGCTCACAAAACCCACGATCTCCGCCGCTCCCACCTGTCCGAAGGCGTCCCTGCCGGCGGCGGCGTACTGAAAGTCCTTGGTTCCCGGGCACATGTCTTCGGTCTGCTGACAGCGGATGATGCCTATCTTCGCCATGAGTTTTCCTCCTTCGGTGTCTGGCTGGAAAATGAGCAGGATGCCGGCATGCCCCCGGAAATGCCCAGAGGGGCCGCCCGATGCGAAAAGCACGGTCTCTGCCGCTCCGAAGCGGGGGGAGGGGCAGGGCGGCAGGCCTCAGTTCCTGCGCCGGACAGTGTAGCCAAATGCCCCGCGGGGCACAAAGATTTTCTGAAAACCGTTCTGTTCCGGCAAAGCCTGCGAAAAGAGAGAACAGACACCGGAAAAGGCGCCGAGAGAACGGGCGGTCTCAAAAAGTGCAGGAAAAAGCGTCCGGCGGCCGTCTTTCTTCGGCTCCCGTCCGCGGCCGCGCCGGGCGGGCCTGCGCCTTCCCCCAGAGAAAAGCGCGGGACGGGTTGACAGAAAAGGGATATTGGAGTTATTTATAGAATCAATATACCAAGTAGCTCCAGGGAGGGAAGGAAATGACCCTGCACGCGTCCATGGCGCCGGTGCGATCAGCCCGGATCTATGTGTTTCGAGCCCCCATAGCCAGAGCCGTGCGCACCTCGTTCGGCACCATGCCCGACAGACCCGCCGTCCTTGTGCGGCTTGAGGACGAGGACGGCCGGCATGGCTGGGGAGAGGCCTGGTGCAACTTTCCTTCCTGCGGCGCCGAGCACCGCGCCCGTCTGCTGGAAAGCGTCATCGTGCCTCTGATTCTGGGCAGAGCCTGGGAGAAGCCCGCCGACCTGAGCCTGGCGGCGGAGCGGCGGCTGGAAGTGCTCCGGCTTCAGACGGACGAGCCGGGACCGCTTGCCCAGGCCCTGGCCGCCCTGGACACGGCGCTCTGGGATCTCGCCGCCCGGCGCGCGGGGCTCCCCCTGCACCGCTTTCTGGGCGGGCAGGGGGACGGCGGCATGCCCGTCTACGCGAGCGGCATCAATCACCCTGACATCGCGGGCACCATCAGGCGCATGCGGGCGCGGGGCTTCCGCTGCTTCAAGATCAAGATCGGCTTTGACGGGAAAACCGATGCGGAAAATCTTGCCGCGGCCGCGCGGGCGCTTCTTCCCGGAGAGTCGCTGGCTGTGGACGCGAACCAGGCCTGGAGCCTCGATGAGGCCCTCGACCGGATGACTCTCCTCAGAGGTCAGCCTCTGCTCTGGATCGAGGAGCCCCTGCGCTGTGACAGCCCGGAGGAACACTGGGCGCTTCTCGCCCGGAAAGCGCCCGCTCCTCTGGCCGCCGGTGAAAACATCCGCAGCGAGGCGGGCTTTGCCGCCGCCATCGCGGCCCGGCATCTGGGAGTCATCCAGCCGGACCTCTGCAAATGGGGCGGCCTGAGCCGCTGTCTGCCTGTGGCGAAGGCCGTTCTCGCCGCGGGCCTGCGATACTGTCCCCATTATCTGGGAGGCGGCATCGGGCTTCTGGCTTCCGCGCACCTGCTCGCGGCAGCGGGCGGAGACGGTCTGCTGGAAGTGGACTGCAACGAAAACCCCCTGCGCGCCCTGCTGGCCGTTCCTTTCCCGGAGATCCGCGACGGGCGGCTGCGGCTTTCCGAGGCGCCCGGCCTGGGAGTGGAGCCGGATCTGGAGAGCGTCATGCCCTTTGTGAGCTGGAAGGCTGAATGCCGCTGAGTTTCCGGCTCCTTTTTTCGTACAGGAGATTGTCATGAAACGCGTTTTTCTCTGCCTCTGCCTGCTTTGCCTGAGCGCGCTAGTCTGCGCGCACGCCCAGGCAGCCGAAAAAGTCAGGATCAGCCTGCTGAGCACGCCCTTCGGCACGGGCACATACGTCCTCGGTTCGGCCCTCGAAAGCATCATCAACAAGGGAGATTATCCCATCACGGTCTCTCACACGGAGACGCCGGGGCAGGCCTTCATCGTCAACAAGCTCAACACGGATCCGGCCGCCCGGAAAAACACCGTGGGGACGGCCTCCAAGGGCATCAACTGGCTGGCTGAGCAGGGCAGAAAGCCCTTCCCGGCCAGGCGGGATCCCCTGCTTCTCATCGGCAGCTACTCCTACACGGCGACCTGGCTGGCCACGGCGGATGACTCCATTCAGAGCATCGCCGATCTGCGCGGCAAGCGCATCGCCATGGGCCGCATCCCCCAGGTCATCTGGGGCTACGAGCCGGACGCCATTCTGCGCTGCGGCTACGGCGAGGACTTCTACAAGAGCCTCTCCATCCAGTTTGTGGGCACCAGTGAAGCCGCCACGGCGTTGCTCAACGGACAGGTGGATGCCGCCGCCATCGGCGGGTACATGGATCCCGTGACCGGCAGGTTTTCACCGGCCCCGCAGACCGTGGAAGTGGCGGCCTCGGGCCGCAGGCTGCGGCATCTGGACTGGACCGAAGAGGCCGTCAGAAAGACCTCGGAAAAAGACATCCATCTCATCCCCTTCCGGATTCCCGCCGAATCCGTGCCGGGGCAGAGCAACGCGCTCTGGACGGGCGCGGACACCCACGGGCTCTTTGCCCATGCCGATTTTCCGGAAGAGCACGCGTACATCCTGGCCAGGGCCATGATTGAAAACTGCAGGCTTTTCGCCGACTACCACGCTCTGGGATCCCTCATGAGCCCCGAAGGCCTCATCAAGGGCTGGAGCCCCCGGGAGATCCACCCCGGCGCCCTGCGCGCCTACCGGGAAGCGGGTCTCATACAGTAGTTTCCTGTCCGCGGCCTGACCGCCCCGTCAGGCGGTCCGGCCGCGTCCTGCCCAAGGAGAGTGTCATGAGAGCGGGCGGATTTGCCTCCGATCTGCTGTTCCGGGGCGGCGCGCTGGCCATGGTGGCCTATCACGCCGTCGCCTCCCAGTATCTGTTCTTCTCGCAGTGGGAGCACCAGACCATCCATTTTGCCTTTCTCTTCCTGCTGGTCTTTCTGAGCGCCGCCCGAAAAAGCGGCAGGCGGTCCGTCAGATGCTTCCTCCATGCCGCGCTGATCATTGCGCTCTGCTGCTGCGCCTATGTCTACCTGAACACGGAAGAGCTTGAAATGTCGCAGGGTTTTCCGACCCCGACGGCGCTTCTCGTGGGCATCTGTCTCATGCTGGGCACCGCTCTGTGCACCTGGCTCAGCTGGGGGCTGCCGCTGCTTGTCATTGCCGTGGTCTTCATCGCGTACTTCTTTCTCGGGCACCTTCTGGGCGGGCCCCTCTACCATCCTCCTTTTTCCTTCGACTATGTCGTCTCCATGCTGAGCGTCGGCCTGTCCGGTCTCTACGGCACCTTCATGTCCATCAGCGCGGATCAGGTCTTCCTCTTCGTGGTCTTCGGCTCGCTTCTGGGGGCCTTCAAGGTGGAGGGGCTTCTCATGGAAGCGGGCAGGATTCTCGGCCGCAGGCTGCGCGGCGGCGCGGGCCTCACGGCCGTCTTCTCCAACTCTCTCATCGGCATGGTCTCCGGCGCGCCGGTGGCCAATGTGGCCATTACCGGTCCTTTCGTGCTGCCGTACATGCTCCGTTCCGGCTACAGCGTGGACGAGGCGGGCGGCATCATCGCCTGTTCCGCCACCGGCAGTCAGCTCATGCCGCCGGTCATGGGGGCGGCTGCCTTCATGATGGCCACCTTCATCGGCCAGCCCTACGCGGTGGTCATGCTGGCCGGCATTCTGCCGGCGATCTTCTTCTATTTTGCGGTGAGCATGGCCTGCCAGTTTCTTTCTGTCCGCAAAAATCTCCAGACGGAAGTCATGGAGGTGGACTGGAGGCTCATCCGCCGCCGGGCGCCTGTCTTCATCATCCCCATCGGCATCATCTTCGCCATGCTGCTCTTCCGCTACAGTCCGGCCAATACGGCCTTCTGGGCGGGCGCCGCGACTTTTCTCACGGGCTTTCTGCTCAGAGACACAAGGCCCGCCTGGAAGGATCTGGTCTCGGCCCTTGTCAAGGGCGCCGTGACCGGCGCAAAGATAGGCATCTCCCTGGCTCTCATCGGCATGGTGGCCCAGACCCTCATCTCCACGGGCCTCGGCAGCAAGCTCGCGAGCCTCATCAGTCTGCTGGCCGGGGGGCATCTCTTCATCGCCCTCGTGCTGACGATGCTCATTTCCCTCATTCTCGGCTGCGCCGTGCCTCCGGCGGCGGCCTACGCCCTCTGCGCCATCATCATCATTCCGACGCTGACGTCCATGGGCGTGGGGCTTCTGCCGGCGCACATGTTCTGCTTCTATTTCAGCATCATCGCCGCGGTCACGCCGCCGGTGGGGCTCGCCTCGCTCGCGGCCACGGGCATTTCAGGGGGCAGCTACGCCGTCACGAGCGCCCACGGCTTCCGCATGGCCCTGAGCGGCTTCATCCTGCCCTTCCTGATCATCTATAATCCTGTTTTCTCGTTGGATTTCAGCGCGCCCCTGTGGTCGGTCTGCTCAGTCATCTGCATCCTGAGCGGTCTTCTGTCCCTGGACGCCCTCCTCTACGGGGCCATGCTGCGCGCCTTCCGTCCGGCGGACTATTTCCTCTCTCTGGCGGTCTGCCTGGGCTCGGTCTGGGTGACACTCAGGGGCGGAGGTCTGCCGGGGCCGCTTCTCCTGGGCGGGACGGCCCTGGTGCTGCTCCTTCTGGCCGCCCATTTCTTCCTCCAGCGAGGAAAGGCGGGCGGGAGTCCCGCGGTTTCCTGAGGATCAGAGCCGCGGAGGGCCTTCCTCTTCAGCGGACAAGATCGATTTCAAAACGGACGCCTTCGCCGGGGTGGAACATGCCGGCCGCATAGACCACCCTGCCGGAGGCGTCCTGCGCGAAGCGCACCACATGCGCCACCGGCGCCCCGCAGACAATGCCGAGATGGCCCGCCACCTCGGGGGAAGCGATGCCGATGGTGAGGGTCTGGCGGGCAGTGCTCACATCGACCCCCAGATCGTCCATGACGGGGATGACGGTCGTGGCGTTGAAGCGGTCGGGGGCCAGGTCAAAAATTTTCCGGTCCAGGTAGAGATTGATGAAGGCGAAGCGGATCCCGTCCCTGATGTGGATGCGCTGCATGTAGCGGTATTCTTCGGCCGGGGTGCCGGGCTGGCCTTCGAGGAGCGGGCAGGTCCGCACATATTCGGCCCTGAGCAGCTCGACGCTCGCGCCCTCGATGCGCTTGATGAGGTCGCCCCAGGAGGTCCTGAGCCTGGTGCAGGGGCGGACGGGCAGGGTGCGGCAGACCGAGGTGCCCCGGCCCTGCCTGGCTTCCAGCAGGCCTTCTCCCGCCAGGATCTGGACGGCCTGCCGGACCGTCACCCGGGCGATGCCGCAGTCTTCGGCCATCTGCTGCAGAGTCGGCAGCCTTTCGCCCGGGCGGAGCCTGCCGCTGCGGATGGCCTGCCGCAGCTGGTCGGCAAACTGCTGATAGAAAGGGGGCCCCGGGTGGCGGATCTGTATGGCCGGCAGCGGCCGTTCCGCGCTCGTGCTCGGTGACATAGGCAAGGTTCCGCGGGAAGAGGAGGTTCCTGAAGAAAGTGGACAGAGCCTCCTGCGCGGCAGGGCGGCCCGTCACCGGGCCATGGGCCCGGGAGAGCGCCTCACGCCGGCAGGATCCGGCGGGTTCTTTCTAAAAGTTTTCAGCGATTTCCTCAACCGGCGGGCTTGGGACCGCCCTGACATCGTCCGAAGGCCCCTTCCTTTCCGGCGAAGACCCCGCGGGCTCCCTGGTCCCCCCGTCCCGGGCCCCACGGATTTAGCTCCCCAGGAAAATATTTTTTCCATCTCTCAAACCATCAGAACAAGGACTCTTTTTCTTTTCTGATCTTTTTTAGCTCAAAGGCTAATCTGGACATGAGGACCACAGGCGTATACTCTTCCAGCCCGTCAGTCCCCGGACGCTTTGTCCGGGCATCGTTCTCTTTCTTCACCGCCGAAAAAAAAACCGCATTTCCAGGAGACCCCAGCATGCTGCCCAAAACCATCACCAAGCGCGACGGCAAGATTGTGCCCTTTGACAGCGCCAAGATCCGCGCCGCCATCAACGGGGCCGCCCATGACGTGCCCAGGGGCGAACAGGTCATGTCCGACACGGACATCGATTTTGTCACGGCCAAGGTTGTGGAGCAGCTCAATCCCCGGAAACGCCAGGTCACGGTGGAGCATGTGCAGGACCTGGTGGAATACACCCTCATCGAGTTCGGCTTCGCCGCCACGGCCAAGGCCTACATTCTCTACCGGGCCGACCACGCCCGCCGCCGCAATGTGACGGGCGCTCTCATGGAGATCTACAACGCCCTGACCTTCTCGCCGGCCAAGGCCGTGGACATGAAGCGGGAAAACGCCAACGTCAACGGCGACAGCTCCATGGGCACCATGCTCAAGTACGGCTCCGAGGGCTCCAAATACTTCTGCAACCACCATATTCTGCCGGCGGACATCGCCTCGGCCCATGTCTCGGGCGACATCCACATCCATGACGAAGATTTCTACATGCTCACGGAGACCTGCTGCCAGATAGACCCCCTGAAGCTCTTCCGGCACGGCTTCTGCACGGGCCACGGCTTTCTGCGGCCTCCCAGAAACATCCTCTCCCGCACGGCGCTCTGCTGCATCATCATCCAGGCCAACCAGAACGAGATGCACGGCGGCCAGTCCATTCCCAACTTTGACTTCGCCATGGCGCCCGGCGTCGCCGAGACCTTCCACAAGACCTACAGCGATGCCCTGACGGCCTGGGTGGAAGTGGAGACGGGCTCGGATCACGATCAGGCCCAGACCTTCGTGAAGGAGCTCATCCGCCGCGTGGAGCCCGTGAGCATGCTGGCCCTGCCGGATCTCCCCGGCCGCCTGGCCGCCGCCCTGGAGCGCCTGGCCGCCAAGGGTCAGAGCCCGGTGGAGCCGGAGGTTGCCCCGGCCCTCGCGGCCTATGCCGAAAAGACGGCCCTGCGCCGCACGGAGCGGGACACCTACCAGGCCATGGAAGCTCTGGTGCACAATCTCAACACCATGAACTCCCGGGCGGGGGCCCAGGTGCCCTTCAGCTCCATCAATTACGGGACGGACACCTCCCCCGAGGGCCGCATGGTCATCCGCCAGCTTCTGCTGGCCACCGAGGCGGGCCTGGGCGGCGGCGAAACCGCCATCTTCCCGGTGCAGATCTTCAAGATGAAGGCCGGGGTGAGCTACAATCCCGGCG
>CAZFTQ010000059.1:0-15189 GCA_964522365.1 uncultured Desulfovibrio sp. | reverse complement strand
TAGGAAAAGAAGCGGAAGCCCGCCGCAACGGCCTGCCGGTAGGCTTCGAGGGTCCGCTCCCGCCCCATGAGGGCCGCCACGAGCATGACGAGGCTCGATCCCGGCAGGTGAAAATTGGTGAGCAGGCCGTCCGTCACCCGGAAGGGCTGTCCCGGATAGAGAAAGATGTCCGTGAGCCCCGTCCAGGCGGCGATGCTTCCCCGCGCCCGGTACGCCCCTTCCAGGGCCCGGGCCGAGGTGGTGCCGAGGGCGATGACGGGTCTTCCCTCCTCCTTCGCCCGGAGCACGGCCCGGGCCGTCTCCTCGGGGAACTCCACGAGCTCCGCGTGCATGGAATGCTCCCGGATGTCCTGGCAGCGCACCGGGCTGAAGGTGCCGTAGCCCACATAGAGGGTGAGCTCGGCCCAGCCAGTCCCCCTGGCGAGAAGTCGCTCCCTGACGGCCCGCGTCATATGGAGTCCGGCCGTGGGCGCGGCCACGGATCCGGTTTTCTCGGGCCTCGCGTAGACGGTCTGGTAGCGCTCCCGGTCCGACTCCTCGGGAACCCTTCTGATGTAGGGAGGCAGGGGCACCCGGCCCGCCCGCTCAAAAATCCCGGCGAGATCGCCCCGGAAGAGAAGCTCCGTCCGCCAGCGCCCGAACTCCCCCCTTTCCAGAAGACGCAGACGGAGATCCGGCCCGAATGCCATTTCCTCTCCCGGTTTCGGGTGACCGCCCGAGCGCAGCAGACCCTCGGCCGGGGCCTTGCGCCAGCCTGCCTCCTCCGCGGCCTGCGTCCCGGCGAGCACGGCGGGCAGCGGCGAGAGGAGGAGAAATTCCACCCGGCCGCCGGTGCTCCGCAGCCCTTCCAGCCGCGCCGGAAGCACCCGGGAATTGTTGGCCACCAGAAGCGCTCCCTCCGGCAGAAGATCCGGCAGTTCGGAAAAATCCCTCAGTTCCGGCCGCAGGGGACCTTTCCTGCGCACCAGCATGAGCCTGTCCGCGCCCCGCACGGGGGAAGGCTTCTGGGCGATGAGCTCCTCGGGGAGGGTGTAGAAATAGCTTTCCAGAAGAAAGTCTCTGCTGTCGGGCATCTGGGCGTGACTCCGGGTGGTGCGGCTTCCCTTGCGCGCGGCCGGAGGCTGGGCTACAGTCGGCGGGATCGCACACGAAAGGACCGCGGATCCCTCGAAAGGGGAGCTTTTTTCCGCGTAAAAAGGAGTCATACCCCATGCGCCGTCTGCCTGTCATCCTTTCCCTGCTTCTCCTCCCGCTTCTGGCCGCCTGCGGCGTGGTCAATCCTCTCACCGGCAACACCACCGGCGGCGGGCAGCCGGCCCAGACGAGCCGGCTGCTGGGCGCCCGTCTGCCCGCGGGCATGGAATTCTACCCCGAGCACAGCAGCATCCAGGGCCAGGACGGCCGGGAAGCCCTGCGCGGCTCCGTCTCGCCCGGCCTCTGCGCCTCCACCCTCACCACGGATCTCGCCGCCCAGGGCTGGACGCCCAGACTCGCCTATGTGACCGAGACCCGGGGCTACTACGCCTTTGAGCGCTCCGGCCGCCTGGCCGTTCTCGTCATCGAGCCCCAGGCTCCCACCTCCCTCACCCTGGTCACCATCTGCACGGCGAGCGTTCCGCCGGCGCAGCCCCTGCCCGTTCCGGTCCCGAAGAAGGCCGACTACGGCCTGGGCCTCGGCGGCTCCTCCGAGCCCGACCCGGGCGACAGCACCCCCGGCGCCGTCCCCGCCGGCAACGGCGGTCTGGAGACGACTCCGGAGTCCAGCGGCATCGACATGGCCCCGCAGGCGAGCCCCCAGGCTCCCGGATCGGGCCAGATCCAGGAACGGACGCTCTAGCATGGACAGCCTGGGTCTTCTCCGCTCCCTCACGCGGCTCTCGGGCAGACGCCTGCACCTGGGCGTCACGGGCTCCGTGGCCTGCCTGAAAAGCGCCGAGCTGCTGCGGCATCTTCTGGCCTGCGGGGTCCATGTCTCCGTCACCCTCACCGCCGGAGCCCGGAACTTCGTCTCGCCCCTGCTCTTCAGCGCCCTGGGCGCCCTGCCGGTCTACCCCGAGCTCTTCTCGGGGGAGGAGCCCTTCGCCCACCTGGAGCCCGGCCAGACGGCCCACGGCCTGCTGGTGGCCCCGGCCTCCGCGGGGATCCTCTCCCGCATGGCGACGGGCTCCGCCGAAGACATGCTGGCGGCCCAGATCCTCGCCTTTGACGGCCCCGTGGCCGTGGCCCCCGCCATGAACTGCCGCATGTGGGCAAACCCCGCCACCCGGGCCAACGCCGAACTTCTCAAAGCCCGCGGCGTGCGCTTCATCGGCCCGGAGGAAGGCGATCTCGCCTGCGGCGACAGAGGGACGGGCCGGCTCTCGGCCATGCCCGTGCTGCTGGCCGAGGCCCTGCGTCTGCTCGCCCCCCGGGACATGGCGGGACGGCACGCGCTTGTCACCATGGGCCCCACCAGGGAGCCCTGGGACGGGGTGCGCTTCTGGTCCAATCCCTCCACGGGGACCATGGGGGCGGCCCTGGCCCTCTGCTGCTGGCTCAGGGGCGCCGAAGTGAGCGCGCTCGCGGGACCGGGCAGCGAAGGCCTTCTGCCGGACCTGCCGGGTCTCCGGTGCCTGCCCGTCACCACGGCCCGGGACATGTTTGCGGCAGCGGAAAAACTCTGGCCCTCGGCCGACACGGGGCTCTTCGCCTCGGCCGTGGCCGATTTCGCCCCCGAGCCCGCCGGCGGCGCCAAAATCAAAAAGGCCTCGGTGCCCGAAGGCTTCAGCCTGCGCTTCCGCCCCAATCCGGACATTCTCCAGACCCTCTCGGCCCGGAAAAAGCCCGGTCAGAAGCTGCTGGGCTTCGCGGCGGAAACGGTCCGGGGCGAGGACGAGCTCCTGGCCCTGGCCAGAGTCAAGCGGGCCCGCAAGGACACGGACGTGCTCGCCGCCAACAGCGTGAGCGCCGAAGGATCGGGCTTCGCCGTGCCCACCAACGCCCTGGCCGTGGTCACGCGGTCGGGAAAGGAAGAGCTCTGGCCCCTCCAGAGCAAGGCGGACGCCGCCTGGGATCTCTGCACATGGCTTTTGCAGTCCTGACAGCCGAAGCGCGGCGCCTGCGCGGCGCGGGCCTGCGCTATCTGCTCCTGCCCGAGGCGGGTCCTCAGAGCCCGGCGGCGGCCCTGCCCTTCGCGGCGCCCGAAAGCGCCCCGCGGGGCGGACAGGCCCCCCGCAGACCCGGGCCGGAGCCCCCGCGGCAGGAATTCCGAAGACCCCCCGGCAGGCCGGCCGGCCCGGTTGCCGGCGGGCCCGGCGGCCCCGGCCGGAGCGCAGGGACAGGTGGCGGACCTGCGGGCGCGCGTCCGCAGGGCGCCCCCTCAGGACAAGGCCCCGCGCAGGCGGAAATCCGGAAGCCCGCGGAAAGCCCCCAGGCCGCGCAGGCTCCGCAGATCACCGGTCCCGAAGACTGGCCCCAGGCCTGGCGCGAGCTTTTTCAGCGCACCCGGCCCGGCCCCGTGGCCTGGACCTATTTCGGGCTCGGCTACGACCTCTGCGGTCAGGCGAGCACCCAGCGCCGGGAGCGGCTCACGGCGCTCATCCGCTGTCTCCGCCTGCCCGCCGGCACCCACACCTTCTGGCCCGTGGGGCTCCCGGACCGCGACGAGGACGGCAACGCCATCCTCCGGCCCGATCCCGGCATCTTCTGGAGCGGCCTCAGACTTCTGGGAGCCCGCTTTCTCATCGCCATGGGCAGCCCCGCCGCCCGGGCCATCGGCGTGCGCTTCGCCATCCGGCCCATGTTCGCGCCGGCCCAGGCCTTCAACGGGGTGCGCCTGCTCATCACCTGGGACATCGACCTGCTGGACGACGAGGACCGCCTCTCGAGCACCGGCACCTTTCTCCAGACCACCCTCAGAGGCCTCTTCTGAGCCGGAGCCCCTCACGCATCCATGTACGCCCTCGCCTTCATGTTCCTGGGCATGGCCGCGGGCTTTCTCCTGCGGACCACCCCCTTTCCCGCCCTGGCCGGCCGCCTGCTCACGCCCCTCATCTGCGCCCTGCTCTTCGCCATGGGCGTGCTCATCGGGGAAAACGGCCAGGTCATGGCGGCGCTGCCCGCCCTGGGCCTGAAGGCCTGCGTGCTCGCGGCCTCGACCCTGGCGGGAAGCGTCCTTGCGACCCTCCTCCTGCTCAGGCTCTTCCCCGGTCTCTTTTCCCGTCTTTTTTCCTCCGGAGAAGAGGGAAAGACGCCGGACGGGACTCCCGGACGCTGAGAGGGCGGTTCCTTGCGCTCCAGTCTCGTCATCATCGCCTTTTTCTGCGCGGGCCTTTTCTGCGGCGTGCAGGGGCTTCTGCCCGGGGGCCTGGTCAGCGGGGAAAGTTCCACCGGGCTTCTCTTCGCCCTCATGACCTGCGTGGGCGTCTCCCTGGGCAGCGACCGCCGTCTCCGGGAAATTCTCCGGAGCCTCAGGCCCTCCACGCTGCTTTTTCCCCTGGCCACCACCGTCGGCACCTTTCTGGCCTCGGCCCTGGCGGCCCTGGCGCTGGCGGATCCCCTCGCGCACTGCCTCGCCGTCGGGGCGGGCTTCGCCTACTACTCCCTTTCCTCCATTCTCATCACCCAGGCCCTCGGCAGCGGACCCGGCACCGTGGCCCTCATGGCCAATGTGCTCAGAGAGGCCTTCACCCTGCTGCTGATCCCCCTGGCCGCCCGCTTTCTGCCGCCGCCCGCCGTCATCGCCATGGGCGGCGCCACCACCATGGACACCACCCTCCCCCTGCTCGCCCGCACCCTGGGGCCCCGCTGGGTCTTCGTGGCCGTGGTGCACGCCGTCATCCTGGACTTCAGCGTGCCCTTCTGGGTCGTCTTTTTCTGCTCCCTCTAGCGCGCCCCCCGCGCCCTTTTTCCGCCTGGGGCCGCGCCCCTCTTTTCTCAGACGCTCTCGTCACGGGAGGAATTCCGCATGGCCCGTTTCCGCGCCCAGAAATCCCGGCTGGCCGCTCTCCTCGAAGGAGAGGACTGGCGCTCGCACCTGGAGGACATCGCCTCCCGCGGCATGGCGGCCACGGGTCCCCTCATGAGCTTTCTGGTCTTCGAGCCCCTGCACCGCCTGCGGGCGGCCATCGCCCTGGGCTGTCTCACCCGGGCCCTGCAGGCGAAGGAACCCGACGCCGCCCGGGACATCGTCCGGCGCCTCAACTGGCGGCTGTCGGAAGAGAGCGGCAACATCGGCTGGGGCGTGCCCGAAGCCCTGGGGGAGATCCTGGCCCGCACGCCGCCGCTCGCCAGGGACTTCCGGAACATCTTCTTCTCCACCATCCTGGACCTGGGCTTTGAAGACAACTTCGTTGACAATCCCCTGCTCAGGCGCTCCTGCTTCTTCGCCATAGGCCGCTTTCTGCGGGCCTGCCCCGTCTGGGCGGCGGACGCGCGCCCTCTTCTCGTGAAGGGCCTCCGGGACGAGGATCCGCTCTGCCGCGGCTACGCCGCCTGGGCCCTCGGCATGCTGCCCCCCGACCTCGGCGAGGCACCCGCCCTGCGGAGACTCGCGGAGGAGGGCACCGAAGGCGCCTGCCTGCTCACGGACGGCGACAGCCTGGCGGAATTCAGCCCGGCCGAGCTCGCCCTGGCGACCCTCCGGGGAAAGCCGCCCTTCTCCGGGAAAGACCCGTCATGACGGCCTGAAACAGAAGCGGAAAAGCCCCGGGAGCGACTGTTCCCGGGGCTTTCTCTTTTTTGCGGGCAAAAATTCTCAGATGGCCGCGTCCAGCAGCATGTTGTCCCTGTGGATGACCTCGGGATAGTGGGCGTCGCCCAGAATGGCCGCCACCTCGATGCGCCTGAGGCCGCGGATGCGGAGAATCTCCTCAGAGGAATAGTTGGAGAGGCCCACGCCGAGGCTTCTGCCCCGGTGCACGATGCGCACGGGATCGCCCTTGGCGAAGTTTCCTTCCACGGCGGTGATGCCGCCGGGCAGAAGGCTCTTGCCCCTCTGAAGGAGGGCCTCGGCCGCGCCGTCGTCGATGACGAGGCTCCCGTGGGGCGCCGCCCTGTAGGCCAGCCAGAACTTGCGGCTGGGAATGGCCTGCCTGGCGGGCCGGACCCAGGTGCCCAGATCCTCGCCGGCAAAGGCCCGGGTGAGGACGTCCGGCTCCCGCCCCGGCAGAATGAGGGTGGGAATGCCGCGCTGGGCGGCCCGGCGGGCCGAGAGGAGCTTGGAGTACATGCCGCCCGAGCCCACGGTGGTCTTGCCGCCGCACATGGTGTCGAGGCTCAGGGAGGAGACGTCCTCGATGCAGGAGAGCAGCTCGGGCGTCTCCCCTTCCGCCGGCGGCGCGGCGAAGACGCCCCGCGCCGAAGTGAGATTGACGAGGAGATCGGCGCTCACCAGGGTGACGAGGAGGCTCGCCAGGGTGTCGTTGTCGCCGAACTTGAGGCCTTCCGTGGAGACCGTGTCGTTTTCGTTGACCACGGGCACGGCGTGCCAGGAGAAGAGCTCCGAAAAGGTGTTGCCGGCGTTGAAGAGGCGCTGGCGCACCCGGAAGTCGTCCTGGGTCAGAAGCACCTGGGCCGTCACGACCCCCTGCCGGAGAAAGGCGCTTTCCCAGGCCCGCATGAGTCTGCCCTGGCCCACGGCCGCGGCGGCCTGCCGGGCGGCCAGACCCGTCGTGTCCGCCCTGACCCCGCTGTCCGCCAGCACGGCCCGGCCGGCCGAGACGGCCGCCGAACTCACGAGCAGGAGCCTGCGCCAGTCCCCGGCGGACCGGGCGACGGCCGCCATCTGGGCGGCCAGGGCGTCCATGAGATCCGTCCTCAGGCCCTTCGGGCCCGTCAGAACGGCGCTGCCTATCTTGACGACCAGCGTTCTGGCTCCCCCGAGGGTCGCCGCGCGCTCCTTTTTCCAGTCAGACATGGTGGTTCTCCAGGGGCCTGGCCCGCCCCGGGCGATCAGTACGAAGTCCAGATGACTTCCGTGGCGCCCTCGCCGGGTCCGGAATCCTCTTCCGCCTCCCCGGGCCCGTCTTCGGCCGGGGAGGATCTGAGCTGCACCCGGGGCTCCCGGACGGCCAGAGCCTCCCTGCGCCGCCAGAGCTCGGCGAGCAGGGGCTCGAATCCGGTTCCTTCCAGGGCGGAGATGAAGAAAATCTCGAGGCCGTCGGCCCGGGCCCTCTCCTTCAGCCCGTTCAGGCGCTCCTCCGAAACCAGGTCCGTCTTGTTGACGACCCGCACCTGGGGGTAGGCGGCAAGCTCCGGATCAAAGGCCCTGAGCTCCTCGTCGATGAGCTCAAAGCCCGCCCAGGGATTTTCTCCGCCCGTGTCCTCGATGCTCAGGATGTGCACGAGAAAGCGGGTGCGCTCCACATGCCTGAGAAAGCGCATGCCCAGTCCCTGGCCCTGGCTCGCGCCCTCGATGAGACCCGGGATGTCGGCGATGATGAGGCGCCGTCCCGGATCCTCCTCGTCGATGACCACGCCCAGATTGGGCACGAGGGTGGTGAAGGGATAGGGGGCGATGCGGGGTCTCGCGGCCGAGACCCGGGAGAGAAAGGTGGACTTGCCGGCGTTGGGGAGTCCCAGAAGGCCCGCGTCCGCCAGGATCTTGAGCTCCAGACGCAGGTTTCTGGCCTCGCCGGGGGTGCCGGGCTGGGCGATGCGCGGCGCCCGCATGGTGGAGCTCTTGAAATGGATGTTGCCCTTGCCGCCGCGGCCGCCGCGGGCGACCAGGACTTCCTGATCGGGCTCGGCCAGATCGGTCAGAAGGCGCTCCCGGCCGTCCTCCTCTTCCACATAGACCATGGTGCCCACGGGCAGATGAAGCACAAGGTCCTCGCCCTTGCGGCCGTACATCTGCCGGCCCATGCCGTTCTGGCCGCGCCCGGCCTCGTAGCGGCGCCTGAGCCGGAAGTCGTAGAGCGTGAGCAGACGGGCGTCGGCCCGGAGAATGACGGAGCCGCCGTCGCCGCCGTCGCCGCCGTCCGGGCCGCCCCTGGGGATGAATTTTTCCCGGCGGAAGTGGACGCAGCCCCTTCCGCCGTCCCCCGCCTGCACGCTGATGCGGGCCTCATCGACAAAACGCATGGAATACCTCGTGCGTCAGCGCCCGCCTGGAGCGCCAAAAGGGAAGGAACCCGAGGGTCCCTTCCCTGTGAAAAAAGAGATGTCCCTGGCCGTCAGTCGACGACCGCGTCCACATGCACTCGGGTGAGGGTGCGGCGCTTGCGGGCGTAATGTTCGTAGCGGACTTTCCCGGACTGGGTGGCGAAGAGAGTGAAGTCTCTGCCCATGCCCACGTTTTCGCCGGGGTAGATGCGGGTCCCGAGCTGACGGACAAGAATGTTGCCCGCCAGAACCTTCTGGCCGCCGAAGACCTTGACGCCGCGGCGCTGGCCGGCGCTGTCGCGGCCGTTGCGGGACGATCCGCCTGCTTTCTTATGAGCCATGCTGTTCTCCCAAAGCGGATGATCTGAAAAAAATTGAAACGGGAAAGCTATTCGGCCGCAGCCGCAGCTCCCGTGTTGATGCTTTTGATCTTCAGCGTGGTGCAGTCCTGACGATGTCCGCGCAGCTTGCGGGAATCGTTGCGGCGCCAGCGTTTGAACACGAGCACCTTGGGGGCACGGGCCTGAGCGACGACTTCGGCGGTCACGGACGCGTTTTCAACGCAGGGGGTGCCGATCCGGAGATCGCCGCCGCCGATGAGGAGCACTTTGTCGAGCTGCACTTCCGTGCCGGCCTCGGCAGCGAGCTTCTCCACGCGGATCTGGGAGCCTTCTTCAACGCTGTACTGCTTTCCGCCGGTTTCGATGATTGCGTACATTGTGTAGGGTACCTCCAAAAAGGGAGAGAGTTATCTGCCTGATGAAGGCGCTTTTGTCAAGGCTTCGATCCCGGAAAAACCGGAACCGCCGCGTGAAAGGCCGAAAAAAAGGCGCGCGGGGCCGCTGCCGCCTCTGTCCCCCCGGCCCGAAGCGAGGCCCGCGCGGGCCTCTCCCCGGGCTTTTCATTTTCCGGAGCGGAGGCTAGTCTTCCCCAAGACAGAGGACCCGGGGTCTGGCCCCGGCCTTTCCTTCCCCCTCCTTTCCCCTTCTCCTTCCAGGCAGAGGCAGTCCAGTGCGCCCGACAGATGAACCCCCAGCGCTTCTTTCTCTCGAAATCGAGGGGCTCCTGAGCGACGGCCGGGGCCTGAGCGCCCGGCGGCCGGGAGAAAAGATCGTCTTTGTCCGCGGCGCGCTCCCGGGCGAGACGGTGCTCGCGAGGCTCACCGGAGAAAAGAAGAGCTTCCGGGAAGCCGAGACCGTCGAGATCCTCTCCCCCTCGCCCCGCGCCGTGCCGGCGCCCTGCCCCCTGGCCCGGGACTGCGGGGGCTGTCCCCTCATGCGCCTCGACTACGGGGAACAGCTGGTCTGGAAGGAACGTTTCGTGCGCGACGCCCTCACCCGCCTGGGCGGGGTGACCGATCCGCCCCTGAAGCCCGTTCTGCCCTCGCCCGCCACCCTTGCCTTCCGCAACCGCATGGAACTCGCCGCGGGCCTCGACGAAGACGGCCGCCCGCGCCTGGGCTTCCGGCGCCCGGCAAGCCACCGCATCGTGCCCGCGGCCGCCTGCAGGCTGCTGCCGCCCGGGGCCGGAGAACTCGTCGCCGACCTCGAGGACGCCCTGCGCGCGGAAGGCTTTTCCGTCCATGACGGCCGGAGCGGGGAAAAGGAAGGCCGGAGAGGATCCCGCGCGCGCCCGGGCTTTCTGCGCTTCTGCCAGATCCGGCTGGGGCGGGTGCCCGACCGGGAAAGCCTGGCCAGCGCGGCCCATGTCCCCGAAAAGGAAGGCTTCTGGCTCGTCCTTCTCACCAGTCCCGGCACGGGACGGGAAGAGGCCGCCCTGCGGAGGCTCGCCCTGGACATGCTGGAGCGGCACCCCGGACTTCAGGCCGTGATCCACGAGGTCCGACGGGCCCCGGACAGGCTCGTCCGGGGCGAGGCGCGCCGCTTCGCCCTGGGCAGAGCGGACGCGGAGTGGGATCCGGCGCTCATGATCATGCCCCTCCTCGACAGGGGCTACCTGGTGGACGCGGCGGACTTCTTTCAGGTCAACGGCGGCGCGGCCGATCTTCTGGTCAGGGAGGCCCGCGACCTTCTGCCGCCGGGCCCGCTGCTCGATCTCTACTGCGGATCGGGAGCGCCCGGGCTCTCCCTCGGAGCCGGCCCCGTCACGGGACTCGAATATTCCCCGAGCGCCGCGGCCCTGGCCCGCCGCAACGCGGCGCGCTTCGGCGTCCGGGCCCGGTACCTTGCCGGCGACGCCGCCCGTCTCCTGGCGGACCCGGGACGGATTCCGGCGGGGGCGGAGCAGGTGCTCTGCGATCCCCCCAGAGGGGGGCTCGCGCCCGAGGCCCTGGCCTTTCTGCGGAAAAATCCGCCCCGGCGCCTGCTCTACATCTCCTGCAGCCCGGCGACCCTCGCCAGAGACATCAGGGCTCTCGCGGACGTCCTCAGCCTTGCCGCCGCCCGGCCCGTGGATCTCTTTCCCCACACGCCCCATGTGGAGACGGTCTGCCTTCTCACACGGTCTTCCTCCTGAGAGCGCCGGACGTATGAATTGCCGGCTCCGGGGCAGGCTGAAGAAGAAAAGACGCCGGCTTTCCGGAGACGGATCGGGGGAGCCTTTGGGGCTCCCCCGGAATGCTTCCTGAACGCCTCGGAATCAGTAGGCGTAGACGAAGCTCAGGTTGATGTTCCAGGGATCGGCGACGGAGTCGCTGCTCGCCATGCCGTTGAGCCTGCTCGTGCCCCACACGGACTTTGACTGGTCGAGCCAGGTGGCCAGGTAGCCGGCGTCCAGGAAGACGGTGAGGTTCTCGTACATCTTCCACTCCGTGCTGAAGCCGATTTCAAGGACATGGTCTTCGGTGGTGAGATAGAGCGGGTTCATGCCCATCCAGGCCGAGTTGGGGCCGAGGTAGACTTTCGTGTCGTAGTAGTCCCTGTCGAAATTCCCGGCGCCGCCGTCGGAGAGATAGCGCCCGGCCATGGTGGTGCTGTTGGTGCCGCCGATGAGGTTGACGCGCAGGGTGTGCTTCAGATTTTCCACGAAGCTTACGTCCTTCAGGCGGACGCCGATGCCCCAGGTGCCGGACATGTCCCTGCCGACGAGGCTCTCGCGGCCGATGCAGGGATGGCCGTTGAAGGCCAGGTTGGAGAAGCCGTTGTTGATGTTGTTCACGCTGACGGAAGGCATGCGTTCGGAACCGTTGGCCGGGTTGCCGTCGTCACCCGAGGCGTACCAGCCGACGAGGCCGGGCGTGCCCCAGTCCGTTTTGTACTCGAGAAGCAGAGAGGCCAGCCAGCCCCTGCGGTCCCAGCGTTCGCCTTCCCAGTCGACGGAGCCGTAATTGACGTCAAAGGCGATCCGGAAAGGATCCCAGAAGGTGATGTCGCCCGTCAGGCCGGTCCACCAGACCGTGGCGTATTCCCCGGGCTGCGGGGCCGCGGAGCCGTCCCTGTACCTGCCGCCGCCGGCGGGGAAGAGGCCGGAATTGAGATAGGCATGGGACGTGCCGCCGGTCGTGCCCGTGATTCCGTCCCCTCCGGAAAAGAGGTTGGGACCGATGCCGCCCGCCATGACCCAGGGGCTCAGCCGGACGCCGTCGAAGGACAGCGGAAGAACCAGGGCAAAGAGATCCATGTTGTCCAGAAAGCCCTGCCCGAAAGAGGTTTCGTCAGACTGTCTGCCGAGGTTGTCGTTGAGCGGCCGGGCCCAGAAAGCGGTCAGAGCGGCATGCTCGGAGATGGGGAGGCTGAGGCTGATGCCGGCCGTGTCGTCGTCAAAGACATTGCTGCCCGTGGTGAAGCCCGGCAGGGACATGGGCTGGATGCCCATGCGGACCTTCAGGTCCGTCCGCGGCGCCACCCAGTCGAGGTAGGCGTTTTTCAGCCTGATCACATTGGCCGCGTCCGCGCCGAGAGCGGCGCCGCCGTTCGGGGTGTCGTTTCCCGCGCCCCAGAAGGACTTGCCGATTTCAAAGTACGCCGTGCCCGACAGAGACTCGGACGCCACGGCCTCCAGCTGCAGACGGACCCGCTGCGAGGCCTCAAACTCATCCTCCCCCCTGTCGGCGCCCGTCGTGTGGCTGTCCGTAAAGCGCATGTGCTGACCATAGTCAAAGCTCATGATCCACTGCCCCCGGGCCTTGAAATCAATGGCGGAGGCGCCGGAAGACAGGCCGAAAAAAAGCCCCATTGCCAGAAAAAGCGTGCCGATTTTTTTCACAATGAACTCCCTTCCATTCCTCTGTTCAGAGGAACGGTTTAGCGAAAATTGTGGGCTGAGATGTTTTCAGCCCACGGCGCAGGATAGGGAACAGTTTTCGTTCAGGCAAGGGCACAAGGACGGTTTTTTCATGTTCTTTCTGAAAAGCCGCAGCCGGAAATCAGAATAATTCCTTTTCTTTCAGTGATATAGTGTGAATTTTTTCTGTGGGAAATTTTTCTGATCCACTTTGTGAAAAAGGACACTTTAATATTTTTTTTGTGGGATTGTCTCCCGGGGATTTTCCGTTCATTCCACTCTTCATCCGGAAGCAAGTTTGATATCATGGACAAATTCCACCAAGACACGGTCTTTTTTTCGCGGGATCCGCAAGCGCGGGCTCTTTCTTTCCCGCCCCCCTGAGGGCCGGGTCCGCAGGGGACGAAAAATGCCCGGTCCCGCAGGAGCTCTCTCCCGGAAGATTTCCGGAGAGCCCCGGCGCTCTGTGAGGAGTACCCCCGTCGGGACGGAGCCTGTCCCCGGGGCGGAGTTCCTCGCGGAAGGGCCTCGGGAAGCTCTGAGAGACGCAGGTCCCGCGGAACCGGCACGCCCGTGCCGCCCCGCTCTTCTTCCTCAGGCCTGATCCCAGAAGACTGCCCCTCGCCCGGGAGGGGCAGCCGGAAGAAGAACCGGGGCTCCCGGTCCTTTTCCTGCGCCGGACGTCCGGCTGTCCCCGCTGTCAGTCAGGGAGGGGTTCAGGCCCGCGGGCGGATCCGGGCCTCCCCGCCACGCGGGGCTTTGCGCCCCCTATTTTTCGCGGGCAGGCCGTGCAGGCGGAGCTTCAGGGCGCGCATCTCCGCGTCCAGGCCCGGAAAGAACCGGTCTTCACAGGGATTTTTCCGCTGCATCCCGGTGTACAAGGACTGTCTTTTCTGCGAAAAGAGCGGACGTGCGCGTTCGCTGAAAAAACCTCTCATGGCGTCTCGGGAGGAGAGATATGGGCAGGAAATACACCGGAGGCACATGGGAAGGCATCTGCCGGAAAAAAGGCTCCGGCGGACAGATCTACGTCTACCGGCGGATCGGCGGCTACGATCAGGAAACCCGAAAAAGCTACACCATAAAAACCGAGCTGCTGGGCATCGAGGATCCGGAGACGGGAAAACTCCGTCCCACAAAGTCCAGAAAGCGCGGCGGTGAAAAGACGCGGGCCGGACGGACGCAGGCCTCCTCGCCGCTCCTCCCGGCCGAAGAACCCGTGCCCGCGGATCCTGCGGCCGCTGCCGGCCGCCCGGACCCGCGTCCGCGCAGCCTCGGCACGGACCTTCTCCGCTGGGCCGGCGAGGCCTCAGGGATCCGGGCCGCCCTGGACGCCTCCTTCTCGCCGGATGAGTCCGGGCGGCTGCAGACCGTCGCCTGGTACCTCGTCGTGAGCGGAGAGAAGAGTCTCACGGGACTCCGGATCTGGCAGGAAGATCACGAAACGCCCTGTCCGCCCGGTCTGGACGAAGAGGCCTGCCGGAAGCTCTGGCGCGAAATCGGCCTGAACGAAGAAGGCCGCCGGAACTACTTCAGAAAAAGAGCGGAAGCCCGCTCGGGAGAGGCCGCGCACGCCTTCGCCTCCGCCGTTTCCTGGCCTCCCGCGGCGGGGGAGGAGGAAGGAGACTTCCTCTCCGGCCGGGACGCCCGGCCCTCTCTCCGGTATGTTTCTCTCCATTCGGCCCGAGACTGCCAGCCCGTCGCCTTCGCGCACCTGCCCGGGGTCCTGCCGGACATGGGGGACCTGGAGGAGGCCGTCAGGGAACTCGACGGAGCCGATCTCAGAACCGTCCTCATCGTGGCCGACAGGAGCTATTTCAGCGAGGGGAGCCTCGCCCTGCTCTGCGGCCGGAACCGCGGCTTTCTCCTGCGGGCGGATCCCGACTCTCCCTGGATCGCCGGACTCATCGCGGCGAACAGGGACTACCTCCGATCGGAGCGCTCGCGCCTGGAGAAGGAGAGGAATCTGCACGGAACCTGCGTCCCCGTCCAGCGGGAGTTCAGCGCGTCGGGACGGAAGGCGTCCGGCGCGGAAAACCCCGGCCACGGGAAAAAGGTTCTCCGCAGGCTGCATGTCCATCTCTTCTACAGCGCCGCCGCCCATGAAGCCGAATCGCAGCGCCTGCTCGCCAGACTGGACCAGCTCAGATACGATGTTCAGCGGGGCAGGGAAGAGGAACTGGACGAACGGGCCGGCCGGCTCGCCCGCGGCTTTCTGCGTCCGCGCGCAAAGGCGGGCTCGCCCGCGCCTGACTGCGACTGGGACGCGGTGGAGGCCGCTCTGAAGCACGCGGGCTTTTTCGTTCTCGTCACCAACAGGAAGATGTCCCCTCTCGAGGCGCTCTCCAGATACAGACGCCGGGCCCGGGTGGAGCGGTACTCCGCCCTGGACGAGACCGATCCCGGCGGCAGAGGCTCCTTCGCCTGGTCGGGGACCGCGCTGCGGGGGCGGCAGTTCGCCCTCTTCGTGGCCATGGGCTACCGGGCCTTCATTGAACACGCCGTGAACCTGCTCAGAGAAAGCCTCTCCCGTTCCGCGCAGACCCCGGCGACGGAGGAAGGCGCTCTGGAAGAGCAGGTCCGCGTCTGGCTCAGCGAGGCCTCCGTGACGGACATTCTGCGCCGCCTGGACGGCGCGCGCGAAAGCGCCGCGGACGGCTCCCCGGCCGCCCCCTGTTCAGAAGCGGCCCTGAAGCGGGACCGGTTCTTCCTGGAGCGGCTGGGCGTCCTGAAAGCGGACGCGCCCGCAGGCTGCGAAGACGGCGCCCCCTGAGAGGAAACAGCGTCCCTGGACTGAGCCGCTCCCTTTGCGGACGCGCAGGACTCGGGTCCCCTCGCGTCCGAAAAAAGCCTCCCGCAGGGACGAGGACATTCTCCCCGGAGCTCTCTCCGGGCGGCCCGGAGGCGGAAAGGCGTTCCGCCTTC
>CAZFTQ010000058.1:0-15395 GCA_964522365.1 uncultured Desulfovibrio sp. | reverse complement strand
CTGGCGTACCACTCTGCTCACCATCGGCGGAGATCCTCGGATGCCCACCACTGCCAGAACATACAGGCGCTGGTGGGCTCAAATCAATTCGTCCTACGCAGCGACCATGTGCAAATGGCTGGCTGAAGTGGATCTGGAGATATTTTTAGCTATTTTAGAAGAGTATGCCTTGCGTGATGGATCTGAAGCTTTAAAACGCATGTATCCTGAAAGAAAAGCATTATTGCAGAAACTATTTGATAGGAAGTATATTTATGCTTCCAGGCTTTTTTTGGGAAGACAGACAAAAAAATATGTCGAATCTCATTGTAAAATTGAAATTTCTCCTTATTCTGTAGTACCTGTTAGTGGAAGTGATGCAAAAGATCTTGCTATTTTTTATTTGAATCTTGGAAATATCCATCTAATTGAAGGTACACATGATTTCAAATTAAAAATACTTAAACAAGTTCCATATCTTTCTCCTATTCATAGAGATATGAATTTCGCAAAAGTTGAACGCAGACAATTTGGCAACAACCTTAAAGATCAATATTTTCAACAGTTTGGATATTCTGGTTACTTTGAGAAAGCACATCAGGGAAATTGGAAAAAGGATGTCATAGCACACTTGTATATGTTTGGCATTGACCTGTATTAAAACTGTGATTCTCTAAAATACTGTGCGGGGGTTCAGATGAATTTTCTGACAAGGCTTCTTCACAGAGAGAAAAACAAGCCATCCTCTTGTTTTCAGTGGAACATTGCAGATTCTGGCCTGCGCTTCTCCTTTCCTGTCAGCTGGAACAAAGAACGTTTTCAGGGAGGCCTGGCGACATATCAGTATCTGGCCCTGCAGCAGCTTCTTGAAACAGGTGATGCAGAACAGGATAAAAATGGCATCTATGTAGAAAGTGAAGTCCTGTGCCGGCTCGATGAAGAAACACGAACGATACTCAACCTGCCCCAAGCCTGGCCTGGACATTTCAAGCTGGAAATCCAGGACCTGACGACAAGCAATGACTTCTCTCTCTCCCTGCGCCCCCAGAGATCCACCGGGAGGCGTCACTGCAGCGCAGTCTCCCTGGAAGGACCTTTTCTTGTAGTGGAAGGCAAATCCTATCTGCCGGATGCCGTACAATGGCTTGCCTTGGAAGCGGTGGCAAGACATGCGGCTCTCCCCCGGGAAAAACGCGTGGAAGCCGCCAATTTGCGTGCTGTCCTCGCTTTGCAGGAAGCCTGCCGGCAGGGGCTGTCCCTTGAAAGACACCATTTTTCTGACCTAACGATTGAAATCCCTGACAACGTTGGTGTCAGCGCCATAGAAAATTCAGACGGAAGTCTTCAACTTATCCCTGACTTTGGACTTGGTCTTTCTCCTGATGCCATAGAAAAACGCCTGGGGCAGATTGAAGGCAAAACAAAAAATGCCGTCCTCAAAGTCGGGAAAAAGCTCATTCTTCTGGATGAACGCCGTTTGCTCGCTGCGCACGAGATTCTTTCAACGCAAATTTCAGCCCGTGACAGGCGTCAGTTCTTCAAAACACCTGGCGCCTACCTGGATGCTTCTCTTGTCAGCCTTGATACCGGCTTTTCCCTGCGCGTCCATGGGATGACGATTTTCCAGAAAGCCTACTTCGGCCAGACAGAAACAGAAAGCCTTCTCTGGTTCGGAAATGGTGATAATGCAGAACAAGACATTTTCTTGCTGGAAAACTGCCTGCAACTCGTGGAAGACAAGACGGACTTTTACGAACTGCAAAAGATTGTGGAGGAAGCCGTCATCAACGGACAGGACATCGTCCAGTTCAAAGATAAAAAAATCATCTTGCCCGGAAACTCCGGTGAAACAACTCTGGCTCTGGAAAAGATCCGCAAGGCCCTTCAGTCAGCACAGGAAAGCACAAGTCAGTCAGAAAGCAAAAGACCTCCGGAGGAACAAAAACTTCAAACCATTGTCAACATCGATCTGAACGACAGTCATGTGGCTGAAAATCTTCTGACAGGGAAAGCCCCTTTCCAGAACTACGAGGGAGATCTGCACAAAGAGGAACTTGCCTATATCCTGACAAAATATCAGGAAGAAGGCGCTCGCTGGATCCTGGGTCTGATGCTCTCCTCACATGGAGACGAGAAAGATTGTTATCGTGGAGGCCTGCTCGCTGACGACATGGGGCTGGGCAAAACCTTCATGGCGCTTGCCGCACTGAATGTTTACCGCCATATGACAAAAGATACCGGCACGGAGAAACCTCTGCTGGCAGTCATGCCTGTGGTCCTGCTGGAAAACTGGAGGCAGGAGATAGAAAAAGTTTTCAAATTGCCTCCTTTCAGAGCGAACGATCTCATAATTTTGAATACCTGCGCTGATCTTCAGCAGTTCCGGAAGGAAGGAGCTCAGAGGGAAACCGCCCTGGTCCGCGGGAAAGAACTGCCCCCTGACAATCAAATCCGCTATTCTCTCAAAATTGGACCGGTGTACGGTACAGGCCGTCTGGACAAGCCCGGGCGACTTGTCCTGACCAATTATGATACCCTCCGGGATTATCAGTTTTCCCTGTGTCTCGTTGACTGGGGATGCGTCATTTTTGATGAAGCGCAGATGATAAAAAATCCCAACGCGCTGATCTCACGGGCTGCCAAAGGTCTCAAGGCCGATTTTCGTCTCGCAATGACAGGGACGCCGGTAGAAAATTCTCTGACAGATTTCTGGTCAATCTATGATACTGTGAAACCGGGACTGCTGGGCTCCTTTCAGGATTTTCGCCGCCGTTATGTAAGTCCTATCAAGGAAAGTCCGCACGGCGGGAAGAGAGATGCTGTTCGCCTGGATATTGGCAGAAAACTTCGTCAGAAGGCCGGCCCTTTCATGCTGCGCAGGACAAAAGAAGAGAATCTTTCCGGCCTGCCGAAAAAAATCGTCCATGACGGGATGGAAGAGGGCAGATACTGCGCTGTCATGGAAGGACGTCAACTGGAAACCTACAACGCGATCATCTCTTCTGTGGTCGCGGCAAAGCAGTCAGGAGATCCTGCACTCGTCCAGAAAGCAATTCTGCCAGGTCTGCGAAAGCTGCAGACTGCATCTCTGCATCCAGCTTTTTCAGGAGGGGGAGAGCCGATACGCTGCGACCCTTCCGCCAGCAGAGAGGATATCCTTGCTACACTTAACCAGTCTGCAAAGCTGGTTTTGCTGCTCAAGATTCTGGACGAGATCAAGGAACGCCAGGAAAAGGTCATCATATTCGTCATCAACAGAACTTTACAGCGTTATCTGTCGTATGCCCTCAGCAAACTGTATGGACTTCTTGTTTTCACTGTGAATGGAGACACCGCATCTGTCTCTAAAAAAACAGGCCGCGGCAAAGAATGCCGCATGGAGCTGATCAGGCGTTTTGAAGCAAAGGAAGGCTTCAATATCATATGCATGTCTCCGCTTGCGGCTGGTGTCGGCCTGACCGTCGTGGGAGCCAACAATGTCATACATCTTGAGCGTCACTGGAATCCAGCAAAAGAAGCTCAGGCCACTGATCGTGTTTACCGCATTGGGGCAACCCGCGATGTGCATGTCTACATTCCGATTCTGAAGCATCCTGACCCTGAAAAACAGTCTTTCGATGTCAATCTGAACTCATTGCTCAGACGCAAGACTGCCCTCAAAGACGCCGTTGTCACTGAGGCACCTGTTCACAGCAATGATTTCAACATCAAGGCAGTATTTGGAACAGAACTGCTCGAAAAACGTATTCAGCCAGAATACCTCAAAGGGCTCAAATGGGAAGAATTTGAAGCCTTGATCGCTCTTCTTGCGAAAGAAGAATGGGGTGGCCCCGTTTACCTGACCTCCAGGTCCGGAGACCACGGGGCGGACGTTTTTGTCGATGGAAGCCGGAAAGTCATCATCCAGTGCAAAGTTTCTTCCAAGCCTTTTTCAGACACCGGCGCAGTCGATGAACCCAGCAATGCCCGCAAGGAATATTTCCGTCATGTCCACAGCCAATGCGACAAACTCATTCTGGCAGTGAATGCTCCCAGTGTAGAAAGCAGTGTACGCTCTCTGGCAAATATGCAGGGTGTCAGTATCTGGGATCGTGATGTTCTGGAAAGATTGCTGAAAAAGCACTCCATTCCATACGCAGGCATTGAGGAGATGCTTGCCGAGCCGCGACTTGACTTCTGAGTTCCTCTTCAGTCTGTGAAAGAGCGCTCTGGGTCTGAACCCCGATCAGGCAGCAGAATGGCTTCGCAGCAACTCCTCTGGCTGAATAACTTTTTCGTGGCCCTGGGCGGCCCCGGTCTCCCCGGCCGGGGCCGCCTTTCCGCCTTGAAGACCGTTTGCTTCTATGCTAGCTTCAGGGCAGTTTTTCCGCACTCTTCTCCGCTTCCCGAGACCGCTGCAGGTCTCTCCGGGCGCAGCCGCCCCTCCAGGGGGCAGAGGCCGGCATACGGGCCTGCGACTGCGCGTGGACAGGCATGCAGCCCGAAGATCCCCCTGACGATCAGACCGCGTCAGGATCCGGATTGTTTGCCGCCTTTTTCGTCTGACTGCCCGTGCGGGCGAGCCCGGAACGCGCCGGCAGACGGCTGCATGGAGGGATCATGACTGACAGCGCCAAACCCTCGACACCCACGCTCCAGCAGTTCCTGGATTTCATGAGCCGGAACAGGATGAACATCACGTCCCAGCGCTGCCGCATCGCCGAGGCCTTTTTCAGCTATCCGGGACACCACACGCTGGAAGACTTCTATCAGCACATGCAGACCCTGGACCCGAGCATCGGGCAGACCACGGTCTACCGGACCCTCAAGCTCCTCTGCGCCGCCGGACTCGCCACGGAAGTGCACTTCACGGACACCGTGGCCCACTACGAAATCGTCAACGCGGGCGTGCACCACGACCACCTCATGTGCGTCCACTGCGGCAAAATTGTGGAGATCTACGACCAGGCCATCGAGAAGCTGCAGAAAGCCATTGTCAGGAAGCACGATTTCACCCTTCTCGGGCACTACCATGTGCTCTACGGCCTGTGCCGCGACTGCCGGGACGCGCAGGCGCGGGAGGCCGCCGAGCAGGGCGTTCTTCCCGACGAGCGCACGCCCCTGCCCATGGGAGGCCAGCCGGGCTAGCCCGGCCGACCCGCTTCCGGACGGAAGTTCCGCGCCCGCCGCCTCCGCTTTTTCTCCAGAGACCTGATGACAGACCACGCGCCCTCCCCCGGGGGCATCCGGCTCTTCTGCCTGGAAGAAGCCGGTGAGCCCGATCTTTTCCCTGATCTGCGCAGAGCCCGCCTCTCCGAAGCGGGCAGGGAACTGCTTGCGGATCTGGCCGGCCGCACGGCCGCGGAGCTCGCGCAGGACGCGCCCCGGGCCTTTTTCTGTTCAGACTCGCCGAGAGCCCTCGCCTGCGCGGATCTTCTGCGCCGGGCCTTCCGGCCCGGCGGCGGCCGCATGCCCATTCTGGCGGATCCGGGCTTCCGGGAACGGGACTGGGGCGCCTGGGCGGGTCTGCGCCAGGCGGATGTCGAAAAGAGATATCCCGGCGCCCTGGCCGGACTGGAGGCGGAGCCCATGGACTATGCCCCGGCGGGCGGCGAAAACCTCGCCATGGTGCGGCGCCGCGCCCTGCTGGCCCTGGTCCGGGCGCGCCTGCACAGCCCCGAGGGCCGGCTGGCCGTGCTGGGGGACCGCGCCTTTCTGCGCTGCGTCCTCGCGGACTGGCTCGCCCTCCCGCCCCGGGCGGCAGAAGCCCTCTCCCTGCCCTTCGGGGCCCATTTCGATCTGGCGGGCCGCTGAAACGCCCTCCCGCTCAGCTCAGTCCCCCCCCACACACAATCGTTTTCGAGAGCCCCGTCCGGCCCCCGCGGCGGGGAAGCAAGGAGGTAACCATGTACCTGGCGGACAGCATCTGCCGCGAACTGGCGGCCGGCAGGCAGCTTGCTCTTCTGAGCGTTCTGCACAGACCGGACAGGGGATCAGAAGCCGCTGACATCCGCCTCCTCCTCACGGAGGACGGCCTCGCGGCCGGTTCCGCGCCGGACTGGTTCCCTCTGGACAAGGCTCTCTCCCTGGGCAGGCGCGTCGCCCGGGCGGGTCTTGCCGAATGCACGACCCTCGACTGCGACTCGGGCCGTCAGCTGCGGGTTTTCGCCGAGCCGCTGCTGCCGGACAATCCCACCCTGGTCCTCTTCAGGCGCCTCGCCATCGCCGGCGGCTGCGGCGAGGACATGTTCTGCCTCGTGCCCGCGGCCGCTCCCGGCCAGCGCCGGCTCTGCCGCCGATCCTCCTCGTCCTGGCCCATCCCGGCCGAGCTCTCGGGCCTTGTCCAGCCTCTGCTGGAGCGGCCCCTCCACGGAGCGGTGGCCCTGAACGACTCCCGCGGCCAGCATTTCGCCCTGGAGCCCTGGCCGGCGCCCTGGCGGGTCATCTGCGCGGGCGCGGGTCCCGTCTCCCGGGCGGCGGCCTCCATCGCCTCCGCCGCGGACTTTTCCGTGGCCGTGGTGACGGACCGGGACGAGGCGGCCTGCCGGCCGCACTTCCCCATGTCCTCCGTGATCCGCGAAGTTCCCGGCTTTGAAGCCTCCTTCCAGGGGCTGCATCCGGACGAAAGGACCTTTGTGCTCATCGAGAGCGGATCCCACGAGAGCGACACGAGACTGGTCCACCAGGCTCTCGCCACCAGGGCCTGTCTCGTGCTTCTGGCCGGCGGCCGGGAGTCCGTCAGACAGATCCTCGCGGGCCTCAGGGAGAAGGACAGACAGCGCGTGCGCACGGAACCCTCCTGCGGCCGGGGGGACGCCGCGGCCGAGGAATGCGCCGTGGCCCTCGTGGCCTGCATCCTCACGGGGCGCAGCCGCGCCCGCAAAGCCGCGGGCTGCCCGGATCCGCTTCTGAGCCAGTCCTGATCCGGTCCGGACGGGCTTCCCCGGCGTTCCGGGACTTTTCTTTTTGGCCCCGGGCGTATACAGTAGCCCCCCGGAGCGACCGGATACTTTGTCACGTCCGCGGTTTTGGGCCTTCCCTTCCCCGACAGCGCTGCAGACGCCTTTGGGCCTGCCCGCCTGAGCCGCTTTTTTTCGTCAGCCAAGTCCACGTCAAACCCCTGGGAGTCCATCATGGCAAACCCTCTCGACATGCAGCGCTCGTATGCCGTTGTCGGCACGGGCGGCTGCGGAAAAACCTCCCTTGCAGAAATGCTTCTTTTTGACGCCGGCGCCATCAACAGGATGGGCGCCATCGAGGACGGGACCACCTGCCTCGATTATGAACCGGAAGAAATCCGCCGCCGCGGCTCCATTCAGCCGGGTCTGGCCACCTTCCTCTGGAACAAGAACCGCCACTTCCTGCTGGACATTCCCGGCGACGGGAACTTCACCGGCGATCTCGAGTATCTGCTCAAAGGCGTGGACAGCGTTCTCTTTGTCATAGACGCGGTGGACGGCGTCCGTCCCCTGACCAAGCGTTTCTGGAATCATACCCGCCAGGAAAACCTGCCGACCCTCATCGTGGTCAACAAGCAGGACCGTGACCGCGCCAACTTCTCCATGGCCATCCAGAGCCTGGGCACCCTGGGCATCCATCCCGTGGTGCTGCAGCTGCCCATCATGGAAAACGGCGTCTTCGCGGGCTATGTGGACGTGCTGCACGGCAAGGCCTACCGCTTCGGCGCGGGCGGCGCCGAGACCGAATGCCCGGTGCCGGAGAGCATGCAGGAAGAGACGGCCCTCCAGCACGACGTGGCCGTGGAAAACATCGCCGAGAGCGACGAGGCGGCCCTGGAGAAATACCTGGAAGAGGGCGAGCTCTCCGAGGAAGAGCTCCACGCCTGCCTGCGCAAGGGCGTCCTGAGCGAGCAGCTCTATCCCGTGCTCGTCTGCTCCTCCCTGGAAAACAAGGGCGGCCGCGCCATTCTGGCAACCATCGCCGACCTCTTCCCCTCTCCCCTGGAAAACCCGGGCATCGTGGACGAGGCGGGCGAAAGCCACGCGGCCGATCCCGACGCGCCTCTTTCCTGCTTCGTCTTCAAGACCATCGCCGACCCGGTCTCGGGCCAGCTCTATTCCCTGCTCCGCGTGCTCACGGGCACCCTCACCTCCGACTCCTCGCTGACCAACATGTCCAGCGGCGAGAGCGAGCGCATGGGCGGCCTGCTCACCATCACCGGCAAGACCTCCACGAGCTGCAAGGACGCCATGGGCCCGGGCAGCATCGTGGCCGTCTCCAAGCTGAAGACCACGAAGACCGGCGACACCCTGGCCGACAGCAAGGCCCCCTTCAAGCTGGCCACGCCCCAGCTGCCGCCCCAGCTCATCACCTTCGCCATCGCCCCCAAGACCCGGGGCGAGGAAGACAAGGTCTTCTCGGCCATCCAGAAGCTTCTGGACGACGACATCACCCTCAGGCTGGAACACGACGAGGAGACCGGCGACATCCTGCTCTCCGGCATGGGCCAGCTGCACATCGAGCTCGCCGTGGAGCGCGCCAGACGCCGCTTCAAGGTGGACATCGAGCTGAAGACCCCCAAGGTGCCCTACCGCGAAACCGTCAAGGGCAAGGTCCAGGTGCAGGGCCGGCACAAGAAGCAGTCCGGCGGCCGCGGCCAGTTCGGCGACTGCTGGATCGAGATGGAAGGCCAGCCCAGAGGCTCCGGCTATGTCTTTGAGGACGCCATCGTGGGCGGCGCCATTCCGCGCCAGTACATCCCCGCCGTGGACAAGGGCATCCAGGAAGCCGCCGCCCGCGGCTACATCGCGGGCTACCCCGTGGTGGACTTCAAGGTGAAGCTCTACGACGGCAGCTACCACTCCGTGGACTCCTCGGAAATGGCCTTCAAGATCGCCGGATCCCTGGCCTTCAAGAACGCCATGGAAAAGCTCAGAGCCATCCTGCTCGAGCCCATCGTCCTCATGACGGTCTCCATCCCTGACGAGAGCATGGGCGATGTCATCGGCGATCTCTCCTCCCGCCGCGGCAAGGTCATCGGCTCCGATTCCCAGGGCGGCGTCACCGAGATCAAGGCCCATGTGCCCATGAGCGAAGTGCTCCGCTACGCCTCCGACCTGCGCTCCATGACCGGCGGCCAGGGCTTCTTCACCATGGAATTCGACCATTACGAAGAAGCTCCCGCTCCGGTGGTGGACAAGGTCGTCGAGGAATACAAAGCCTCCAGGGAAGAATAGCCCCCAAGGAAGCTTCCGCTTCTCCCGCCTTTCTGGTCCGGTCCGGAAAGCTCCGCTTCCGGATCGGACCTTTTTTGTTCAGGCCGCAAGGCCAGGAGCCGCCCATGCCAGACAAGCCTCTCCCGGACATCGTCCCCGCCCGGCCCGTGAGCCGGCGATCCTTCGTGACCGGGGCCCTGGGCCTAGCTGCCGGCCTCGCGGGCGGCCTTTCGCCTCTGCGGCCCGCCCTGGCGGCGGACGCGGGCTACGCCGAGGCGCGCCTCTTCCACGAGGAAAACAAGAACGACCTGCGCCTGCCGGCCCTCCAGGCCAGGGACAGGCGCGGCGCCGTGCCCAACAACGGCAGGCCCCCGAGCCGCCGCGTCCCCGTCCACAGTCTGCCGCCCAATCCGGCGGCCAGGGACGGCGTCATCCGCAGGGTTCAGCCGGCGGGCGGAGAAAAGGTCTGCGCCCTGACCTTCGACATGTGCGAGCTCGCCACCTCCACCTCGGGCTTCGACGCGGATCTGGTCATCTGGCTCCAGGACGCCAGCATCCCGGCCACCTTCTTCCTGGGAGGCAAGTGGATGCGATCCCACGAGCGGCGGGTGCGGGAGATGCTCTGCGATCCCCTCTTCGAGCTGGCGAGCCACGCCTGGGCCCACGGCAATTTCGCCCTGCTCTCCCGCGAGCGCATGCGTGAGGAAATCCTGGACACCCAGTGCCAGTACGAACTTCTCCTGGAAGAGCATCTGCGCACGGCCGGCCGCAGCGGCCTGGGCGGCAGTCTGCCCGTGCCGGAATGCCTGCGGCACTTCCGCTTCCCCTACGGCCGCTGCTCGCCCGAGGCCCTCGACCTGCTGGCCGAGCTGGGACTCGAGCCCGTCCAGTGGGACGTGGTGGCCGAAACCGGCGGCAGCAACGCGAGCATCGCCCGCGCCCGCCTCGTGGCGGAAAAGGTCCGGCCGGGATCCATTCTTCTCTTCCACGGCAATCTCGTGCCCAAGGGGACCTTTCAGCTGCTCCGCTATGTGGTGAACAGCCTGGAGCGCCAGGGCTACCGCTTCGCCACCGTGGGCGAGCTTCTGAGTCTGGGCGAGCCCCAGCGCGACAGGGAAGGCTATTTCGAGCGGCCCGGCGACAATGTCAGCCTGGACACCCGCTTCGGACGGGAAGGAACGGGCCGCTAGGCCCGGCTGGGAGGAGAGACACATGATCAGGGAACAGTACACGGGATCAGGCCGCGTGCTTCTGCTCGCCGGCGGCGGCCGCATCTACACGGACATCGCCGCGCGCTTCGTCCGATCCGAACGCAGTCTGGACGAGATCGTGAGCTCCCCCTATTCCCGCAGGATCGTGGAGAACATTCTTTCCAGCGGACACGGCGCGGCCCTGGAATTCGACTTCTTTCTCTTCGGGGTGGAGGGCTACAGCCGCGTCACGGAGACCCAGCTTGTCCGCAAGCGCCTGGCTTCCTATCTCATCAAGTCGGGCCGCGCCGAACTGGGAGGAAAGCGTGTCTTTTCCGTGGTCTATCCCAGAAGCGTGGCGGAGTTTTCCGCGGAGGTGACCCTGCCCGACGGACACCGCGCCCGTCTCTCGGGGCATGATCTCGCCGAGCTCTCCCGCCAGTGGTACGACGCCGGACTCGACGCCGGGCTCCCCGAGCAGGATCTGCGCTACCTCAAGCCCCAGGCCACGGAATTCAAGGCCATCATCGGCATGAACGCCCACGCCCTCAGGGACTGGTTCGCCATACGCTGCTGCCGCAACGCCCAGGCGGAAATCCGGGATCTCGCCATGAAGATGCTCCGGCTCTGCAGAAAGGCCGCCCCGGATCTTTTCGCGGGCGCCGGCCCCTCCTGCGTGCGGCTGGGCTACTGCCCGGAAAACCGCCTCCAGAATCCCCGCTGCCGCGGCCGGATCCTCACGAGAGACGAAGCCCTGGAGATCCTCGCCCGCGAGCGGCCCGGCATGGCGCGGCCCGACGGGGAGGCCTTCGAAGAGGACTAGGACCGGCTTGACAGGCTCTCCCGCGGGGCATACAAGCCTCCCTTGGCGGGCCCGTAGCTCAACTGGCAGAGCCTCCGGCTCATAACCGGCTTGTTCCAGGTTCGAATCCTGGCGGGCCCACCACTCGAACAAAGGAAGGACCGCTGCGGCTCCCCGGGGGGAGGAACGCAGCGGTCCTTTTCTGCGCCCTTTTCCGGAGGCGGAAAAACGCCCCCTGAAAAGACGGCGGGCCGGATCCCCCCGAACTGAGGGGAGCCGGCCCGGAACCTGGAGAAGAGAGATCAGGCTAGACGAGAGCCTTGACGGCGGCGAGGACGGCCGCGTAGTCGGGCTGATCCGTCACTTCGCTCACGAGCTGGACGGAGGCCACCTTGCCGTCCTTGATGACGAAAACGGCCCGGGCCAGGAGATCCAGTTCCTTGATGTAGACGCCGTAGGCCTTGCCGAAGGAGCCGCAGCGGTAGTCGGAGAGGGTCTCCACCGCGCTCACGCCGGCCGCGCCGCACCAGCGGGCCTGGGCGAAGGGCAGATCGCGGGACACGCAGACGATGGCCACCTTGTCGGACAGGGCGGCGGCTTCCTGATTGAAGCGGCGCACTTCCATGTCGCAGACGGGGGTGTCCAGGGACGGCACGCAGGCGAGGACAAGGACTTTCCCCGCGTAGTCGGCCAGGGTTTTCGCGGAAAGATCGTTGGCGGTGAGGGTGAAGTCGGGCGCGGCGCCGCCTTCGGCGGGCAGGCTGCCTTCCAGAGTGAGGGGGGAACCGGCAAAGGTGATTTTGGACATAGGGGCTTCTCCTTGGAAACGCCGCCTGACAGCGGCGGAATTGCTGTTTTAGCGCCAGACGAGGGCTGACCACTCGCCCTGGACGACCCGCGCAGGATCCGGCAGGCCGCGGGCACGGTAGGCCGCCGTCACCGCGTCGGCCTGGAGGGTGAGCAGACCCGAGAGCACGAGGACGCCGCCCGGCCGGAGGGCCGCGGCGAGCCGGGGGGCCATCTCCATGAGGGGCCGGGCCAGAATGTTGGCCACGACCAGATCAAAACATCGGCCTTCCACCGCCTCCACGCTGCCTGTGCCGAGAAGGAAGGCTTCCGGCGGCACGCCGTTGACCTCCCGGTTTTCCAGGGCGTTGTCCGTGGCGAGGGGGTCGGTGTCCCAGCCCTCGCCCGTGAGACCGCTCAGACAGAGACCGAGACCGAGCACGCCCGAGCCCGTGCCCAGATCCAGAAAGGTCTGGCCGGGTCTGATCCGCTCCTCGTCCAGAAGATCCGAGAGGACCCGCAGACAGAGGGCCGTGGTGGCGTGGTGGCCGGTCCCGAAGGCGCTGCGGGGCTCGATGACGATGGCCGTGCGCCCCCGGGCCTCCGGGCTCTCCTTCCGCCAGGGCGGCAGCACCGCGAAGCGCCGGCCGCAGAGGACCGGCGTGAAGAACTCCTTCCAGGCCGTGAGCCAGTCCTGGACCGTCACGGTCTCGGTCCGGCAGTCCGCCTCGGGAACCCTGGAGCGGACGGTCTGGAGGAGATCCTGCATGAGGCCGGCATGGCTCAGATGGATCCGGAAGAGCGTTTCGCCGCCGGGGAGGCTCTGCTCCTCCCAGCCGGCGGAAACGAGAAGGGTCAGAAGGCCTGTGAGAAGGTCGTAGGCGCTCTCGGGCGCGGTGATGTCCAGACGGATGAGCTGCTGGTCCATGAACTGTCCTTGGGGGCGGCGCGGGAAACCGGGGTCTTCCTCCGCGTGGAAGAAGGCCCGGGCGGCACTATAGAGCGGGGGCAAGGACCTTGGCAAGACGGTGAAAGGGCAAAGAATCTCCCCTGCCGGCCGCGGGAAAGGCTCTGGACAGGGATCGGCCTTTGTGACTAGAATTTTCGTTCAGAACTGTCCGTTTCCATCATGAGAGCCTGTCACGGCAGGCCCGGATTCTCCGGCCGGAGGAACCGTCAAGGGACGCGATGTCCAGAAAAGCAGAAGCCGTTGCGGGAAAGGCGGAAATCATCGCCCTTTCCATCGTCACCGCCCTGAGCCTCGCGGGGGACTCCTTTCTTTATGTGGCCCTGCCCCTCCACTGGACGGAGGCGGGTCTTGGCTCCATCTTCGAGGTGGGCATCATTCTGGCGGCCAACCGCATCGCGCGCATTCCCCTCAATCCGCTCATCACGCTCTTCTACAGCCGTTTTTCCTGCCGGACCGGCGTTTTTCTGGCCACGCTTCTGGCCATACTCACCACGGCGGGCTACGGCCTCGCCCAGGGACTGGCTCTCTGGCTCCTTCTGCGTTTTGTCTGGGGCCTTTCCTGGTCTCTCCTGCGCCTGGGGAGCCTTTATTCCATCCTGCGGGTGAGCACGCCCGTCACCCTGGGCTATCTCACGGGCCTCAACAACGGTCTCTACCGTCTGGGAAGCCTCATGGGCATGTTTCTGGGCGGCGTGCTCTGCGACAGCTTCGGCCTCAGGTTCACGGCCTTCGTGCTGGCGGGCATCGCCTGTCTCTCGCCCCTGGTGGTGCTCGCGCGCGTGCCCCGGGTCGAGAACGAGCGGCCGAAGATCCCGGACGGTTCGGGCCGCCGCTTCTCCGCCGTGGACTGGCGCGTTCTTTTCCGGAAGGAGCCCGGGCCCGTCCTCTGGGTCATGATGACGGGCTTCATCGTGGCCATGGCCTTCGAGGGGCTGGCGGCCTCCAGCATCTCCGTGCTCCTCAACGCCCATGCCGGCGAGCAGCTCCTGCTCTTCGGTCTCTGCCTGAGCGTGGGCACCATTTCCGGCACCATCCAGTCCCTGCGCTGGGTCTGGGAACCCTTCCTCTCGCCCCTGGCGGGCCGCGTTTCCGACGGCAGGCTCGGCCGGCTCCGCCTCACGGCCCTCTCCTTTCTGGTGACCGCCCTGGTCATGCTCTGGGCGGCCACGCCCATGAGTCTCCCGAGTCTCTGCCTGGTGCTGCTCCTGCTCCTGCTCTGCGGCACGGTGCTCACCACGGCCAGTTCCTCCCTGGCCAATGACGCGGCCACCCACTCGGAAGACTCGCACCTTTTCCTCTCGGCAGTCACTCTTTTCATTGACCTGGGCGCCGCCATGGGGCCCATGCTCGCCTATTTCATCATTGTCCTCACGGACGTGTCCCTGGCCTGGATCATCATGGCTCTGCTGCTGACCGTCTTCGCCGTCTACTGGTGGCGCAGGAAGAGCCTCCCCGGCATGGAAAAGCAAAGGGTCTGAGAAAAGCACCCTTCAAAAAAGCATCCGCGCACCTTTTTTCAGGCCTCCACTCCCTGACCGAAGCGCCGCGCTTTCCCCCTCGAAGCGGAGGCTACGCGGCGGCTCGACGGGCAGGAGAGACATCGGCCCGCGCCTCAGGCAAAGAAATCCGTCAGCTCCCGCACAAGGCAGGACCAGAACTCCGCGGCAAGCAGAAAGAGGGCCCACAGCGCAAAGCCAAGCCCGGCCAGCGAACAGAGAATTTTGAGGTTTCTGCTCTGAACTGTTTCCACCCTGCCTGTAATGAAGATGGAAACCAGGAAAAGGGCCGTCGCGATGCCCGCGAGCAGCAGACTGTCTGTTATGGCGGGCAGGAATTTCACCAGCACATAGATCAGCAGAATGCATCCCAGGGTCAGTTCCGAGAGCAGTTCCAGCAGATCCTTTTTTTCCGACGCTTCATGGACTCTCCACGCTGACCGGACCGGACAGACCGCGGCACGGGGGGCATGGCGGAAAAGACCTTTCCCCCCGCGCACAGCCGCGCACGCCCGGCAAAAAGAGACACAGCAAGCCCCTTTGTCCGGGAGAGCCGTCCCGGACACGCCTCAGCCCGCAGCCGATCCCTTTCTCTGGCTGACTGAGCTGTCTTCGCCTGTGTGAAAAACGGAGAGTTCCCTGAAGCGGCCTGCATCAGGCCGCCTTTTTCCCGGCGACAGGTCAGGGAACCGCCGCTCCTGTCACAAAGTCTGTCTGAGAGAGCCAGGGAGAGAGCCTCCGGCATGCCAGAAACACGCTGTGCCGGCAGAGGTCCCTCATCCGCGGGCAGGAGAAGGAAAATGTGCGCGCTGACCGCTTCTCAGGCCATCCGGGGTCAGGCGTTTGATCGGAAGTGATGCCGATTTCCGGCTCGATGAAAAAATCCGTCCGCGCAGCGCGCGGGAGCCCCTTTGTTTCTCAGGTAGGGCCGCTTCCTCTTTTGTCAACCATTCCCGCGGCAACGCCTTTCCCTGAAGCAGCACGGCGAAGACGAAAAACAGGGAAGAATCCGGAACC
>CAZFTQ010000057.1:2262-15565 GCA_964522365.1 uncultured Desulfovibrio sp. | reverse complement strand
GCAGACCTGCATTTTCTTTCAGCCGGAGAAAGAGGACTGTCCCTCTCCCGTCCCTGCTGAAAACAGTCAAAGCCTTGAAAAATATCTGCTTCTGTACCAGTATCAGGGGTCGGGGAAGGGTTCTTCCGGGAGCGGCGCTTCACCGGGATGCCGCGCCGGGAAACTGCCGGACCCGTGCCGGCCGCGGGGAACATGTTTTCCGGGCCGGCGGGTCTGCGCCCTGCCCCTGAGACGGGAGCGCCCCGCGGGCGCCGGCAGCCCGCGTCAGAGCAGACGGCAGACAGGGAGGTTTTTCATGCCGAATCATATGTTTTCCATGAACAGGGAGCAGTTCCGGAAGCTTGCGGAAAGGACGGATCTGGCGTTCCTGCCGGTCAGCCCCATGGAGGCCCACGGGCCGCACCTGCCTCTGAGCACGGACGTTCTGACCGCCTGCGCCATGTGCGGGGACGCAGCGAGAAAACTTGAGGACCAGGGCATCGAATCGCTCATCGCGGCGCCCGTCAATTACTGTCTGGCGGATGCGGCGAGCTGCTTCCCGGGCACCATGACCCTCCGCCCGGAAACGCTGGCGGCCATCGTGGAAGATGTCTGCTCGGGGCTAGCGCGGCAGGGCTTCAGGAAAGTGATGATTGTGAGCGGTCACGCAGAGGGCCCGAGCATTGACGCCATACAGCAGGGCGCTGAGCGCGCGGGAAAGGCCTGTCCCGGCTTCAGGCACCATTTTTCCGGCTTCTTCGCAAAGGGCCTGCCGCTGGCCTTCCGCGTCTGCCGGGGCGAACATCCGGAATGGGATATCCACGCGGGAGAAATTGAAACCTCCCAGATCCTCTTCCTCCGTCCGGACTGGGTCGACAGGGAGGCGCTGAAAACCCTCGCGCCCAATCACGCCGCGGAGCACTTTTTTGAAAAATGGGAAGCCGGCGTCCGCAGTTTCATTGATCTGGGCGCTCCCGACGCCTATTTCGGCTCTCCCGCGCTCGCCACGGCGGAAACCGGACGCAGGATTTTCGACATCGTCTCCGACTTCATCGTTCAGGAAGTGAAGGAATACCTGCTTTGAAACCGCGGGGAAGCCGGATCGCGCCGTGATCGCCGCCCGGCCGTACCGGCCGGGGCCGCGCGGAGTCCTGTCAGGGCATTCTGCCAGGGCGTCCGCGCTGACAGGGAAGACCGCCGTCAGCCCTGCGCTCCACCGGCAGAGCGGCGGAGACCGTGCTCTCAGGCAACCGCGAGGAGAGACGCGGGAAAAAAGAACAGTGCGGCCACAGGTCCGCCGCCGGGCTCAGCCCGGACCGGCAGACGGAAAAGCGCCCGGAGGAAGAGCTCCGTCGGGCGCTTTTTCCTTCTCTTCAGGCCCTGTCAGCCGTTTTTCTGTTCCCCGTCGGAGTCCTTCGGTCCGGCCGGGCAGACCGGAAGTCCCGGGAAGACGCCGTTTCCGGATTCTCCGAAGCATTCGGCGGCGGATCGGCGGCAGTCCCGGATCCTGTTTCTGAACCTGTCTCTCGTTTCTTTCTTCCTGCCGGAACCCGCGGGATGTTCCTGCCGGACCTGGTCGGGCAGCCCGTCCAGGCAGGGCACGCCGGGCCGGCCGGGAAGTTCCAGCAGGGCAGGCAGGGGCGCGGGTTCGCCCCGCGTCTTCGCGTCCCGAGGCAGGTCTCCGGGCAGTCCGTCCGCCCGGGAACGCTCAGCGGGAGCAGGGCGTCAAGGAGCCATTTCCCTTTTTCGCGGATTCTTTCAGCGCCAGGGCGAGCCTGCGCAGTTCCTGCTTTTCCAGGCGGATTTTCCCGCGAGCAGATCCCCGCAGAGCATCCTGGGCGCGGCGGGTTCCCCCAGGCGGACGCCTTTGCTCAGGAGCGCCTGCGTGCAGCCGATGGCCTGCTCCCCCACAGCCCGGCGCAGGCATCCCGCCGCGGCCGCCTTGGCGGGGCCTGTGCGCTGTGCCGCAAGGCGGCCCGTGAGCGCTCCGCTTCCTGGAGATTCTCCGGAGAGGGGGAGAGCAGACGCAGTCTGGCGGCGTGGAAGGCGGCCCGGCAGCTTCCCCTGCCGGCGAGCTCCGTCAGCCGGTCAAGGGCCTGCTCACAGGCCTCCCGGTCCGCGGTGTCGGGATTCCTGACAATCTCCCGGGCCTCCCCGTCCAGAGGGGGCGCGGTTCCTTTCGTCCCGCCTGTGCCGTTGCTGCGTATGGGATTTTCTCCCGGGAGAGGTGATTTCCGGCCGTCGGGGGAAGGAAGGGGATCGTGCCTGCGGGCCCGCGCTGAAACGGCGCTTCCCGCGGGCGGACGCTCTCCTTCAGCGTCTTCGGGAAGTTTTTCTGCCCTTGCGGGGCGCGTCCGGGAAGACGGCAAATCCGTCCGGCCGCGTCAGCAGACCTTTGGCTGTGAGGGGCGAGGGCTCTCCCGTGTCCTCGGCCATGTGCAGACAGTAGTCAACGAAACCCTCCAGTGTCTTCGAGTCACTCACTCCCGGGACAAACAGCTGCATCGTGAGAGCCATTGTCAGGGTATCAGCGAGAAAATCCGCTCCGGGCCCGGTTCCCAGCTCCAGCAGGGCGAGGAAGGCGGCCGTGTCCGCGTTCCAGTTGGCCATGCAGACGGCAGTGTTCAGGGTCAGGGCCGCGAACGTGAGAGAGATCTGCGGAGTCAATTCAGCGCGCGCCAGTTTCTGCAGAAGCAGCGTGATGACCTGTATCTGCCCCAGGCAGGATTCCTGGATCGCGATGTTTTCCAGGGAATCGCCGGCCCGGGTTTCCGCGTCGGATCCGACGGGAGCTTCGTTCAGCTCGGAAACGGCCGCAAGGACGAGGGATTCGGGGTCGAAGAGGCGGCAGCCTCTGGCCGTCCAGCGAGCGGCCTCTTCTTCGTCTTTTTCCACCCCCAGAAGACCATGGCCCAGGATGACGCCCAGGCTGCCGCAGGCGGGCCCGAAGGACTGCCGGGCGAGTTCTCTGAGAATGTCCAGGGCTTCCTGTCTGGCTTTTTCCCGCGCGATGTCTGACTTTTTCGTCCTCTTTCCGGTGCCCCGGGGGCCGGGGAGGTCCAGACCCCGGGGATCGGCCACAAGGCCCTGGAGCGTCCAGAGAGCCAGCCTGCGCCGCGTCTGGGGAAGATCGGCCACGAGCGGATCCTGAAGGAGACGCAGCATATGCCGGCGTGTGTCCGGATCCCAGTACAGATTGAATTCCCGCTGGATCAGGCGGACGTATTCTTCCTTTTCGCCCAGTTCCGCCGCCCGGCGCAGGATTTTCCAGGCCTCTTCCCGTCTGTTCCGCGAACTGCTTTTCGTCAGTTCCCTGCCCAGAACGAGGAGAGCCTCCGCGGTCTCCCCTTCGCTGAAGCGCTCCAGCAGACTCAGGCCTCTGCTCTTTTCCTTCTTTTTCTCCGAGGCGAAGAGCAGGCAGCCAAGGAGTGCGCCGGCCTCCTCATTTTTCCCCTCCCGCAGGGTTTTCAGGCACTCCTTCGACTGCTCGATGTCTCCTTCGTCTGCCAGCAGCCGGGCGAGGGGGATTGCCGCTTCAGACCGGCCGGTGTAGCAGCGCTCCAGCAGGCGATTTTTCGTCCATCTCCGCAAATCCTTGAGGTGCGCCCTGGCGAGGGGAAGGGCGAGAACCCCGGTCAGGGCGGGCAGGCAGTTCCGCCTGCCGCACATCCAGTTCCGGTAGAGAAGCTCGGCGAGCGATTTGAACTCGGACTCCGGAAGAAACAGCGGATAGTCCCTGACATCCCGGGCGAGGCGCAGGAGGCAGTCCAGCCGTTCCTTCTCCGCGCCTTCCCTGATGAGGCGCAGGCTTTCTTCGAACCTCTCGAGACCGCCCTGTCTGCGCAGCGCCATGGCGAGGGGGAGCCTCGCTTCTTCCAGACCGGCGCCGAACGCCCGGCGCAGAAGCGGACCGGCTTCCGCCGTATCGGGTTCGGCCTCGCGCAGCAGATCTGTCCCGAGGCGCAGGGCGGCGAGAGCCGATCCCTGCGCGGCGAGCCCGGCGAGACGCGCGCGGGCCTCCGCCTTCTTTTCCGGCTCCTTCAGGGAGACCGCGAGAGCCAGCCTGTCGGCCGTCCGGGAGGAGCAGGCGGGCGGATCGCCGGAGTCCCCGGCGGCGGAAGGGCGGGAGTCTCCTTCCTCGGGCCCGGGGCCTGTCGCCCAGCTGAGCCAGACGGACGGGCCGTCGTCCTGCAGGCAGAGCCGCGCCGCCGCTTCGGGCTCTCCGGCCCGGGCGGCCGCCTCGAGCAGGCCGCGGCTGAGTTTCTCCAAAGGCGATGGGCCGGGCCAGGTGAACAGATCCGGGGAAGTCTCCTCCAGCTTCTCCGCCACCAGGGAGAGGCTTATGTTCTCGGGGCTGTCCAGTTCCCGGGCCATGCGCATGAGGGCCGCCGTGTCGCCTTCCCGCAGGAAGCTCCGCAGGCAGAGCCCGGTGCCTTCGCGGCAGTTGTCGAGCACACACTGCGCGATCTCATCAGTCAGAGGAAGTTTCTCCAGAATCTGGCAGTGGATCAGGATCCAGTCCATGACGGCCAGAGGTTCCTGGCTGCAGACGGCGTCCCGGGAGAGTTCTTCGATCTCGCGGATGATGGCCGGCGCCAGATTTCCCGGAGACACCAGGAGGTCCTTCCGGTATCTGCAGCGGAGGTTGTCCAGGGCGCAGCCGCGTTCGATCCAGAGGGCCGCTCTTTCCGGATCGGGCCTGATGCCGTAGAGTCCGTCCTGAAAGATGTCGGCGAGGCTGCCGCAGGCGGGCGCAAAGCCCTCTTTCGCCAGGGCCTCAAGTTCGGCCAGGCCCTTTTCGGGCTCCGCCTCGCCCTCGATGCCTGAAAGGGCGAGCAGGGCGAGGCGCCAGCGGGCCCGCTCGTGGTCCGCGTGCTTCTTCAGCCCGGCGATGAACCAGGCGCGGACTGCCCCGGGACCAGGCTCGACAAGCAGGCTCCAGTACAGATCGATGAGGGCTTCGGCGGTACCTTCGGCGGCCGCATCCTGCAGGAGTTTCAGGGCGCGCATGCGGCTTTCCCAGTCGGTTTTCAGGGCGAGCTGCTGCCCCAGGAGTCTGGCCGACAGGGGCACGCCTGCCTCATGCAGCCTCTCCAGCAGGGCCAGTCCTTCCTGCTTTTCGGAGGGCGAGCCTTTTTCCGTGAGCAGGTTGGCCAGGATGAGACCGCAGCGGAGGTCTCCCGTCTCCCAGGCCCGGCGCATGGTGAGAATCGCCTTGTCAGGGCCGCCGGGGAACATGCCTGTCTCCTGGCCGGCGGCCAGCTGGATGAGCGCGTCGGGGTTGTTCTGCGCGGCGAGGTTCTGCAGGATCTTCCGGATCTTCTGCAGGGTGCCCCTGGGAAGAATGTTCGCGCGGCTTCTGCAGAGCGGCAGGAGGGATTCCAGCGCCTCCGGCGATCCCTTTCGGGCGCAGTACAGGAGGTTTTTCACAAACTCCTGGAATACGTCCGGATCCAGGCGCGTGTTCTTCTGAACGAGGGTCTGGGAGAGCATCTGCAGGGCCTGAGGGTCCTTCAGACGGCTGCCCGCGATGAGCAGAGAGAGCGCTTCCTTCCTGGTCGTCTTTCCTTTCTGTCCGGTCAGACACTCGGCCAGTATGGCATAGGCGGGGGCAAAGCGCTGGCTCACGAGCTCGCGCAGGATTGTTTTCGCTTCCCGCAGATTTTTCGGAGACGGATCGGCCTGAAGCAGCTGAGCCACGCCAAGGGCCGCCCTGAGGCTGCCCTGGTCAGCCATTTCCTTCAGTCTGGCAAGCGTCTGACTGACGGCCTCGTGATCGTCCTGGTCCAGCCGGCGGAGCAGACCGCTTGCTTCCAGGTCCAGAGGACAGCCCTCTTTCAGCCAGCGCCGGACATTCTGTTCCTCCATCTCCTTGCCGCGGTTGGAGTCTGAGCCCTTTTTTCTGTTTCCCACGTGGTGATCTCCCTGGCGTTTGCCATCGGTTTTGTTCCGGTGAGTATGCCTGTTTTGCGGCGGAAGGAAAATATCCCGGCCGGCAGAAATGGCGGGCGGAGATCACTTTTTCGCGGGGAAAATTTCCCTGGAGGGCAGGTGTCCGCCGGAGGAGGGCAGATGCCGGCCGGTTTCCCCGCCGGGACGGGAGGCCGCCCTGGGGGCCGGAAAAGCGTTTTCAGGCGTGAGAAGGCGAGGCGCCGTCCGGACCGCGCGTCAGGGCGGGGGAGCGGAAATTTTTCCAAGGGGCAGGAAGCCGTTCTTTCCCGGACGGCTTTTTTGCCCGGCGCAGGGGCATGCTCTTCTCCGGGCCTGCCGCGGGCGGGGAGCGTCACGCGCAGCCTTCCGCCTCACCGGGGGAACAGCCGGCGAAAAAGCCCGAGTCTTGCCGGGATGTGCTCTTTGTCACAGACTTCACTCTGAAGGAAGGGGGAAAAGGGAGCAGGCAGCGGGAAAAGGGTATAGTTAATGATGCAGCGGGATCGCGCGCCTGGCGTGAGGAGGAAGGCATGAAAAGGCGGGTTGTCTGCCTGCGCCTGCCTCTCCCTCACGGGTGTCGGGTTTTGCCGGCCGGGCCGCTTCTTTCAGCGCCGGGGCGGTCCCGGGGATTTCAGCGGGAGGAAACAGCAATGATTCGGAAGATAATCCGCATAGACGAGGACAGATGCAACGGCTGCGGAGCCTGCGCCGAAGCCTGCCACGAGGGGGCCATCGCCATGGTGAACGGCAGGGCGAAGCTCATCCGGGACGATTACTGCGACGGCATGGGCGACTGCCTGCCCGGATGCCCGGCGGGCGCCATCAGCTTTGAGGAGCGGGAGGCGGCCGCCTACGACGAGCGGGCGGTGCTCGAGCACAGGAAATCCCGGCAGGGAGAGGCCGGGACGGACATGCCCGCGGGCGGATGTCCGGGCACAGGACTCTCTTCCCTGCGGCCGGTCCGGCCGCTGCGGCCCGGGCCCGGCGGGCACCCGGCGTCGGAGCTGCGCAACTGGCCCGTGCAGATCAGGCTTGTCCCGGTCAGAGCGTCCTTTTTCGAGGGAGCAGAGCTTCTCGTCGCCGCCGACTGCACGGCCTTCGCCTGTGCGTCGGCGCATCAGGATTTCCTGCGCGGCCGGGTCACGCTCATCGGCTGTCCCAAGCTGGACGGCGTGGACTACGGCGAAAAGCTCGGGGAGATTTTCCGGGAAAACGACATCAGGAGCGTCACCGTGCTGCGCATGGAGGTACCCTGCTGCGGCGGGCTCGGAAAGGCGGCGGCGAGGGCTCTGGAGCACTGCGGAAAAAGCCTTCCGCTGCGGATCGTCACCGTTTCCGTTCAGGGCGGGCTTTCCGGAAACTGAGGGAAAAGAGCATGCGTTTCATCAAAAATATCGAACACGAAAAGGTGTTCAGGCCGGCGGACATGGTACGCGTTCTGCCCGGACAGATAGTCAGCAGGACTCTGGCGCAGAACCCGGCTGTGAGCGTTACGCTCTTCGCCTTCGCCGCAGGCGAGGAGATTGGCACCCACGACTCCCCCGGCGACGCATTTGTCCATGTGCTGGAAGGTACGGGCAGGTTCACCGTGGGCGGCAGGGAACACACGGTCCATGCGGGCGAGGCGCTTGTCATGCCGGCGAACATTCCGCACTCCGTCCATGCGCCGGAAGATTTCAAGTGGATGCTCACGGTGGGTTTTCCGGACAGATGACGGGGAAGCCCGTGGCGCGCGGGCGGCGGTTTCCAGCTCGGCGGATGTCCTGAGCGGGGAATCCCTGATTTCCGGCATGAAAAAAAGCCCGTCCGCAGGGGTGCGGGCGGGCGTGGGCGCTGCGGAGAAAGCCGCCGGGGCAGCGATGGTGGAGCCCCTCGTCCATGCCGGCAGTACCAGGCTCCAGCGGGACGGCAGTGTCCCCGGCAGTCTGATGAACATTGGGCCAGGCGCCGGTATTGGCGCGGAGATACGGCCTCTCAGGCGGAGCCTGTGCCGAATGGAAGAGAGGGGCAGGGCAGATCAGAGGATACGCAGGAATTTGCGGCTGTGACCGACCGCACGGAACAGCTTGGGGTCGAACATGCCCGGCGCATCCGGCAGGGTATGCAGGAGAGCGGGGCGGAAGGTCTCACTGAGGAACACGCTGCCGCCGCGCTCTTTGACGCCATCATACGCGGCTATGCTTGCGATACCGGCGAGCTGGCAGAGGATCTGTAGAAAAGGTACAGAGTTGAGTATCGGAGCGGAGAAGTGAAGATTGGATGCTGGAGGAGATGTCCTTGAGCAGGTCGCCTTCCACGGTTCACCGTACCGCTTTGACAGGTTCAGCCTGGACGCCTCGGGAACAGGGGAAGGAGGCGCGGCGCATGGTCACGGGCTGTACTTCTCCGCCGACAGGAATGTGGCCACCGGCTGCAGGGTTCAGCTTGCGGGCCCTGAGTACACCTGCAAGGGGCGCAGTCTCGATGACCTGTACGCGCAACCGGAACGCAGTGGCGAAAGGGACAAGATGGCCGTGCTGGAAGACTTCATGGTCAAGCATGACCTGGAAAGCATGGATCTTGGCGATTTTGACCCCGCCGCCGTGGAATGGTTCAAGGAAATCCACAAGGACATCAGGGGGAAGGCCGTCTGTTCACCGTGGATATTCCTGAAAACAACGTTCTCCTGGATGAGCAGAAACTTTTCAGCGAACAGCCGGAGGAAGTGCAGGCCGCGCTCCGAGGCTTGGGTATTGAGAACCTCGACGTCATGAACGGCAGGGAGATTGATGCCGCGCTGGAAGAGAGGTTAGGCTCCGCTCAGGAGGCTTCGCGTGCTTTGAATGAGGCGGGCATCAAGGGCGTCACCTATGTGGGCGAACGGGATGGCCGCTGCTTTGTGGTGTTTGACGACAAGGCCGTTCAGGTACTGGACACGCTGTACCAGGACGGGGTGGAAGGCAGGGCTGAGGCTGGGCCTGCGGCGCTAGAGGAAGGCACAATTATTGGGAACGATCTGAGCGCGGAAGAAATTGCAACTGGAAGAGCGATTTTGGAAGCCACGCCCGATGCTGTGGCCTATCTCACGGACAGGCACGCAAAAGCAATGGGCTTACCCTCTGGTGGCGCGTTTGTGCTGCGTATTGGCGAAGAGGAACACGCAACTAAGCACTTAGGCCAAATAAGAAATTGTACAGGTGTCGATGGGGAAAAGTTTTACAGCGTAGACGATTTTGTAAGATATGTGCTTTCGGATGCAGCGGCCGTCTATCAGGCTGGGACGGAGTCTTTCGTTTTATCCGTGAATTGAACAGCAAACGTGGTACAAGGGCGAATTTTTTTGCCGGGCTGAATATTCAAAAGCAAGGCAATGTGTACGAAGTGTATACGGCATTCCCTTTACGCCCTGACTCGTTACAAAAAAAGAACCACTTTGGGAAAGGGCGCAGTCCAATCATTCCGAAGAACCCCTAGCGCTTGTCTCGGGCCAAAGTGGTGTCGAAGAGAGACTATCGCAGGGCGCGTCTCCTGGCAAGAGTTTTGCTGCGTGAACAAAATTCCCCTCCCCGTGCCCGTGTCTCTTTCAGCGAAAAAGACACCTGTGCCCTGGTGGAATTTTTCATATCTGCCGATCCGTCTTCGGTTCCTCACGAGATGTATCACATCTTTCGGCGCAACATGTCCGAAACGAACCGTACGGAAAAAAGGCGCAGATATACGCAGTAAAAAATTGCGTTCCGCCCGCGCCGCCCGCAGGCGGAAATCTCCGGCGGCAGACCTTTTCCCGACGCCGGAGCCCGCGGTGCTTCCCTGGATGAAGAGTATACTGGTGAAGAATGTATACTTTTTCCCTCTGAGAAGAAGAGGTCCATACCACTGAAAAAAATGATGATCTACTTTGGAGAGGGCGTCGTGCGTCTGATGTTTTCCGCGTCAGAACGCCCGGATCCGGCGTGCCCCGGAGGGGTGCCCGATGCCCCCTGTGCGGACAGAGAACAGGGATGCCCTGCGCCGGCGGGCGGCCTGAAACTTCCTCTCCGGAGGCCCCGGACGGAAGAGGCAGGGAGGGGGAACGCGCGTGACCGCGCCGTCCCGATTGCGCGTATATCGGTTCAGAATATACTTTTTTCAGGGGCGCGCGGTCTTCAGCGGCGTCTGTTCTTTCTGAGGCCGCGGCTTCGCGCCACTTCGGCGCAGGTCTGCAGGTAGGTGAAGGTGGAGAGGCGTTCGTAGGAAGGCCTGTCCCCTGCGGCCGGCAGGGATCGCAGGCAGAGGAGAGCCATCTGTCCGGGGGTGGACACCTGATCCATGCCCTCTCTGTCCCCGTCCTCCAGATGCTCCGGAAAGTGTTCCGCCAGCCTGGGCAGCAGGGGGAGATCCTTCGCGCTCATGAGCAGGATGATGAGGGAGGCGAGGCTCCCCACATCGCCTTCACGGCGTGACTCATGGAGAATGTTCACCACTTCGCAGGCCAGGGTGTCCAGCGCCTCGTCCTGTTCCCCTGAGGCCTCTTTCCCCTGGCCCAGTTCCGTGAGGGTCATGGCGACGCGCTCAAGCCTGGCGCAGCGGTCCCCGTGCTCCTCCGCCCACTGAAAGAGGGCCCAGCATTCGTCTTCGCCGCTCCCCGGCATGTCCGGGGGCAGGGCTCTGCGCAGCAGGTAGGCCGTGATGACGGACCGGGGATCTCCCAGCAGAAGACCCAGCCCGGCCCAGCGCCGGGCCTCTGACGCGTCCGGGGGCTGGCCGTAGAGCCCCAGGTAGAAAATGTCCGAGAGACTGCCGCAGGCGGGTCCGAAACCCTCTTCCGCGGCCTGGCGCAGGAGCTCCAGCCCCTTTTCCGGGGCAGGCGGGCTCTCCAGCAGATTCGTGAGCAGCAGGAGCCCCAGCCTGTGCCTGCCGGCGCCCGTGGAAGCCAGAGGCTCCGCCGCGAGCTCGTCGGCCAGGCGCCCGCGCCCGCGTGGGTCGGGCCCGCTGAGGGCCAGCTGCCAGAGAAAGTCCGCGCAGGCGGCGGACTCGCCCAGCTGCGCCGCCCGCCGCAGCAGGGTGAGGCCCGTCCTGAAACTGTCTTTTTTCCCGGACGCGACCAGATGCCGCCCCAGGACCGCGTGGGCCCGGGCGCTCCCCTGCAGGCAGGCCTTTTCCAGAAGGCTCACGGCTTTCGCCTCCCGCTCCTCCGAAGGCGCGCCTTCTTCCCCGTTCAGGATCATCTCCGCGATCCGGACGCCCGCCTGTCTGCAGCCCTTCTCCCAGGCCCGCCGGAACCACTCCCCGGCGGCCCGCCGGCTGCCGCCCGGAATGGTCCCGTCCAGAAGACAGTCCCCCAGCCGGCACATGGCGGGCAGCCAGCCCGCCACGGCCGCCTCCCGCAGCAGATCGATCCCTGCTGCCAGAGCCTCCCCGGGGAGGAAGGCTCCGTAAGGTCTGCCGTAGAGTTCCAGGAGAAGGACGAGAGCGCTCCAGCTCCCGTCCCGGGCCGCCGCCAGGAGCAGTCTCGTCAGAACCTCGCGGTCTTCGGGCACATCGCCCGTCCGCCCCGCCAGCACCTCCCCGGCAAAGTCCAGACAGCAGTGCACGGATCCGGCCAGAGCCCCGTGCCGCAGAAAGTCCAGGCGCTTTCTGGCGGCCTGGGGGCCGCCGTCCTCCAGGGAAGCTCTGGCGAGTTCCAGATAGGCCAGGGGAAACTTCCGGCGGGCGGCCAGCCGGAAGGACCGCAGCGCGGCCGCGCGGTCGCGGGGGACGATTTTCCCGTTGAGACGGGCCACGCCCAGGCTGTAGGCGGCGAGGGCTGATCCTTCATTCTCCAGGCGTTCCAGCTCCGCGAGGGCCCGGGAGAGGTCCGTGGGCTCGCCGAGGCGCCTGAGATTCTCCCCCGCCTGCCGCTCCGGCGCCTCCTCCGCGTGCTCCCGCACCCAGCGGGAAATGATCAGGGAGACGGGAGGCGTGTCCAGATAGAGGGAATGTCTGGCCGCTTCACGGGTTCTGCCCGCCGTGACGGTGCGTTTGGGCATGGGCTGCTCCGGCGGACCGGCGGTCCGGATAGAGAGGGGGGGGCCCTGAAAAAAAGCTCCTTCGGGTCTGCCGGCGCAGGGAGACCGGCGGATCCGGCCACGGAAAGGTCCCTCCGGGCTGCGCACGTTCTTCCCGGCACATCCCCGTTCCCGAAAAACTTGCGCGGGCGGGAAGCGGGGAAAGGACGCGGGCCCTGAAGGGAACAGCCCCGCGCCCGGCGGCGATTCGTCTAGTTTCCGGCGCCTTCGCCGCCTCCTGCGTGGGGGCAGGCGCCGCCGCAGGCGGCGCAGGGCGATTTGCCGGCCGCGGCCAGGGCCTCGGCCCTGCGCGCGTTGTCCACAAAGGCCTGGTTCACCGGGCCGATCTTGTAGGGGAAGGGATTTTTTTTGAGCGGACTGGGCGTGCTCAGCAGACGCCGGGTGTCCGAGCTTCCGCAGGACGGGCAGCAGGGAAGCTCCGTGTCATCATCGAACATGAGCTCCTCAAAGCGCCGGCCGCAGCCGGAACATTCAAAATCAAACATGGGCATGGCGCCGCGTTCTCCTCGCAGGCCTGCGAAAAAGGGCGTCGGCGGGCGGACACGGATCTGTCTGCCCGGAACCGGGCCGGCTCCCCGGCAGGCGTACGGGAAGGACCGGCTGTCCGTCAGCATGCCACATCCGCCCTCTGAAGGCAAAACGGGGAGAAAAGGAAGGACCGGCGGGGAGGAATCCCGCGCCTGCGCGGGCTTCCGGACAAAGAAGGGAGAAAGCTTCTTTCAGGGGACGAGGCCATGAAAAAGGTGCTTCGTCATTTGAGGTGGAATCTATGGCATGAGCAGATCCCGGATCGGTCCTCAGAACAGGCGGATCATCGCGAGGAAAGTATGCTCATTGCGAGAGCTGCGGGCTCCGGGCATGCGGCGGGGCGCTGACTTCAGCGGGCGGTGCCCCTCCAGCAGGCCCTCCCGCCGGCCCGTCACACAAAATTCTGAATCTCTCTCCCGGCCCCTGACCCGCCGGCAGCAGGTTCTCTCTGAAAAACATTGCGCCCGCTCCCCAAACTGTTGACTGAAGAGCCGGTCCCGTCGCAACCTGTCAGTATCATAGTCCTTTCCCCAAAAAAGGATCTTCCCGCCTGTTTTTACGCATGAGTATTTTTTCTGTCCTCCAAAACACACGTTGACCATGATGCCGACTGCAGACGCAGTTTCCCGAAGGTCGTAACGCTGGGAGAAACGCCTGATTCAGGAAGGCGAGGTAAAGGGCGAAACCAGGGCTCTGCGCATCGCCGTGGCGAGGAAGCTGACTGTACTTTTCGGCAGCTTCCCGCCGGTTTTTCTGACCCTGATCGGGAAGGCAGCTCCGGAGACCCTGTACAGCATCCCCGCTCGCAGCGATTCGGCGAAGCCCCTGGCGTACTGCGC
>CAZFTQ010000057.1:0-2162 GCA_964522365.1 uncultured Desulfovibrio sp. | reverse complement strand
CTTCCGGTCTGAAAAGCAGGGACAGTCAGTCTGTCGGGCAGCGACGCTGCGCGGCGAAAGTCCCGCCCCTCCCTGAGGACCCGGGGCATCACCCCGGCCCTTCCGCCAGGGACATCTGAATGTCCTGGAGGGTGACAGGCCGTCCGTAACGCCTCCTCTGGAGGGAAAACCCGGGTATCCCGGTTCAGCCCGACAGGAAAAAGAGGCTGAAAGAAGGCGGCCTCCCCCGGCATCGCCTGGATTTTTCGCGCCCTGTCTCCCCGGGGTCTTAGGAAGTCTGCGGGTCTTCCCCCGGGAAAAAGGTTTTCTGCTGGACAAGAGCCCGCGTCCTTCCGTACTCTCGAAAAGGAGCTCCACAGGAGGTAGAACATGACACGGGAAGAGCTGGAACAGCTGGCGGAGGCCATGGATCATCTCGATCAGGCGCGGGTGCTTCTGCAGGATCTCTCGGAAAGCCTTGAGCCGGAAGAAGACCCGGGCAGTCCCGATGACGAGCCCTCGGACGCGGCCGACGCGTCCGAAGAACTTTTTCAGGCCGCGGCGGCGGTGGAAGATCTCCTGGACAGCTTGGACGTGCTGCGCGAGGAGCAGGAGGGATCCGATCATGATTGAGCGCTCAGAGGCGCTGGCGCTGCTCGCGGCGCACGGCGTGGAGGGACATCTGCTGCAGCATTCGCTGGCCAGCGAGGCCGTGCTGCGGGGGCTTGCGGAACACTTCGGCGAGGACGCGGATCTCTGGGCCATGACGGGCCTGCTGCACGATCTGGACTATCCGGCCACGGAAAAGGACCCCGCGCGCCACGGCCTGGAGGGCGCGGCCGCTCTGGAAGGGAAACTCCCGCCCGAGGCTCTGCACGCCATCCGGGCCCACAACGCCGAGCACAACGGCTCGACGGTCGAGACCCGCTTTGACACGGCGTTGCGCTGCGGGGAGACCGTGACGGGCCTCGTCACGGCGGCCGCCCTCGTGCGGCCTTCGGGCATCGCCGGCATGGAAGTGAAGAGTCTCAAAAAGAAGATGAAGGACAAGGCCTTCGCAGCCGGCGTCAACCGGGAGGTCATCCGCTCCTGCACGGACATGGGCCTGAGCCTGGAAGACTTCCTGGCGCTGGCCATCGCCGCCATGGCCAGGGAAGGCGAAGCCCTGGGCATCACCAGGTAAGGATTGCGGAAGCGCTGAAGAAACGGGCGGATCTCCTCTGAGGAACTTCTGCCCGCGAGGTCACCGCAGCCGGCGGAAAGGAGTCCCATGCCCGCCTTTACCCATGTCTTTTTCGATCTCGACGGCACCCTGACGGATTCCGCGGCAGGCATTCTCAATTCCTGCGAATACGCCCTGGATCGTCTGGGGCTCTCCGTGCCCAGAGAAGAGCTGTACGCCGTCATCGGCCCGCCGCTTCTTGACTCCTTCCGTGTCTACACGGGGAGCGAGGCGGGCGCCCGGGAGGCACTCAGGCTCTACAGGGAGTACTTCACGGAGACGGGCATTTTTGAAAACGAGGTCTACCCGGGCGTGCCCGGGATGCTTTCGGCCATCGTGGAGGCCGGGGGGAAAAACGTCCTCGCCACGGCCAAGCCCCTCGTCTTTGCCCGGCGCATCCTGGACCATTTTGATCTGGCCCGCTATTTTTCCTACGCGGGCGGCGTGGACATGGAAGGCCCCGTCTACGGCAAGGAAGACGTGATCGCCCTCGATCTGCGGGAAACCGGAGCGGCTCCTCAGAACGTCCTCATGGCGGGTGACAGGCGCGACGACGTTGACGCTGCCCACTCCCTGGGCCTGCGCTGCGCGGGCGTGCGCTGGGGCTACGCCGCGCCCGGAGAAATAGACCACGCCGAGTGGCTCTGCGACAGCCCGGCCGATCTTGCGCTGCTCGCCGTCACGGGAGATCCCGGGGCGCGCTGAGAGGTTCCCTCAGGGCTGCCGCATGAACGATGGAGATCAGGCAACCACTCCGATGCCGCCGTCCTGAAAGCGCCGGACCGGCCGGCAGACCCGGGACTTCTGCCGGAAGAGACCGCTTCCCGGGAGATGCCCGGGGCGCCGGGCTGCCGCGGGCACTGTCTGACTGGCGGTCTCTTCGAAGGGGCAGAACGTCTTGCCCGAAAGGCTCAGACATGCGATATTGGCGGCGAGTATTCAGCGACACGGCGCCGGGAAT
>CAZFTQ010000056.1:0-15621 GCA_964522365.1 uncultured Desulfovibrio sp. | reverse complement strand
GCCTCAGCCATTTGCCTTTTTTTTCATTTTGGGCTATGCTCACTGATTCTAAGGGATCCTTCCGAGACAAGCTTTTTTTCGCCTGTGAGGACGCTTTTCCGTATGACCCGAGAAATGCTGCTGAGCATCAATACCGAGATTCCCACCCTCGGCGCCTGCAAAATCCAGTCTCCCCTCTCCTACAGTGTCTGGGCCGGCGACCGCAAGACGCCCATCATCGTGGACCACGATCTCTGTTCGTCCGTCGGCGAACCCTTCACGCTGGATTTCGAGACGGCTGGACCCCGCCAGCATCTGTACTTTGATCCCTTCCGCGCCAAGGCCGCCGTGGTTACCTGCGGCGGACTCTGTCCGGGCATCAACGACGTCATCCGGGCCATCGTCATGGAAGCCCACCACGGCTACAAGATGGCCGGCGTCCTGGGCATTCCCTACGGTCTGGAAGGCTTCATCCCCAGGTACCGCTACCGCCATGTCGAGCTCACCCCCGACAAGGTCCGCGACATCCACCTCTTCGGCGGCACCACGCTCGGCTCCTCCCGCGGTCCCCAGGACGCAGGGGAAATCGTGGACAGCCTGGAGAGAAGCAACGTCTCCATGCTCTTCCTCATCGGCGGCGACGGCACCATGAAGGCCGCCAGGAGCATCTATCAGGAAATCAGCGCGCGGCATCTGAAAATCGCCGTGGTAGGCATCCCCAAGACCATCGACAACGACATCAATTTCATTCCCCAGTCCTTCGGTTTTGAGACGGCCGTCTCCAAGGCCACCGAAGCCATCGAATGCGCCCACATCGAAGCCCAGGGCGCGCCCTACGGCATCGGCATCGTCAAGCTCATGGGCCGGGAATCGGGCTTCATCGCGGCCAGAGCCACCCTGGCCATGAAGGAAGTGAACTACGTCCTCATTCCTGAGGCGTGCTTCGCACTGGAGGGCCCGGGCGGGTTGCTTCCCGCCCTGGAGCAGCGCCTGCGCGAGCGCGGTCACGCCGTCATCGTGGTGGCCGAAGGCGCCGGTCAGCACCTCATTGACCGCACCGAGCGCACCGACGCCTCGGGCAACCGCGTCCTCGGCGACATCGGCGACTTCCTGCGCAGTCAGATTAAAACCTATTTCGAGCACTGCGACATCAGGCCTTCCGTCAAGTACATCGATCCGAGCTACATCATCCGCTCCGTCCCGGCGGCCGCCAACGACAAGGTCTACTGCGGCTTCCTGGGCCAGTACGCCGTGCACGCCGCCATGGCCGGCCGCACGGGCGTGGTCATCGGCCAGATCCAGAGCCGGTATGTGCATCTACCTCTGGATCTCGTGACGCTGGAGCGCCGGCGCCTGAACATCAGCTCCGATCTCTGGAGGGCGGTCCTGGAATCCACCGGTCAGGGCGCCCTCAAGGGCATGCAGCCCTCCAGCTAGACCCCTCTCCAGCGGAGGGACACGGGCAGTCTGACCCCTGTCAGAAGGACTGTCCCCGCGAGGCGGGCTCCTCCATGCGTCCGCCGCGGCGGATCTGCCATGTCCTGCGCCCTCCCGCTCCGGCCGGGAGTCCCCAGCCCCCGCAAACCTCTCAAAGCGTTTTTTATTCCGGCGGTCTGAGACCCTTCCGCCGCATCCTTATCATACTGTGCTTCCCGTTCAGCGAGGAAAACCATGTCCCGCATGAAACAAATCAAAGCGTCAGCCGGTTCCGGCAAGACCCATCAGCTCACGCTGGCCTTTCTGCGGCTTCTCGCAGGCTGCTCTGAGGAGCCCGGCCGCCGTACGGCCTGCGCTCAGGGCGACGGAACCTCCGACTGGCGCGGCATCATGGCCATCACCTTCACCAATGCTGCCGCCGCCGAGATGCAGGATCGCGTCATCCTGATGCTCAAGGAGCGCGCCCTCGGCAAGACTCAGTCGAGCAGGGAAACCTTTGAGATGAGCCCGCGTCAGGCAAGGATCTGGCTGGAACGCATTCTCCACGACAAATCCAGCCTCAGCATCTCCACCATCGACAGTCTGCTCAATCTCATTCTGCGCATGTCGGCGCTTTCGGAAAATCTTCCCCCCGACTTCACCCCGGTCTTCACCAGCGAGGAGATCACCGGGCCCTACTGGGAGGAATTCTCCAACCGGGCCTGGAGCGGAGACGATGAACTCAGGACGATCATCGAACGCATCTGCAAGGCCTCCGTCCAGGAAGAAGACCCGAAAAACTTTCTGGAAAATGACCGCACGGCCGCCAGGCTCGCTGCCATGCTTCCCCTGTATTTCAAAAACAGGATGGGGAAACTGACTGCTCCTGACAGATTTGAGACGCAGGACGGCGGCGGAATCCTTCCCGCGCTCAGGAAATCCGTCTATGAGAACGCCCTCAGACTGCTTGCGCCTGAGGTGGAAGGCATCAGGTACGACAAACGCTTCGTAAACGCGCTGGAGAAAATCACCCTCGGTTACGAGGCAAAACTGGGGGGGAAACCCGACGCGCCCGCCACGAAGGACTTCTTCAGTCTGAAGCTTGACGCAGGAATCTGGGATTCAGCCTATTTTTACAAAAAAGAGCCCAAGACCACCACGAAAAGCGCGGAGCTTTCCGAGGACATGAAGAGGCGCTTCGCCGAACTTTGTCAGAACATCCGTGAGCTCAAGGCGCTGGACTATCTCTCCTCCCAGCAGCGCCTCCATGCCCCGGTCAAGGAACTTGCCGACCGCATCTACGATCGCTGGCGGAGAGACTGCCAGATGCAGGGCCAGGTGCCCAACGACACGGTTCCCGTCACGGTGAAGCGCATTCTTTCAACCTCCGGCGACGTGGTCGAAGCCCTCTGCCGTCTGGGCAACCGGCTCTCGCACTTTCTGGTGGACGAATTCCAGGATACCAGCCGCGCCCAGTGGGACGCCCTCAGGCCCCTGGTGATCGAAGCCCTGTCCAAGGGGGGATCCTTCACCTGGGTGGGCGATGTCAAGCAGGCAATTTACGGATTCAGAGGCGGCGATTCCCAGCTCTTCGATGACATTGCCGGGGAAAAAGAACTTACCAGACCGGTGGAGAATGGCCCTTCCTTTGAACTGCTTGACCGGAACTGGCGCTCGCACAGGGAAATCATCGCCTTCAACAACGCACTTTTCGCCTCTCTCTCCGGTCAGCGTTTCTGCCGGTCTCTTCTGACACCCGCCGATACGAAAAAAGCCTTCGAAGCCGAGCTTCTGCGCTGCGGCGAAGTGCCGGATCTCTGCCCCGATGCCAAGGGAAACGAGGACATGTCCTACCTCTCGTGGCTCGCGGAGAAACTGGCCCTGGCCTACAGAGATGCCGGACAGACTCCGTCGCCCCGATCCCGGAAGGGAGGTCGTGTCCGGCGGATCGTCTTCGACCACAAGATCGAGGAGGGCGAGGAAGAAGACCTGGACGAAGACGATGCGGTGGAAGAGGACGATCCCGAACTCCTGGCCGCGGCCGCCTTTGCCCGGGCCGAGCACGACCGTCGCGGCGAAGGTGGTGAACCCGGCCGCTGGTCCGACATTCTGGTGCTCGTGCGCACCAACAGGCAGGCCCTGCGCCTCGCCGGACACTTCGCCGGGAATCAGATTCCGGTCCTCACGGAAAACAGTCTGCTGCTCAGCGAGCACCCCCTCATCGTCCAGAGCATCGCCCTTCTGAAATTCGTTCAGACCCCCGAGGACGATGTAGCCTTCTGGACCCTCGTCACGGGCAGCATTCTCCGCAGGACGAGACCGGATCTCAAGCCCGAGGCCGAGCGGGCGCTGCAGGACGACAGGCTTCTCGAACTCTCGGCAGGCCGCGGCAGGAAGAATGAAGATCGCAGAAGCCTGGCGGATATCTGGCAGAGCGCCTACCCGGAGACCTGGGCCGTGCTCTTCGCCCCGCTCCTGACGGCCGCGTGCAGCCGCGCGCCCTACGACCTCATTGCCGAATGGTATGAACGGGAAGATGTCTGGACGCGTTTCAGGGACGATGGAGCGGAACCCTTCCTGGCCCGTTTCCTCGAGATCCTCAGTTCCGCCCGGAAACAGGGACTGCAGAGCATCGGAGAGTTCCTCCAGTACTGGGACGAGCACGGCGAGGAAGAAAAGGTCCCCACACCCAAGGACATGGACGCCGTGCGCATCATGACCATCCACAAGGCCAAGGGCCTGCAGGCCAAAGTCGTGATTCTGCCCTGGACAGGAAAGAGTCTGCGCAGCTTCGGCAGCCTTGGCATGGAACGCTTCAAGCCGCGCGACGGATCGGAAGACATCCTGTGCCTCGCCAGGGGCTCAGACCTCCTGCCGTCCGGAAGGGCCCGGAAGCTCAAGGAAAGCTTCGAGGCAGTCAACCTCTTCTATGTGGCCTGTACCCGGGCGCAGGAAGCCCTCTACCTCTTCGTCTCCGAAAAGCCCAAGGGGCCCGGCCTGCTCCTCGAGAAACTTCTGGAGGAGGCGTCCAGTCAGAAAGGCTTCCCGGAGGCGGAACCCTGGGAGAAAGTACGGAAAGAACTCAAAGTCGGGAACGGCGAAGAAAATCCCGCCGGGGGCGTCGAGGAGGATGAACATGTTCCGGCCGTCAGAGGGACCGGCCCTCTCTGGGACGGCTTTGGCCGGGATGGCATCGCCGCCGGCACGGACTGGATGCCACGGAACCGGCTCCCGGGCGTACGTCAGAGCTTCAGCTTCCAGGATCAAAGCCATCCCCGGGATCTGGCCCGGGAAGAAGGCATCTTCGTTCACGAATGTCTGGAAGAGCTTGCCAGTCTGCCGGCCTCCCTGCGCCGGGATCCCGACACTCTCGCCGGAGTCATTCCCGGACTTCTGGAAGAGGGAGAGGCCCGCAGGCCATGGCTCTTCGCCCAGGGCGACTTCCGCAGGCGCGCCGAAGACGAACTCAGCTGGTTCGTCCGGATCTCCGAGGCCCGAGGCTGGCTCGCCGGAGGCTGCCCCGAGCAGAGCCTGACCACGGCCTCTGGCAGAGTGCTGCGCACGGACCTCCTGGTGCCGGACGCGAAAGGCCCGCTGGTCATCGAATACAAGCACGGTCTCGCCACGGAAGAGCTTCTCAAAGGCTACCGCAGACAGGTCATGTCCTACCTGAAGACCCTTGAGGCCGTCTGCGGACCCGGAGCGCCGAAGCCTCTGGGCTGTCTGGTCTTCCTGAAGGAGCGCCGCTTCCACCTTGTGCGCTCCGACGGGTCGAGCACGGACGGGAAAAAAACCGTCAGAGGAGACAAGGCCCGGACAATTCTGCTCAATGAAGAGGACTTCGCCACGGCGCTCGCCGGTCTCAGAGCCTGACGTCCCGCGATCCGCAACCACTTTTCTCCCGGAAACATACAGGAGCCGGACATGCCCGAGCCCTTTCTCATTTTTCCCTGGAACACCCCCTTTCTTCCCGCCTTCACGGCCTGGCTGGACAGACTCTGCCCGGACCCCCTCGCCGTTCCTCTGCTCATCACGCCCACGGCCAGGCCGCGCCTCGCCCTGCGCGGGCTCTACGCCGGGCAGAAAAAGGCCCGAATTCTTCCCCGTCTGATCACGCTCAACGAAGCCCTGCGTCTCTGGCACCGGACCGTCACCGGCAAAAATCCGGCCGAAGTCTCCGAACTGGACGGCGTCTGGCTGCTCTGGAAGGCCGTGCTCAGGGCCGCCGGCAAAGACAGCCCGAAAGCCCAGGGGCCCCTGACCGTGGAGCGGGATCTGGACAGCTTCTACCCCTGGGGCATGAAGCTCGCCGCCCTCGTCGATGAAATGCTCTCCGCAGGCCTTCTCCCGCAGGACATCCCGGACTGCGAGATGGATGTTCTTCCAGGAGCGGCCAGACTCCTCGAATCCCTGGGCGAAACGGGCCGGATCTGGATCGACGAACTGAAAAGCAGCAATCTCACCACCCCCGGGCTCACGGCCTTCGACGCGGCAGCCCGCCTCGACGACGGCGTGCCGGAAGAGCTCATGCCGGGCCCCCGCCGCCCTGTCTGCCTCATGGGCTTCCACAGCATGACCCTCATTGAGGAAAAGCTCCTGAAAGCCCTCTGGCAGGCCGGGGCCCATGTCTGCCTCCACACGGATCCCGCTCTGGCGACGGAGCCCGGGGACTGCAGCTGGAACTGCCGGCGGCACGCGGAATGGCTGAAGGACTGGCAGGCGGAGGCCAGGCTCATCGGGCCGGACGGCCGGGAACTCCCTCCTGGAAAGGCAGGCAACGCGTCCGCGAAGCCGCGGATGATCTTCCTGGCCGGCCACGATCTCCACTCCCAGCTGGGCGTGCTGAAAAAAGACCTCGCCGAGGCCCCTTCCGAGGGAACATCGGCCATCATCCTTCCCAGCGCCGGGCTGCTCATGCCCCTGCTCCACCACATTCCGCCGGAGCGGAGGCAGGACCTCAGCGTGGGCATCAGTCTGCCCCTGTCAGACACGGCGCTCTGCCGGCTTATCCGGGACATCTTCGCCCTCCAGCAGACCCGCAGCGAAACGGGAGATGTCCACTGGACAGAGCTTCTGGCCTGCCTGGATTCGCCCGTTCTCGCCTCGATCACCGATGAAAACGGCGAATCTCTCCAGCCGGCCCTGCGGCGCCTGCGCAGGACAGCGGCGAGCCACATGCGTTTCGTGGATCCCGTGAAAGATCTGCTCGCCGCGGAGGCGTTTGACGGCAGGGACGAGGAAAAGGAAGCCCTGACAGAACTTTTGACCCTCTTCGTCAACGACTTTGAGAAGATCGACGGCACCGTGAAGCTTGCCGAAGCCCTCCGGAAGCTCTGCGGCTACCTGAGAGAGCGCGGGGAGAATCTGCGGGAACTCTCCCCCGCCGACATGGAAGCCCTCTGCCGGCTGGAAGAAGAGATACTCCCCCGGCTGCAGCATACGCTGCTTGCGGACGAGGTTCTCTCCTGGCAGACCGTGCAGCGAATCTTCGACGCACTCACCTCCGGGGCCTTTCTGAGCTTTGAGCACCTGTCCCGGGAGGACGAGAGCGCCGGCCCCCTCACGGCCCCCATTCAGATCCTCGGCGTCTTCCAGTCGGCCCTCCTCTCCTTTGACAGGGTCTATGTGCTCGACGCCACGGACGACGCGCTGCCGGGATCCAGACAGCGCGATCCCCTCCTCCCGGACGCCCTGCGGGCCGTGCTGGGACTGCCCGAGCTCAACCGCAGGGATCAGGAAATCGGCTATGGCGTGCACAGACTCTGCTCCGGGGCCGCCGAGGTCCGCTTCTACTGGCAGGAAGGCATCAGCCGCAGCCAGCTCTTTGAGGGCAAAAAAAGCCGCAGCCGCTTCGTGGACGAGTTTCTCTGGCAGATGGAGCTTGCCCGGAACAGAATCCTTGAGCCCGGCAAGGCGGAGGAACTGCGGCTCGCCGCCGAGAGCCTCAAGCCCATGACGGCTCTGCCCAGGACACTCCCCGTCCAGGGGGCTCTCAAAGAAGCCCTGACTGACTACCTGCGCGAAAGCGCCATCTCTCCCTCCGCCCTGAACGACTACCTCTCCTGTCCCGCGAGCTTCGGCTTTTCCCGCCTGGCCAACCTGCAGGAAGAGGACGAGGTGAACGAGGGCGACGACCCCGCCAAGGTGGGATCCTTCCTCCACAAAGTGCTGGAGGACTTCCACCGGAAGTATCTCTGCAGGCGTCTCCCGGATCGGGAAGCGGCGAAGGAAGAACTTCTCAGTCTCTTTGACAGGCGGCTCAATGACCCCTCCTGCCAGCTGCCCACGCTTCTCCCGCCGGCCAGTCTGGCCAGACTCAAGGCGGCGGCCAGCCGGCGCCTGCCTGAATACATCGACAATCTTCCCAAGGACAGCTTGCCCTGCCTGCTGGAAACGGAGATGCACGGCTGGCTCGATTTTCCGGAAGGCAGAGTGAAGCTCACCGGCTTCATCGATCGCCTGGACTGCCGGGGAACAGGAAAGAACCTGGTGGTTCTGGACTACAAGACCGGAACCAATCTGCCCTCCATCAACATAGACCTCTGGAAGGACGAAGATTTCTTCAGGCAGGCTGAGAAACTTCTGAACAGGAAGAATCTGGACGGCAAGGAAAGGATCGCTTTCAACGAGCTCTTCCTCAGACTGCGTGGCTACGCCTCAAGCCTCCAGCTGCCGGTCTATATCTGGCTGTGCAGCCAGGTGCGGGAGGTCCGGGAGAAAGAACCGGGCTATCTTCCCGGCTGGCCTGACGGGACGGTGTCCGATGCCGTCTTCGTTCCTCTGGGCAGCGGCGGAAAGGAGAAATCCTTCTGTCCCGGGACCGGAAACATGAAGGAGGAGACCCGTCAGAAACTACTGAAACCGGCTCTCGGACGATGCGAAACCATCGTCCGCCTGGCGGTCCGGCATCTGCTTCTGGCCACGGAACTCCCTCAGCTGGGCGATGAGAAACGGTGCGGGTACTGCCCGTACAGGTCCCTCTGCTCCAGCTGATCCGCCGGACAACTCTTTTCCACAACGCCGCGGGGGTCCTGCCCCCGCGGCGTTCCGCGTTTTTCCGCCTGTCCATCAGCCTGCCGGGAAGCCCGGGGACGGTTCACGGTCTTGAGGAGCGGACCGCTTTGGGTTATCCTTCCTGTTTGGAGTCTGCCGCCTGGCGGCGGCCTTCCCGTCCCGTACTCTTCTCCCCGCGTCAGCCGCCATGAACCTTCCAGCTCTTCCTTTCACCCTGCCACCCCTGCCCTCGCGTTCCGCCGATCCCCTGGACATTGCCTCCCACGAGGCCTGGTTCCGGGCCTACGCGAAGCTGGAGCAGGCCTGCTGCCCGGCCGATCCGGGCCCGGAAGCTCTCAAGGAAGAGCATACCTTCCGCGTCCTGGCCAACGCCCGGGAGATCATCGCCGGCGAAGGCTTCGGCGGACCTCTGGCCCGAGCCTGCCTGCTGGGCGCCCTCTACCACGACATCGCCCGCTTCGTGCAGTACCGCGGCTGGCGGACCTTCAGAGACGGCAGCTCCATCAACCACGGAGAAGCCGGCGCCCGGCTTCTGGAGGAGTACGGTCCTCTGGCCTGCGAACCCATGCTGGCGAAAACCGTCATCCAGGCCGTGAGGCTCCACAACGCCTACGAACTGCCCGGGGACCTGCCCGTGGATCTGCGTCTGGTGACCAACACGGTCCGGGACGCCGACAAGCTCGACATCCTCCGGGTCCTGGACGAAAATCTCCAGGGTCCCAGGCCGTGGCTCCCCACCGTCATCATGACCCTGCCGGACGATCCCGGGATCCGTTCCGACAGGGTCATCGCCTGCGCTCTCGAGGGCAGGCCCGCGAGCTACGGGGATCTCCGCTCCGTCAACGACTTTCTCCTGCTCCTCGGCACCTGGACCTACGCCATGGTCCATGCCACGTCCAGACGGCTGATGCTCCGCCAGGGCCATGCCCTGAACCTGCTCCGCAAACTGCCGGACAGGCACTACGGAGAGGCCAGAGACAGGCTTCTCGAGGGTCTCGCGGCCGCGGGAAAAGCCTGAGCTTCGGGCTGCCGGGGGATGCTTTCGCGGGGAAAGACCCGAGGCGGACTCGGAACAATCGGCCAGATTTGCCTTTTTTTTGTGACTTGCGTACAACGGACCAGCGGATTTTCCATCCGTTCCGTTTTTCTCCACTGACCAGGAACCCAGCGCCGGCATGCACCGGCCGGCGCGGACAAGACACATCGGAGCCCACAAGGCGCCGCTCCCTCCAGGAGGGGAACCATGACTCTTCCTTCTCTCAAATTCGGCGAACTGACCGCCGCCATGCCCGTTGTTCAGGGCGGCATGGGCGTGGGCATCTCCCTCTCGGGACTTGCCTCCGCCGTGGCCCGCGAGGGCGGCGTCGGCGTCATTGCGGCGGCCATGATCGGCCTGCTCGACAAGGACGTGACCAAGGACCCCCTGGCTGCCAATCTCCGGGCCCTGGGCCGGGAAATCCAGAAGGCAAGAGAGCTGACCAGCGGTCTCATCGGCGTGAACATCATGGTGGCGCTGACCCACTTCTCCCAGCTCGTGCGCACGGCCATCGAGTCCAAGGCCGACTTCATCTTCTCGGGCGCCGGTCTGCCCACGGACCTGCCCAGGTATCTGCTGGAAGCCTGCGAGCAGAAGAAGGAAGAGTTCAAGACCAAGCTCGTTCCCATCGTCTCCTCCGCCCGGGCGGCCGGCATCATCGCCAAAAAGTGGCTGCGCCATTTCAATTACACCCCCGACGCCTTTGTGGTGGAAGGCCCCAAGGCCGGCGGCCATCTCGGCTTCAAGGAAAACGAAATCAGCGACGAGGCCTTCGCTCTGGAAAAGCTCGTGCCCCCCGTCGTCGATGTGGCCAAGGGTCTGGAAGACCAGTGCGGCCGCAATGTCCCGGTCATCGCCGGCGGCGGCGTTTTCACGGGCGGCGACATCCGGCGCATGCTGGACCTCGGCGCCTCGGGCGTGCAGATGGCCACGCGCTTTGTGGCCACGGAAGAATGCGACGCCAATATCCGCTTCAAGCAGGCCTTTGTGGACGCCAGGCCCGAAGACGTGACCATCATCCACTCGCCTGTGGGCATGCCCGGCCGGGCCATCACCAACGCCTTCATCGAGGCCTCCCGCCGGGGTCTCAAAAAGCCCTTCCGCTGCATCTACCACTGCGTGAAAACCTGCAACAGGGAGAAAACGCCCTACTGCATAGCTCTGGCGCTGCTGAGCGCCATGCGGGGCAATCTCAAAACGGGCTTCGCCTTCTGCGGCGCCAATGTGGGCCGCGTCAAGGCCATCACCACGGTCCACGAGGTCATGGAGTCTCTCCGCAGAGAGTACGAAGAATCCGCCGGCGCCTGAGGCGCCGGCCGAAATGCACCGAACGGGAGGGCGTCCTTTGCCGGGCGCCCTCCTTTCGCTTTGAGCGGGAGGCGCTTCTTCCCCGCTCCCGGCCTTCGGGCGATCCCCCGCCCGGCAATGCCGGAAGATGCCCCGGATCAGGCAAGATTCTGCGACAGTCCGCTCTGTCTTCTCCGTGCCGTTCATGGCAGTCTGACAGCCGCGCCGCCTTTCTCCGTCCGGCGAATCCTTTCCAGCCATTTTTCTCCAGGGAGACCAAGCCATGCATCCGCGCAGCCTGCTTTTCGTCCTTCTCGCCTTCGTCCTCTGCGTCTTTCCCGCCTCCCTCCGGGCGGAGCCCGCTCAGGCTCCCAGGGCCGGCCATGTCCGCATGGCCTTTCTCACGGTCAAGCCGGATCAGCTCGAAGCCTTCCGCAGGATTGTCCGGGAAGAAATGGAAGCCTCGGTGCGTCTGGAGCCAGGCGTTCTGGGGATCTACGCCCTCGCCGATGAAGACAGTCCAGGCCAGCTGCGCTTCGTGGAGCTCTACGCTGATGCCGAGGCCTACGAAAAGCACAGAAAGACCCCGCATTTTCAGAAGTTCTTCAGACTGACCAAGGACATGGTCACAAAGCGCGTCCTTCTCTCCGCCGTCCCTCTGGAGATGTTCGACAAGCGTGACGGAGTACTGACGCCCCCTTCCGTGAAGTGAGCCCCGGGAAGCCAGCCCGCTTCCGCACCCCCCCCTGCCTGCGTGGCACTGACAACGATCTGCCCCCTTGAGTCCCCGGGCTCCGCTGTGGCAGACTCCGTCGGGAGAGCGGAGCGGCGCGCGGCCATGTCCGCGGGAGAACCGCAAGGGGGAAGACTCCTCTGCGCGCAGGCGCCCGGGGGAGAATCTCTTCTCCCGGCCCGCTTCGCAGGCCCGGCCCCTGCCGGGCGGATCCCGACTGACACGCACGGCAGGCCACCGCGCCTGACGGAGGAGGATTGAATCATGAAGCGGCGCGGCTTTCTCACAGGCGCGGCGGCCTGCGCCTGCGCCCTGCTCGCCGGCCCTGGGCCTTCGCGGGCGGACAAGGGAAACCTCTTTGAGCGCCGGGCGCAGCTGCTCAAGGGCGTTTTCGATCTCCATGTCCAGGCGGATCCCAATCCCAGACTCCACGGCGTCTCGGACATGACCGTGGCAACCCAGGCGCGGGACGCCGGCCTCACGGGACTTCTCTTCACGGCCGGCGAGGCGGGAAGCTATGCGGGAGCCGCGGCCATCCGCAAAAATCTTCCGGGCTTCACGGTCTGCGGCAGTCTTGTCATGAACCGCCGGCTCGGCAACCGCGTCAATCCTCAGGCGGCTGCCGACGCCGTGCGGAACCCGGATCTGCTCTGCCGCGGCATCTGGATGCCCACTCTGGATTCGGCCTGGCAGTGCTGGCAGGAAAAACGCGGCGAGGGCATCCCGGTGCTCGGCGAAACCGGCCATGTCCTGCCGGAAGTGGTCAGGGTCATGGAGATCTGCGCCGAGGCGGACATCATCTTCGCCACGGGGCACTCGCACCCCGAAGAAAGCCTGATCCTGGCCCGCAAGGCCAGAGAAATAGGCGTCAGAAAGTGCGTCGTCTCCAATGTCAATGTCTCCCTCTGCGCCATGTCCAGAGAACAGATCCGGCTGGCCTCGGAACTGGGGGCCTATCCGGAGTACTGCTGTCTGCCCTGCTTCTGGGATTTCAGAACAAAGTCGCCCAGAAACGACAGGAAGGCGAAAAAGGAAGCCTCGACGCTGGCCTTCCGCTGCTCCACCCTCTCCCCGGAACGGAGCTTTCTGAGCTCCGGCCTGGGCTTCGCGGGCGCTGCCTCTCCCCTGGAGGCCATGCAGCAGGTCATGTACGAATGCCTCTGGATGGGCATCAGCGACGAGAAACTGGACAGAATGTGCAAGACCATTCCAGCCTGGCTGGCCGGCCTGGACAAGGAAGGGGAAAGCGTCTGAGAGACGGGGGCGCTCCGGCCGTGCGTTCTCCTGAAAAAGCCCCCCGCAAAGGGGCCTCAAGCCTCATGACGCGCCCCCTTGTCCGAAGAAAAGGCATTGACGCGTTCCGGTCCCTGAGGCAGAAAGAGAGAGGCGCTTTAGGGTCTGCCGGCCGCAAAGCGCCTGGACAGACGAACCTGAAAGACCGCCGGGAGGGAGAAAACCATGAGTGAGCAGATGCAGGAGAGCGAGGGACGCGTCATCTGGATCACCGGTCTCTCAGGATCCGGCAAAACCACCCTGGCCCGGGCGCTGCTGAAAAAGATCCCCGGGGCCATCCTGCTGGACGGCGACGAACTGCGCGAGGCGCTGGGCGCGACGGCCGGCAGCTTTGACGCCGAAGGCCGGAAAAAGCTCGCCCTCACCTACGCACGCTTTGCGCGCCTCCTGGCGCGTCAGGGCCGAACCGTGCTGGTGGCCACCATTTCCCTCTTTCACGCGGTCCACGCCTGGAACAGAGAAAACCTGCCGGGCTATGTCGAAGTCTTCCTGGATGTGCCGGAAGCCGAACGGCGCAGACGCGATCCCAAGGGGCTCTACGCCGGGGAGCGGAAAGGTCTCGTGACGCAGATGGCCGGAGGCGGGACCGCCGTGGAATTCCCCCAGGCCCCGCACCTGCGTCTGGACAGCTCCGTCTGCAGCGTGGAAGAGGCCGCCGACAGGGTGCTGGCGATCTGTTCCTGAAGAGTCTTCCGAAAAACGTCGAACCAGAGAAAACCTGTTCTGCTTCTCTCCGCCGGTCCGTCAGTCCGGCCGCTTCTAGGCGCCCCTGTGCCAAGGAAACAGGCGAAAGGAGAGGACGGCTGAAGCGCGTCAGGGCCGACACGTCTGAGCCGCGGGCTGACGGATCTGACCCGGAAAATCCTGGAGAACGGAAGCTGCTTCCGTTTCCTCGCCGGTTCTGCGTTCTTTCTGCAGACCAGCCCGCCGGACGAAAGACAGGCGTCAAGAGTTGAGCACTGAACCTCGCGTAGAAGGAAACCGCCATGCTCCTGGAATTTTCCTGCAGCAACCACAAGTCGATTCGAAGCCCTGCGGTATTTTCCATGCTGGCAGGAAAGGACAACGCTTTTGAAGAACTGACAGAACCATTCTCCGGGGTCAGAGTTCTCAGATCGGCCGTCATGTACGGGGCGAACGGGGCCGGGAAAAGCAGCCTGATTGACGCTTTTTCCTTCGTACGGAACCTGGTGGTTCACGGTCTCCGGCATGAGCCGGGGGAAGGCATCCGCCAGACGCCTCATAAACTGGACGGCTTCGAAAAGGAAAGTTCCTACCAGATCCAGTTCGTGACCCGGAAAATCCGCTACGTCTACGGGTTCTCCCTGAAGAACAGGTTGGCAGACGAAGAATATCTGTATTTTTTTCCCAACGGCAGACAGACAGAAATTTTCGAACGATCCGGAAATCGCTTCAGCACCGGAAGGAGGTTCCGGGGAAAATTTTCCTCCTGCAAAGGCATGCTGAGGCCTGACCGCCTGATGCTCTCCTGCGCCGCGAATTTCAGTTCCGTGCCGGAAGTCATGGAAGCCTTCCGTTTCTTCCGCAATGAACTGATTGTTCATACTCCGGCCACGCAGGATGATCTGATGAAATATTCCTTCTATCGGATGAACGGAAATCAGATGATGAAAGCCGCTGTTCTGACGTTCCTTGACCAGCTCGGAACAGGTATCAGAGACATCAAGGTATCCATCGATCAAAAGAAACAGGGATCGCCTGAACTGCCATTTTTCCTCTCTGATGAATTCCCGGGCGGGCTTCTGCAAGGTGCCGGTGATACTGTCACAGCAAAAGTGGTTTATGACAATTTCGAAACAGATTTGCTGCAGGAAGAATCAGCCGGCGTGAAGAAGCTCATCTCTCTCCTCTGTCCACTGATTGACGTCATGATCAACGGAAAGGTTCTGCTGTGCGATGGACTGGAGTCAGATCTCCATGAGTCGCTGGTCTGCGGCCTTGTCAGATTTTTTCTGTCAGCCAAGACAGGCAAGTTCGCTCAGCTTGTATTCACCTCTCATGCAACCTGTCTTCTCAGCATGGATCTCTTCCGACGGGATCAGATCTGGTTTGCCGAAATGAAAGAGGATGAGCGTTCCACAAACCTCTATTCCCTCACGGAACTCAGGAATGTCAGAAAAGACGAAAATTTCGCCAGAGGATATCTCTCCGGCAGATATGGCGCAGTCCCCATGCTGAATCCTGATTTTGCGGACATTGTGTCTCAGATGCAGACTGAGCCCGTCAGCGGTTCCCTGACCTGAGTTTTCCGTCCTCCGGCGCAGAGAGCGTCAGGGAGACAATGCTCCCGCCGGCTCTGCAACAGGTGACGTCATTTCCCGTCTGTCCCGCCTCAGGTCTGCCCCGCGCTTTCCTGATTCCGTCATGACCTCGCAAGGCTCCGGCTTGTACGGCAGTCACCGGATGCACATGCTTCTCCAAGCGCGTCGGACTCCTCCGGCACTGCCTGTCGCTGATTCCGGCCCTTTCCGGCGAACGGCAAGCCGGGACTCAGTCCTCTGCCGGTACCTCCCGAGCCCGCGAACGGAAGGCCTCCCCGCATACGCGCATCCTTTCCCGTCATCTCTCCGGCGCTGCCTCGCAGGGTCCGTACGCCGCGGGGCTTCATCCTGCGCGGAGGCACCCCGCCCCAGACTGCCTGACGAGTTTTTTGTTCATCGTCCCGACGGCCTGCCCCTGGCTTTCTTCAGATCCCAGCCTCACGGCGGACACCCCTTGCCGTCACCACAGGGCTTCCCGCAATCATTCCCCATGGAGCGATGCGCCTTCCGGAACATCTCCATGCCCGCACCAGAAGAGGGCGTCCCGGACTGACCCCGGAACGCCCTCCTTTTTTGCCGCT
>CAZFTQ010000055.1:4917-15983 GCA_964522365.1 uncultured Desulfovibrio sp. | reverse complement strand
GCTTTGTGGGGCCTGGGCAACCTGTACGAACAGGGATTTGGATCCGGTCCTGATCTCCCGAAAGCAAAAGAGTATTACACAATGGCCTGCAGCAAGGGCTCTCAGGATGGCTGTGAGGGATATCACAGACTGGATAAGCGCTGATCCCCTTCGCCCGGACGCCAGGCCTGCTGGGCCGGGGCCCTGTCCGGGACTGTCTCTGAGACGGATTCCGGAACTTCTCCAGGCCGAAGCCCTTCAGATGACACGGAAAAGCCCTGAACGCACCTCCACGTCCCGGGCTCTTGCGTTCCGGCCCCCTCTCCCGTACTTATTGGCCATGCCAGCAAAAGCCCGAGAAACATATGTCTGCTCCTCCTGCGGAGCCACCTCGCCCCAGTGGCTCGGCCAGTGCCCCAGGTGCGGTCTCTGGAACACCCTGCAGGCGCAGGCGGCTCCCGCCACCGCGCAGGGCCCGGCGCCCGCCCAGGGGCAGGCCTGCGTTCTGAAGCTCCAGGATGCCCGGGACAGCCTCCATCAGCCCTTCTCCTGCGGACCGGCGGCTCTGGACAGGCTTCTGGGCGAAGGTCTCATGCCGGGCTCGGTGCTCCTCGTGGGCGGCGAGCCGGGCATCGGCAAATCCACCCTGCTCCTGCAGGTGGCAGGCCATGTATCGGCCCTGGGCCGCCGGGTGCTCTACGCCTCGGGCGAAGAGACCCTGCCCCAGATCCGCTCCCGGGGCGAGCGCCTCGAAGTGCTCCACGACAATCTTCTGGCCATGGCCACGGCCTCCTGCGACGATGTGCTCTCCGCCATGGCCGCCGAACGTCCGGATCTGCTCATTCTGGACTCCGTCCAGACCATCGCCTGCCCGGAGGTGGAAGGTCTGCCCGGCAACGTAAACCAGGTGCGCGCCGTGGCCACCGGCGTCATCGAGGCCTGCCGCAGACTCGGCACGGCCGGCGTGCTGGTGGGCCATGTCACCAAGGACGGAGCGCTGGCCGGTCCCAGACTGCTTGAGCACATGGTGGACACGGTGCTCTCCCTGGAGGGCGACCGCAAGCAGAGCTTCCGGCTGCTGCGCGTGCTGAAAAACCGCTTCGGCTCCAGCGAGGAACTCCTGGTCTTCCGCATGGAGTCCTCGGGGCTCCAGATCGTGGAGGATCCCTCCACCTTCTTCCTGGCGGACAGAAACCCCGCCCTCTCGGGCACGGCCATCGTCATGGCCTGCGAGAGCCGGCGCCCCATCGCCGTGGAAGTGCAGGCCCTGGTGACGAAATCCTTTCTCTCCATCCCCCGCCGGGTGGCCCTGGGCTTTGACACGAGCCGCCTCAACCTGCTTCTGGCCGTGCTGGAAAAGCGCCTGCGCCTCAATTTTTCCCAGGCGGACATCTACGCCAGAGTGGGAGGCGGCCTCAGGCTGCAGGACCCGGGCCTGGACCTGGGCCTTGTCACGGCCGTGCTCTCGTCCCACTACGATCTGCCTCTGCCCGAAAAAGCCGTCTTTTTCGGGGAAACCGACCTCAACGGCCAGATCCGGCCCGTCTCCTGCCAGGACCAGCGTCTGACCCAGGCCAGGCGCCTCGGCTTTTCGCCCATCGTGGCGCCCGGGACCTGCCGCACCATCGCCGATCTGGCGGCCGGACTCTTCGGCAAGGGAGGGCGCCGTGGCTGAAGAAACAGAACGCAAATACCTCGAAATCTCCATTGAAGAGCTTCGCTCCAGACTCATCGCCCTGGGAGCCCGCCCCGAGGGCGGCGCGCACTTTGAGAGCAACGCCCTCTACGACAGGGCGACGGATCCCCTCAGGGCCCGCCGGGAGCTTCTGCGCCTGCGCATCCGGGAGTGGCCGGACAGAACGGACGCCCGCCTCACCTTCAAGGCCCCCCTGCCGGACCTCATGCTGGAAGGCCGCCCGGTCAAGCGGCGGGAAGAGCTTGAGCTCGGACTCGACGACGCCCGGACCATGCACGCCATTCTGGGCCGCCTGGGCTTCACGGTGCTCGCCCGCTACGAAAAAATCCGGGAATCCTGGCGTCTGGAGGGAGCGGGCATCGATCTGGACGAACTGCCCTTCGGGGAAGTGGCCGAGATTGAGGCCCCTCTCCCCCTTCTCGCCCGGCTGGAAAAGGCGCTGGGTCTTGACAAAAGCCCGAACAGTGCAAAATCTTATTATGCTCTCCATCAGGAGTGGCTGGCGGCCCGTGGTCTGCCCAGGGTCGACTCCTTCGTTTTCACCGAGGCCCGGCGGCGGGCCGTACGCAGCCGTCTGGGCCTGACAGCCTCTCCTGAAAAGGACCCCTTCGGGTCGGAACAGCCCTGAGACGCGCTTTTCCCCCGAAGTTTTTGCCGGCCCTGCCAGCGAACGCGCAGCCGCAAAGAGGAGTACACATGCCCGTTGAGAGATATGCCTCCACCAAGGGAGAGGATGCCCTGCTGAAGGATCCCGAGGTGAAGGAACCGCCCCGCTACGCCATCTATCTGCACAACGATGATTACACCACCATGGAGTTCGTCGTGCGCGTGCTCATGGAAGTCTTTTATAAAAAAAGGGAAGAGGCCGTGAACCTCATGCTGAAGGTGCACAACGACGGCCAGGCGCGCTGCGGCGCCTATGTCAAGGAAATAGCCGTCACCAAACAGCAGATGGTCCACTCAAGGGCCCGGGAAGCCGGCTTCCCTCTGCTCTGCACCCTGGAGCAGGAATGACCGTCCCGCGCCTGTCCCCCGTTTACCGGAGAATTGCCTGATGAATTTCAGTACCACCGCCCGATACGTCCTGCGCGAAGCGCTGCTTGAAGCCCAGAAACGCCGCCACGGGGTCATCACCGTGGAACACATTCTTTACGCCTGCACGAAGATCATGCGGGGACGCGTGCTGCTGGAAGGCTGCGGCGCTTCCGTGCCCATGCTCAGAGAGCAGCTCGAGGGCTTTTTCCGCACCTGCATGGAAGAGGTGCCGGAGGACACAGCGCACGAAATCGTGCAGACCGTGGCGGTCACCCGCCTCTTTGACCGCACCATCCGGGCCATGGAATCCGCCGGCCGGGACACTGTGGATCTGGGGTCCCTGCTGGTGGGCATCATGCAGGACGAGGACAACCACGCCTACTACTATCTCCAGCGCCAGGGCGTGACCCTGCTGGAAGTGGAGCGCTTTGTCTCCCACCTGGCCCGCCGGGAAGGAAGGACTGAACGCGCGAAGGAGGAAGGCCGCGGCGAGAACCGCCCCCGCCGCCCCCGCAGGCGCGCCCGGGACGAGGAGGAAGGCGGGGAAGAGGACGAGGAAAAGGCCCTGGACAAGTACACCACCAACCTCACGGAGGCCGCCCGCGCCGGCCGTCTGGATCCCCTGGTGGGCCGCAGCCAGGAACTGGACCGCACCATCGAGGTCCTCTGCCGCCGCCGCAAGAACAATCCCCTCTTCGTGGGCGATCCCGGCGTGGGCAAGACGGCCCTCGCCGAGGGTCTGGCTCTGCGCATCGTCAACGGCGAGGTGCCCGAGGCTTTCGCCGAGACCAGCGTCTACGCCCTGGATCTGGGCATGGTGCTGGCCGGCAGCCGCTACCGGGGCGACTTCGAGGCCCGGCTCAAGGCCATCGTGAAGGAGCTCAGGCAGCTCAGAAACACCATCCTCTTCATCGACGAGATCCATACCATCATCGGCGCCGGCGCCACCTCCGGCGGCGCCATGGACGCCTCCAACATCCTCAAGCCCATCCTTGCCAGCGGCGAACTGCGCTGCATGGGCTCCACCACCTACGAGGAGTTCCGCAACCACTTTGAAAAGGACCGGGCGCTGGCCCGGCGCTTCCAGCGCATCGATGTGCGCGAGCCCTCCAGGGAGGACTGCCTGGCCATCCTCTGCGGCCTCCAGAAGCGCTACGCCGACCACCACCAGGTGTCCTATTCCAAGCCCGTGCTCAAGGCCATGGTGGATCTCTCGGCCCGGCACATCCGGGACAGGCTCCTTCCCGACAAGGCCATCGACCTCATGGACGAGGCCGGCGCCTCCGTGCACCTGCATGCGGAAAATCTCGCCCGCGACGCCGCATCCGGCGCCGCGGAGCGGAAGACCGCCCGGAAATCCGAAAAGAAACCGGCCTTTTCCCTCTCGGACATCCTGGATGAGCCGAGCGTCGGGATCATGACCGAAACGCGGAAGTCCGAAGAGGAGGAACCGAAGGCGAAGCCCGGCAGAAAGCCGCGGCCCAAGGTCAGCATGGCGGACGTGGAACGCATTGTGGCCAGGATGGCCGGCATCCCGGTGCGCACCGTGTCCGGCTCCGAGCGGGACCGCCTGGGACGCCTGGAAGAAGAGCTCAAGCAGCGCGTCTTCGGTCAGGACGAGGCCATCGAGCTCACGGTGCGGGCCATTCTCCGCTCCCGGGCGGGTCTCGGCCAGAGCACCCGGCCCGCGGGCTCCTTCCTCTTCTACGGCCCCACGGGCGTCGGCAAGACCGAGGTGGCCAGGAGTCTGGCCGATGTCCTGAGCGTGGATTTTCTGCGCTACGACATGAGCGAGTACATGGAAAAGCACTCGGTCTCCAGACTCATCGGCGCCCCGCCAGGCTACGTGGGCTTCGACCAGGGCGGCCTGCTCACCGAGGCGGTGCGCAAGTCCCCCTACTCCGTGGTGCTGCTGGACGAAATCGAAAAGGCCCACCCGGACATCTTCAACATCCTTCTGCAGGTCATGGACGACGCCACGCTCACGGACAACACCGGCCGCAAGACGGACTTCTCCAACGTCATTCTCATCATGACCTCCAACGCCGGCACCTTCGAGATGAACACGGTTTCCGTGGGCTTCGGGCAGGCCAGACCCGAAGACGCCGCCAAGAAGGCCCTGAAGGCCGTGGAGGCGCTCTTCGCGCCGGAATTCCGGAACCGTCTTGACGCCATGATTCCCTTCCGCAGCCTGACGAGCGACATGATGCTCCACATCGTGGACAAGTTCCTGGCGGAAATCATGGCCTCCCTGGCGGATCGCCATGTGAAGCTCAGACTGAGCGACGCGGCCCGCCGCTGGCTCGCCGTCAAGGGCTTTGATCCCAGGATGGGCGCGAGACCCCTGCGCAGGCTTCTGCGCGACCAGGTGGAAGACCGCCTCGCCAGGGAACTTCTCTTCGGCTCCCTTCAGAAGGGCGGCAAGGCCTGCCTGGACCTGAAGGAAGACAGACTCGAACTCGTGGAGTCGTGATGCCGCAGGGAATTTCCGGTTTTCCGGGAGTCGTGCGTCTGATCCGGGAGATGGCCGGCTGCTTCCCGGACACGGGCCGCGCCTCCCCGGAAGGCCTTCTCTGCCGGGGCGGAAACCTCTCCGTCCCCCTGCTGCTCGCGGCCTACAGCCGGGGCATCTTTCCCTGTTTCAGCAGGAGGGATCCCATCCTCTGGTGGAGCCCCTCCCCGCGCTGCGTCCTTTTGCCGGAAAACTACCATCTGCCCAGACGCTCGCGCCGCCAGTTCAAGGCTCATCCCTTCAGGATCACACTTGATCAGGCTTTCGGACAGGTCATCTCCGGCTGCGCCGACCGCGAGGAGACCTGGATAAGCGACGACATACGGGCGGCCTACACGGACCTCTTCGCCCTGGGTTTCGTCCATTCGCTGGAGGCCTGGGACGGGGAGACGCTCGCGGGAGGCCTGTACGGCCTGGCCCTCGGCCGGGTCTTTTACGGGGAATCCATGTTCCACCGGGTCTCGGGCGCCTCCAGAGCCTGCCTGGCGGCCCTGGTGAGCCTGCTGAGGCTCAGGGGCATGACGCTTCTGGACTGTCAGCAGGAGACGGAGCACATCATGGCCCAGGGCGCGAGCCTTCTCGATCGGAAGGACTTTGAAGGGCGGCTCGCCGATGCCCTGCGCCACGATCCCTTCTCGGAGGACGCGCTCACCCGGGAATACGGCGACTCGCCCTCGGCGAGAGCCGTGATCTGGCCCTTCCTCCCCTGGCGCACGGTCTACGGCCACGATGGGGAGGGCTGGCACCCCCTCCTCCCCTGCCAGGCCTGAGCGGAAGCTCCCCCCAGAAACAGACCGGCCCCTCGCATGACGCAAGGGGCCGGTTTTTTTGTCCTTCGGGGAAAAAGAGGGCTTAGAGGGCGTTGGCCTGTTCGAATTCCTTTTCGATCTCTTCGCAGGGCTTCTGCGTCATGAGGCTCACCAGAATGATGGCGACGCCGGCGACGATGAAGGCCGGGAGGAGCTCATAGATGCCCCAGACGCCGCCCAGAGGCTTCACGAGGAACTTCCAGATGAAGACCACGGCGCCGCCGGCGACCATGCCTGCCAGGGCGCCCTGGCAGGTGGTGCGCTTCCAGAAGAGACTCGCGAGGACCACGGGCCCGAACGCCGCGCCGAAGCCCGCCCAGGCGAAGGAAACGATCTGGAAGACCGAGCTCTGGGGATCCCGGGCGATGAAGATGGCCACGATGGAGATGAAGAGCACGGTGAGACGGGCGGAGAGGAGGGTGATCTTGTCGGACATCTTCCAGCCGAAGACGCCCTTGAAGATGTTTTCGGAAATGCCCGAGGCGGCGGCCAGGAGCTGGGAGTCCGCGGTGGACATGGTGCAGGCCAGGATGCCCGCCAGCACCAGGCCGGCGATGAAGGCGGCGCCCACGCTGTGCTCGCTCAGGAGATGGCTCAGCTGGATGATGATCTTTTCCGCGTCGGCGCTGGAGCCGTAGAGCGGCACGGCGCCGGTCTTGGCCACGGCGTAGCCGATGACGCCGATGAGGATGGCCGAGCACATGGCGATGAAGACCCAGCTCGTGCCGATGCGCCGGGCCAGGGCGATCTCATGCTCGTCGCGGATGGCCATGAAGCGCAGGAGAATGTGCGGCATGCCGAAGTAGCCGAGACCCCAGGCCATGGTGGAGATGATGGTCAGAAGGCCGTAGTCCGAAACCTTGTGGGTGACCACATTGGTGGAGGTGGTGAAGCTCACAAACCCGTCCAGGGAGGTGGCGGCCGTGGTGACGCTGTCCCAGCCCCCCGCCAGATCGATGCCGAAGAAAATGATGACTATGAGGGCAAAGGTCATGACGATGGACTGGATGAGGTCCGTGGTGGAGGCTGCCAGGAAGCCGCCCATGGTGGTGTAGCCGATGATGATGGCCGCGCCCAGAATCATCCCGTAGACATAGTCCACGCCCACGAGGGAGGAGAAGAGCTTGCCGCAGGCGGCGAAGCCGGCCGCGGTGTAGGGAATGAAGAAGACGATGATGATCAGGGCCGAGATGCCCAGAAGCAGACGGCTTCTGTCCCTGTAGCGGCGGTCGAAGAAGTCCGGAATCGTGATGGCCCCGAGACTCGCGCTGTAGCGGCGCAGGCGTCTGGCCACGATGAGCCAGTTGAAATAGGTGCCGATGGCAAGACCCAGCGAGGTCCAGAAGGTGTCGGCGATGCCCGAGAAGAAGGTCAGTCCCGGAATGCCCATGAGGAGCCAGCCGGACATGTCCGAGGCTTCCGCGCTCATGGCCGTCACGATGGGCCCGAGCTTGCGGCCGCCCAGGTAGAAGTCCCCGGAGTCCTCGTTCTGTTTTGAAAAATAGTAGCCGATGTAGAGCACGACGGCCAGGTACGACGCAATGGCGAGATAGACAAAGGCTTGATTTGAATCCACGGTGCAGCAACCCCGAGAGCAAAAAGTGAACACGGCGCGGCGGCGATGCGTGGAAAAGGCATGCCGTCGGTCAGACCCCGGACAACTGGCCTGCGGGGCCGGCGGGGGGAACAGCCCGGCCGGGCAGAAAAGCGGGCGGAAGGCGAGGGGTGCGGGCGGCATCGCCCGGACCCGGACATGCCCCCGCCGGCACAAGGCCCGGCAGGGGACTTGAGCCAAGCCGGGGAAAGATATCCATGAATGGAAAAAAGGTAAAGAAATCTGCCTGTCCGCGTCCTGACAATTCTCCTGCGGATCGCGGCCGGGAACTCCTGTCCCGCAGGGATGCCGATTCTCATCGCGGTGCCTTTCTTCCAGGTTCCCGCTCCCATGGCGAATCTTCCGTCAGTCAGTTCCGCAGGGCTGAGCCTCAGGGGCGGACCGATGAGCCTCCAGGAAGAGCCCGCCTGCCGGCGGAAAACGGGGCACAGGCCCGCGCGCATCCGCCGCAGGCTCCCCCTCTCCGGAGAGCTGACCGCTCCTTTTCCGGAGTTCAGGCGGAAAGCCCTCGGGGCCCGGGGCTTTCCGCGTCCGGGGCACGGACTGACGGAAAGAGTCTCAGACCGTCAGGCAGGACCCTCTCCGGCGGCGTCCCTTCCCGCTTTTGCTCCGGGCCGGACTCTGCTACAGAAACCCGGAAAGGCGGACCTGTGTCCGGCCATGAGGAGTGTCGCATGCCCTTTGACCTTGTCAGTTCCTACAGACCCACGGGGGATCAGCCCCAGGCCATCGAGGCTCTCGTCGGCAACATCAGGCAGGGGATCCCCGAGCAGGTGCTTCTGGGCGTGACGGGCTCGGGCAAGACCTTCACCATGGCCAATGTCATCGCCCAGGCGGACAGACCCACCCTGGTGCTCGCCCCCAACAAGACCCTGGCGGCCCAGCTCTACACGGAATTCTGCGAGTTCTTTCCGCACAACGCCGTGGAATACTTCGTCAGCTACTACGACTACTACCAGCCGGAAGCCTATGTGCCGGCCTCGGACACCTACATCGCCAAAGACTCCGCCATCAACGACAACATCGACAAGCTCAGGCACTCGGCAACCCACGCCCTTCTGACGCGCAGGGATGTGGTCATCGTGGCTTCGGTCTCCTGCATCTACGGCCTGGGCTCGCCCGAATACTACGCCCGGCTCGTCATTCCCGTGGAAACGGGCCAGCATCTGCCCATGGACGCCCTCATGGCCAGGCTCGTGGACGTGCACTACGAACGCAACGACTACGACTTCCACCGGGGCACCTTCCGCGTGCGGGGCGACGCCATCGAGATCATCCCGCCCTACCGCCACGAGCAGGCCCTGCGCATCGAATACTTCGGGGACGACATCGAGGCCATGCGGGAAATCGATCCCATCACGGGGGAGACCCTGGGCCGGGTGGAGAAAACCGTTCTCTTTCCCGCGAGCCACTATGTCTCGGGTCAGGACAATCTCAGGCGGGCCTGCGCGGACATCCGCGCCGAGCTCGCGGATCGCCTGCAGGAATTCCGGAGTCAGGGCAGGCTCCTGGAGGCGGAGCGCCTCGAGCAGCGCACCCAGCTCGACCTGGAAATGCTGGAGGAGCTCGGCTACTGCAACGGCATCGAGAACTACACACGCCACATGGACGGCCGGAAGGAAGGCGAGCCGCCGGCCTGCCTGCTCAGCTACTTTCCGAAGGACTTCCTCCTCTTCATCGACGAGTCCCACATCTCGGTGCCCCAGCTGGGGGGCATGTTCCGGGGCGACCGCTCCCGCAAGCAGACCCTGGTGGACTACGGCTTCAGGCTGCCCTCCGCCCTGGACAACCGGCCCCTGCGCTTCGAGGAATTCCGCCGGATGATCCACCAGGTGGTCTATGTCTCAGCCACCCCCGGCAGGTACGAGCTGGAACAGTCCCAGGGTCTGGTGGCCGAGCAGATCATCCGGCCCACCGGCCTGCTGGACCCCGAGGTCCTGGTGCGGCCTGTGCAGGGACAGATGGAAGATCTCCTGAGCGAATGCAGGGCCCGCATCGCCCGGGGCGAACGGGTGCTCGTCACCACCCTCACCAAGCGCATGGCCGAGGATCTCACGGACTTCTGCCTCAGCATGGACGTGCAGGCCCGCTACCTGCACTCGGACATCGACACCCTGGAGCGCATGCAGATCATCCGCTCCCTGCGCCTGGGCGAGTTCGACGTGCTCATCGGCATCAATCTCCTGCGCGAGGGGCTCGACATCCCGGAAGTCTCCCTGGTCTGCATTCTGGACGCGGACCGGGAGGGTTTTCTGCGCTCGGCGGGCTCCCTCATCCAGACCTTCGGCCGCGCCGCCCGCAATGTGCACGGCACGGTGATCCTCTACGCGGACACCGTGACGGAAGCCATGCGGACGGCCATGGACGAGACAAAAAGGCGCCGCGACAGACAGCAGGCCTACAACGAGCTGCACCATGTGACGCCCAGGTCCACCTCCAAGGGGCTCGATTCGCCCCTGGACGCCGTCTGGGCCGAGTCTGAAGCCCGAAGCGGAAAGAAGGGCAGAAAGGGAAGGAAGCAGGAAAGCCAGGCGGCGCCCGCCACGGCGGAGGAGACCGCCGCCCTCATCCAGACCCTGGAAAAACGGATGCGCGAGCTCGCCCGCGATCTGGAGTTCGAGGAGGCGGCCGTCGTGCGCGACCGCATCCGGGCCCTTCGGGGGCACCTGCTGGCCCTCTCCTGAACGGCGGAGGCGAAAGGACCATGAGCTTCAGCTTTGCCGAAAGGCAGGACAGAATCCTCTTCGGAGGTCTGGGCGGCCTCCGCTTCGGAGATCCTCTGGACGGGGCCTGCGACTGTCCCGCCGTGCCCGGAGGTCCCGCGCGTCCCTCCCACAGCAGAGAGGCTTTTGCCGCGGCCGCGGAGGTGCCCCTCGATTTTGCCGGCTGCCTCGTGCACCGCGGAGCGGACGGGAATCCGGCGGTCGGAGAAGAAGGTCAGAAGGACACGCCGCCCCTCGAGGAAGTGGTGTCCTTCTGCTGCCGGAGCGGGGTGCCCCCGGTTCTTCTCCTCTCAGAGACCCTGACCCCGACGCTCCCCGCCGGTCCCTTTCTGGAGGATCTCGCACAGGCGGCCCATGGCCGCCCCGTTCTCCTCGCTTCCGGGAACAGGGATTTTCTGCTGGCCGCACGACGCTTCCGGGACCGCGCGGGAGCAGGCTGGCTCACGACCGGTCTCACGGTGCTGAACGAAGCCTGCAATCTGCCGGATCTCTGCCGGGACCTGGGAGCCTCCGTCTGTCTGCTCCCCAGGGCCTTGGCCTCCGGCTGACGGCTCTGCGGCCTGCGGTCCGCAGGCATTCCGGCCCATGTGCTGGGCCATGTGAGCCCGCAGGAGGCGCTCACTCTGAGTCTTCTGGGCGCGGAGGCCTTCTGCACGGAAGATCCTCTGACGCTCATGCGGATCTTCCGGCCGGCCCG
>CAZFTQ010000055.1:0-4817 GCA_964522365.1 uncultured Desulfovibrio sp. | reverse complement strand
TTTTCCCCGCGTCCGGTCAGACCCGGGAAAAAGAAGGCGCACGGCAAGGGGACGCGCTCCGGAAACGGACCGCGTCCTCTTCTCTTTTCTGTCAGGGCTTTTTCAGTCGATGCCCATGGCGTGGCGCAGCCAGCTCTTCACCTGGTCCGTAGGGGCGCTCACGCCCTTGAGACCGCAGTTTTCCTTTTCAAACTCAGGGATGAGCTCGTCGGGCATGTCCATGACAAAGATGTCGGAGGCACCGTCGGAATTGCGGCGCACCAGACGGATGACGGGCCTGGGGCCCCAGGTGTCCACCACGAAGTAGTAGGAGAGGTCCGTCTTGGAGCGCACAGGCGGGTATTCGGAACGCCAGTCATTGTTCCCGAATTCCAGGTACATGGTCACCGCGTGCTCCGGCGTCAGATTCCACGAAATCTGCAGCGTGGCAAAATCCTTCAGTTCAGCCATGAGACAGCCCTCCATGTGAAAGTTGCCGCAATCTAACAGGAATTGTTCTCAGAAGCAAGACAGCCGCTCAGGGAGCGTGTCACTTTCTCAATGGGAAAAGCTCATCCTTGGAACCATTACCTCGAAAACGCTGAAATAACGCAGCTGATATATTCACCTCAGCAAGCCTGAAGCGATAAACCCGCCGCTGTCTCCAGCCTTTGCATTGATCCCGACTCGTTGATTTACGTCTTTTGTGGATCCCCGATTTCGATCATACTGATGAAGATCGATGTTTCCATGCCGATTTGCGCTTCAAGCTGGTCTTTGTGATTTTTCATGAGCTTCGCAGCTGTCCTTGCATGCCGTTTCATTTTTGACAGGAAAATCTCTGAGCATTTTTAACAGCAACTTGTAAATGTCATCATTCCGATGGTTAAATCTGAATTCGCACTCTTTCAAATGTAAATAAAACGATTCTTTTTTGATGCCGCGAAAACGGACGAGTCTTGTTTTGGCGTACCCCCAGAAACTTTCTATCCCGTTGATATATGAAAGCTTACTGGCAAATTCGCTGTTGCCGTGCTCAACGTGGAAAAGCTTTTGATATCCAAGGTCAACAAGCCCATCGCAGCCGCGCCAGCCGTTGGAATGGATGACACTTTCAAGGTCAACGCGTCCCCGGATAATTTCCTGGAGGGTGTCTTTGGAGCAGTCGGGAACGATTTCGGCGTACACCTTCCCATTCCTTTTGAAGAGACCGAAAACCATTGCTCTTCCACGAGCGCCCCGGCCTCGGATTCCCTTGACCCTTCCTGCTCCGCAACAGCTTTCATCGACTTCAGTCTCCCCTTTGATCGGGGATTCTGCCTCGCAGCACAGCGCAATTCTCTCCCGCAGGGCTGCGATATACCTGTTTACAGTATTTCTGTTGATTCCAGACAGCTGAGAAATCTGCGTTGATGTCAAATCAACGGAAAAAAACTTCACAAGCTGGCGGACTTTGGCTTCAGAAATCTTCGATCGGAACGCATACTTGTTTTCATGGTCATTACCTGGCGTTAGAGCCTATCTTGGCTCTCTGCGGCCAGTCAGGACCCAGGAAAAATTTCGTCATTGAAAAAATTTCTCTCCCGCTCAGGAGCCCCTTTTTTCCCCGAGCCGCGAGAGCACCTGGCGGCAGAGACCCATGAAGGCATCGTACTCGTGGCGTCTGAGACCGGCCCGGGCGAAAAAGCGGCGCCAGGGGAGGAAAAAATAGTCCGGATTGCCGCCGTGAAGCACGTCCAGGCGCAGAAGAGCCTTTTCCAGGAGGCCGTAAAAGCGCTCCATGTCTCCGGCCGGCACGGCGTCGGGCGGAACGGAAAAAATCTCCGCCTGCTTCTCAGCCCGGCCTTTCGCGGCCTCGCGGAAGGCCGCGGCGCACTCGTAGAGCAGGATCAGCACGGCCTGGGCCAGATTGAGGGAGGAGGCCTCTCCCGCCGTGGGGATGGTGACGATGTGCTGGCAGAGCTCTATCTGACTGTTTTCAAGGCCCCTGTCCTCCGAGCCGAAGACAAGGGCGGTCCGGGCGCCCGCGAGGCCGGTCGCGGCCGCTCTGGCAGCCGCCTGGGCGGGCGTCAGAATTTCCCTGCGCCAGCCCCCTGTGCGGGCCGTGGCGGCGATGGTGCAGCGGCAGTCCCCCAGAGCCTCCAGGAGAGTCCCGCAGACCCTGACACGCCCGAGAAGCGCCAGACCCTTGGGGGTGGCCAGCGGGACAGCCTTTTCGGGGATCCAGCGCTCAGGGGAGACGAGCACGAGCTCGCTGCAGCCCATGTTGACGCAGGCCCGCACGGCCATGCCTACGTTTTCCGGAAAGCGCGTGTCGGCGAGGACCACGCGCAGGCCGCTCAGTTCCACAGCAGCAGGTCTCCTTGGAAAGAAAGGGATCAGACGGCCAGCGAGAGCACCTGGCTCAGGACCTGGGAGCCCGGAGGCGGCACCGCTCTGGGGATCCAGGGGAGGTCAAAGGGAAGCCTGCCGGGATCCGGCCAGAGGCAGTTCAGGGTGACGACCCAGATGATGACGCCGCAGGTGAGCTTCCAGACCGTGCCCAGGAAGCGCCCGAACATGGCGCCCAGGGCGGCCCTGGCGGCCGCTCTGGTCTCGGTGCCGCGCAGAAGCTCAAAAAGGAAGCAGCCTGTCCAGGCGCCGATGAGGGCGCCGAGAAAGGCTCCGATGCCGAAGAAGAGGGGCGCCATGCAGACGGCGCCGATGAGAGCGCCTATGACGCCGCCCACGGTGCCTGTGCCGCTTGAGCCGTATTTTTTGGACTGCCGGATCTGGAGGAGGAACTCCACCGCCTCGCCGAAGATCGCCACGCCCAGGACAATGACCCAGTACCAGGGACTCAGGGGGCTCTGGGCCGGCATGGCGAAGTGGCAGACGGCCACAAGGCCGATCATGATCCAGTTGCCCGGCAGACCGAAGACGCTGAGCAGAAGCACGATGGCCAGCACAAAGAGAAAGGCCGCGACGATGAGTGACCAGCCCATGGCGAAGACTTCCATGCGTTCTCCTTCTGCCGGCCCAGGGGGCCGGTCTGTCCGCGTTTTCTTCAGGTCCCCGCGGGCGCGGGAAGTTTCAGCCTTTTCCGGAAGAGAAAGGCCCTCAGGCCGTCAGCGGGAGCGCCCCGTTCAGGATCCGGGAGACCCCGGGGAGCCAGGGGAAGTCACAGGGGAGCCCGCTCTGGTCCGGCCAGAAAAACTGCAGGGTGACGAGGGTGATGATGACGCCGCAGGTGAGTTTCAGGACCGTGCCCGGAAATCGGCCCATCATGGCGCCCAGGGAGGCATGCGCCGCTTCCCCCGCCCGGTGGCCCCGCAGAAGCTCGGCGAGGAAGCAGCCTGTCCAGGCGCCCAGGAGGGCGCCCGGGAAAGCCCCGAGGCCGAAGAAGAGCGGAGCCAGACAGAGGGCGCCTGTGATTGCGCCCAGGATCCCGCCCGCCGAGCCCGTGCGGCTGGAACCGTATTTCCGGGAAAGCCTGATCTGCACGACCCATTCCACCCCCGAGCCCAGAAGGGCCACGCTGATGGCAAGGATCCAGTACCAGTGGCTCAGGCCGGGCTGAAAGCCCAGGAAAAAGTGGCAGAAAGCCGCAAAGCCGATGATGAGCCAGTTGCCGGGCAGACCGAAGACGCTGAGAGAGGCGATGAAGAGCAGCGCCAGACCGGCGGCGAAAACTGCCATGCCTTCTCCTGCCGCCGGACGGGAAAGCGGCCGGCCTGTTCGCCCTACTTGCTGTTTCTGAGATCCTTGAAGCGCACGGCCTTGCCGCCCTCGTTCATGGGCAGGGAATTGCTCTGCACCAGCTCCACCTTGGGGGTCACGAGGATTTCGTTGCGGATGGCGCGGGCCAGGCGGTTCTGGAGGTCCTGGAGAGTGCGCATGTCCTCCACGAAGGACTCTTCCCGGATTTCCACCTTGACATGGAGGACCTCGCCGCCGCTTTCGTTGTCCAGGACGATGAGGTAGTTGCGGCCCACCTCCTCAAAGTGCATGAGCACGCCTTCCACCTGCTGCGGGTAGATGTTGACGCCCTTGCAGATGAACATGTCGTCCGTGCGGCCCAGGATGCGGTCCATGCGGCGGTGCAGGCGGCCGCAGGCGCAGTCCCCGGGGATGAAGCGGGTGAGGTCGCGGGAACGGTAGCGCAGAATGGGCATGCTCTCGCGCACCAGGGTCGTCATGACAAGCTCGCCGATCTCGCCGGGCTTCACATGTCTGCCCGTCTCCGGATCCACGATTTCCACGATGTAGGCGTCTTCCCAGAGATGCATGCCCGCCTGGGCCTGGCATTCGAAGCCCACGCTCGGACCGTTCATTTCCGAGAGACCGTAGGAATTGTAGACCTTCATGTTGAACATGTCCTGGATGCGGTCCCGGAAGGCGTCCGTGTAGGGCTCGGCGCCCACCAGGGCGATGCGCAGGGGGAGACTGGCGGGGTCTTCCCCGCGCTCCTTGATCTTTTCGCCCAGGATGATGGCGTAGGAGGGGAGAATGTGGATGACCGTGGTGTTGAAGTCCTTGACAAGCTTGATCTGGCGGGCCGTGTTGCCGGGGCCGGCCGGCACGGTCATGCAGCCCAGGCGCTCGGCGCCCGCGTGGATGCCGAGGCCTCCGGTAAAGAGCCCGTAGCCGGACATGTTCTGGAAGACGTCCGTTCTGCGCACGCCCGCCATGTGCATGCAGCGGGCCATGAGATCCGCCCAGGTGTTCAGGTCGTTCTGGGTATGGGCGATGGCCACGGGCGTGCCCGTGGTGCCGCTTGAGCAGTGCAGGCGCACCAGATCCTCTCTGGGCACGATGACGAGGCCCAGAGGATACTGGTTCCGCAGATCCTCCTTGGT